>NZ_JBNWCF010000002.1:0-527651 GCF_053522545.1 Rhizobium sp. 21-4511-3d | reverse complement strand
CGTCGCAACCATGCGAAAGCTCCTCACCATCCTCAACGCCATCATCAGGGACAACAAACCATGGCAAGACGCTTGACGCAGAAGACAGTCGCTCTCCCCTCGGGGAGAGGGTAGGGTGAGGGGGCTCCGGGCCGCAGCTTCTGCCTTGGTCCGTTCGCCAAGTCTGTTCTCAATCCCTGATCACCAGCAGATCGGCCGCCATGAAGCGCAGCGTTACCGTTTCGCCAGCCTGCGGCGGGGCGACGCCCGGGTTGTTGAACATGTCGAAGGAAATGACGTTGCCGCCGACATTCATGCGGGTGCGGATGACCGAGCCCAGGAAGTGGGCGGAGACGACCTGGCCGGTCAGTGCCGTATCGCTCTTGACGCCTTCGGCGAGCGAACCGGCTTCCGGGCGCAGCGCCAGCTGCACGGTGTCGCCGGCCTTGTAGGTCTGGACCGACTGCTTCAGCGTGACGCCCTGATCGCCGATCTGGATGCGGTTGGCGGCGGGGTCGACGACCTTGGCTTCGATCAGGTTCAACGTGCCGACGAAGGAGGCGACGAAGCGGGTGGCGGGCGTGTTGTAGATCTCGAACGGCGTGCCGATCTGGTCGGCCTTGCCCGAGTTCATGACGACGATGCGGTCTGAGATCGACAGCGCTTCTTCCTGGTCATGGGTGACGAAGATCGTGGTGATGCCGAGCTGGCGCTGGATCGCCCGGATTTCTTCGCGCAGCGACACGCGGATCTTGGCGTCGAGCGCCGAGAGCGGCTCGTCGAGCAGCAGGACCTGCGGCTTGACGGCGAGAGCACGGGCGAGCGCCACGCGCTGCTGCTGGCCGCCGGACATCTGGTAAGGGAAACGGTCGGCGAGGTGGCCGAGATGGATCAGCGCCAGCATTTCCTTCACGCGGGCGTCGATCTCGGCCTTCGGCTTGCCGGCGACCTTCATGCCGAAGGCGACGTTGTCGTGCACCGTCATGTTCGGGAACAGCGCGTAGGCCTGGAAGACCATGCCGATATTGCGCTGGTTCGGCTTCAGCGAGGTCTGGTCCTTGCCATTGATCGTCAGCGCGCCGCCGGTCGGCGTTTCGAAGCCGGCGATCATGCGCAGGATCGTGGTCTTGCCACAGCCCGATGGGCCGAGGAAGGAGACGAATTCTCCCTTCTCGATATTCATGTTGAAGTTCTTGACGACCTGGACCTGGCCGAAGGACTTCTGAATGTTGGTCAGCGTGAGAAATGACATGAGACGGATACCTTAAGCCTTGGCCGGACGGGCCTTGCCGAAGCGGGAGACGAGATTGAGCAAGCCCATGCTGAGCCAGGTGATGGAGAAGGCGATCACGGCGAGTGCCGAGGGTTCATAGGCCTTGTTGGCACCGACGAGCTGCAGATACGGGCCGAAGGCCGGCCGGTTGAGCAGGGCTGCGAAGGTGAACTCGCCCATGACGATCGCGAGCGTGATGAAGGCGCCGGAGAGGACGCCGCTCATGACGTTCGGGAAGATGCACTTGAACATGATCGTCGGCCACTTGGCGCCGAGGCTTTCGGCGGCTTCCGTCAGGGTCCGCACGTCGATGGCGCGCATCGCGGTATCGACCGAGCGGTACATGTAGGGCAGCGACAGGGTGATGTAGGAGAAGACCAAGAGCACGTTGGTGCCCATGGTCGAGCCCGTCATCGGCAGGATCGACGACGAGTTATACATGCGCAGATAGCCGAAGACGATGACGATCGCCGGAATGACCAGCGGCAGCAGCGTGATGAACTCGACGACCTGGCGCATCTGCGGCAGGCGCAGGCGCACCCAATAGGCGGTCGGCACGACGAGCAGCATGCCGAAGATGATGGTCATCAGAGCCATCAGCATCGAATAGCCGAAGGTCTGCTGGAACTGCGCGTCGGAGAAGACCGACTTGTAGGCATCGAAGCTGTAGCCGTCGCGGCGCATGCGCAGCGAGAATTCGAGCGTGCCGAGAAGCGGGACGATGAAATAGGTCGCGCCGATGATGATCGCGATCCAGGCGCCGATACGTTGTCCCTTCATTTCTGCCACCGTTCAGCGCGCATGCGCAGCATGAGGTAAAGGACGTTCGATACGCCGGTGATGACGATCATGCCGAGCGCGATCGCATAGCCGAGGTTGGCGTTGTGCAGAACGTCGCCGCGGATCTGCGCATAGAGCAGGATCGGCACGATGTTCAGCGACGAGCCGGTCAGCGCGTAAGCGGTCGCGATGGCGCCGAAGGCGTTCGCGAAGAGCAGCAGCGTCGTGCCGAGCAGGCTCGGCCAGAGGATCGGCAGGGCGACCATCGTCCAGTACTGGCGGTTGCTGGCGCCGAGGATTTCGGCAGCCTCGCGCCATTCCTTCTTCATGCCGTCGAGGGCAGGCGTCAGAATCAGCACCATCAGCGGGATCTGGAAATACATGTAGGTGATGGTCAGGCCGAAGAAGGACAGCAGGTTGAAGCCCGTGCCGTAGAGATTGAAGCCGAACCAGTCACGCAGGAAAATGGTGACGAGGCCGGTGCGGCCGAGCGTCGCCAGGAACGAGAAGGCGAGCGGGATACCGGCGAAATTGGATGCGACGCCCGAGAAGGTCAGCAGCGTGCCGCGCACCGAGGCGGGCAGGCCGCCGAGCACCACGGCCCAGGCGAGGAAGAAGCCGATGAGCGCACCGCCGAGAGCCGAGGCAACCGAGACGCGGATACTGATCCAGTATGCGCTCAGGATGGATGGTGTGAAGAGATCGGCGATGTTCTTCAGCGTGAATTGACCGTCCGGCGTGAAGAACGCGCCGATGACCAGATAGAGCGTCGGGATGATCAGAAACAGCAGGGCGAAGATGATGAATGGGGCGATGCCGAGCCAATCCACCACGCGATCGCGGTTGATGAATGGGGCACTGCTTGCCGCAGGCGCAGTCACGGTGCTCATGGATGCTCATCCGGGGACGTCGAGGGGAAAAAGAACCTCCCCGCCGTGGGCGGGGAGGCATGGCAGCAGATATTACTGAACGTTGGCGCCGACGACGCTATCCCACTTGCCGGTGATAGCAGCCTTGCCCTTGTCCTGCTCGTCGAGCGTCGGGAAGACGGCCTTTGCATAGCCTTCAGCCGGCGGCAGCTTGTCGAGCAGTTCCTTCGGAACCTTGCCCTTCTGAGCGAGGTCGTTGAAGCGGATCGGGTGGCAGTAGCCCTTCAGCCAGCCGAGCTGACCTTCGTCCGAATAGAGGTATTCCATCCAGAGCTTCGCAGCGTTCGGGTGCGGAGCGAAAGCGGAGATCGCCTGGACGTAAACGCCAGCAACAACGCCCGAGGTCGGAACGACGACTTCAACCGGCGGGTTGCCGTTCAGGCTGTCGCGCCAGGAGAGACCGTTGTAGTCCCATGCGACGACGATCGGGGTCGAGCCCTGAGCGAGCGAAGCGGACTTGCCGATAACCGGAACGAGGTTGCCGGCCTTGTTGAGCTCTGCGAAGTAGGAGAGACCTGCTTCACCAGCCTTCGTTGCGTCCTTTTCGCCGGCAGCGAGGCCAGCAGCGTAGACGGCCTGGACAGCCTGGTTCGAAGCGCGCGGGTCACCAGCGAGCGAGATCGAGTTGGCGTATTCCGGCTTCTTCAGGTCGGCCCAATCCTTCGGGACGTTCTTGACGATGTCGGTGTTTACGACGAACGAGAGAACGCCGTAGTAATCGCCGTACCAGTAGCCGTCAGCGTCCTTTGCGGAGTCCGGAATGGAATCCCAGGTCGAGACCTTGTACGGCTGGATCAGGCCTTCAGCCTTGGCCGACGGGCCGAAGGAGAGACCGACGTCGATGACGTCAGGAGCCTGCGGGCCGGTGTTGCCCTTGTTGGCCTTGATTGCTTCGATTTCGTCGCCCGAACCTGCATCCGGGTTCAGTTCGTTGACTTCGATGCCGTACTTGGCCTTGAAGCCTGCGATGACGTCGCCGTAACCGCACCAGTTGTGCGGCAGAGCGATGGTCGTCAGCGTGCCTTCCTTCTTGGCGGCAGCGATCAGGTCGGCGCTCGGCTCAGCTGCAGCAATTGCAGTCGAAGCAACGACGATCGCAGTAGAAAGCGAAAGCAGTCGAGAAATGTTAGAGATCACTGTTGTTCTCCTTCGGTTTTCAGTGGTCTGGCGAAGCTGTTACTGACCTTGCATGAAGCTTGTATGACAGTCGCGTGACGTTAATTTTTCTTTTGATTGCAGGCGGTTGCCGGTGCTGTTCCGTTTGCGACACGCCGCTCTATTTTGTCTGCGCCTTCATTGATTTTATTTAATCTTGCCCCTTTCCCTCTTACCCAAGTTTGCGGAAGAGCCTGGTCTGCTCGAACAGGCCCTCCAGCGTTTTCATGCGCTCCTTCGTTTCGTCCCAGGTCGAGCTCTGGACCGCTTCGATCAGTGCCTCGACAATGAAGAGAGTGACGACGGATGAATCCCAGGCCGACGGCGCCTCGATCTGGACGCGGAAGGCGTGCCTGGCGAGCTTGGCGGCGGGCGATCCCCACTGGTCGGTGAAGACGATGATCTCGGCGCCGCGCTTGCGCGCTGCCTGTGCCAGGCTCACCATTTCCTGCTCGTAGCGGCGGATGTCGAAGATGATCAGCAGGTCGCCGGCGTTCATATTGAGAACGTATTGCGGCCAGCTCGACGAATTGGAGGAGAGCAGGGCGGTGTTCGGCCGGATGACCTGCATATGCGTGAAGAAATATTCGGCGAGCGCACCGGTGATGCGGCCGCCGACGAAATAGAGGCCGCGCTTGCGGTCCGACAGCAGCGAGGCGACGCTATCGAAGGTCGCGGTGTCGAGATCGCCGAGCGTCTGGCGCAGATTGCCGATGATGGCATCGGCGAAGCGATTGAGAATGTGGGTGCCCGGCGCATTCGAGGCCCAGCGGTCATGCTTGGCGATCGGGTTGGAGATCGTCGCCTCGACTTCCTGATGCAGGTGCGCCTGGAAATCCGGATATCCCTTGAAGCCGAGCTTCTGGACCATGCGCACGACCGTGGGCGTGGAAACGCCGGCATTTTCGGCAATGGTCGTGATGCTGCCCAGTCCTGAGACCGGGTAGTTGTCCAGCAGACTTTCGGCCAATTGCTTCTCGGCGCGCGTCAGCACGTCGAAATGCGCATGGATTACGTCCGAGACCGTCTTCGACGCGGCGTTCACTCGATCTTGCTCCCCGGGAATGGCTTGTTTTGATCCCGACGCTTTCCCTTTGCGTCAGGTGCCACTTTCCCACTCAAAGTTAACAACGCTGTCACAATCCATGTCAACCATTGTCATGAAAAGAAATTTTCAGAGCGCGCTTGACAGTGTGGAAAAGCTGAAGAATTCTTTTCTTAATAATTTTTTATAAAGCCATCTGGCGAGGCGCAGCCCACGTGCTCAACGAGTTCAAGGTCCTAAGCGAAGCAGAAGGAAGTTGCGCCGGCATCGAGCGGCGCGGCGGCAAGAGCCCGGTGCTCGTCATCTGCGAACACGCGTCGCGGACCCTGCCGGAAGCCTTCGGCGATCTCGGCCTTTCAAAGGATGCACTGGAAAGCCACATCGCCTGGGATCCGGGCGCTCTGGCGGTGGCGCGCGGGATTTCGGCAGCGCTGGATGCGACGCTCGTCTACCAGCGTTTTTCCCGTCTGATCTACGACTGCAACCGGCCGCCGGAAGCGCCGGGCGCAATGCCGGAGAAGAGCGAGATCTACGCCATTCCCGGCAACCAGGGACTCACTTCCGAACAGCGGCAGGCGCGCACCGAAGCGTTGTACATTCCCTTTCACAATGCGGTGCGCGAGCTGATTGCGGAGCGCAAGGCGAGGGGACAGGAGAGCGTGATTGTCACAATCCACAGCTTTACGCCTGTCTTCAACGGCAAGCCGCGTGCAGTCGAGCTCGGTATCCTGCACGATGCCGACAGCCGCCTCGCGGACAAGATGCTGACGGCTGCGGCCGATGCGCCGCTCTACAAGACAGAACGCAATGAACCCTACGGCCCTGCAGACGGCGTGACACATACGCTCATCCTGCACGGGGTTTCCAACGGGTTCCGCAATGTAATGATCGAGGTCCGCAACGACCTTATCAATGACGATGCCGGTCAAGGGGTCATGGCCGACTATCTCACAGGGCTTCTCCAGCAGTGTCTGGAAGGCTGACTATAAAAAGAAAACGGCCCCAGGGAGCAGCTTAGCTGCGGACGTCCGATGGCAAATGCCACGGACAATTTGGCACAGGATCGACCGCAATCCCGCGGCCGATCGCTAACAGGGGGAAGTCATGTCTGACTATACCGATCTGGATAAAAAGCAGGATATGAGCGTCCTGCATTCCATGGGCTATGCCCAGGAACTTGAACGGCGGATGAGCTCGTTCTCGAACTTCGCAGTGTCATTCTCGATTATTTGCATTCTCTCCGGCGGCATCAATTCGCTGGCACAGGCCACGGCAGGAGCTGGCGGCGCGGCAATCGGCATCGGCTGGCCGATCGGCTGCTTCGTATCGCTCGTCTTCGCCGTGGCGATGGCGCAGATCAGCTCTGCCTATCCGACGGCCGGCGGCCTCTATCACTGGGGTTCGATCCTCGGCAACCGCTTCACCGGCTGGCTGACCGCATGGTTCAACCTGCTCGGTCTGGTCACCGTTCTCGGCGCCATCAACGTCGGCACCTATTACTTCTTTATGGGTTCCTTCGGCACCAGCTATTTCGGCCTGACGGATACGACTGCGGTTCGCATCGTCTTCCTCATCGTCATCACCGGTGCACAGGCGCTCGTGAACCACATGGGCATCGGCCTCACCGCCAAGCTCACGGACTTCTCGGGCTACCTGATCTTCGCAACGGCCATTGTGCTTTCGGCAGTTTGCCTGTTTGCAGCGCCGTCCTACGAGATCGGCCGTCTCTTCACCTTCGCCAACTATTCCGGCGAAGCGGGCGGCAACGTCTGGCCGGCGACATCGGGCGCCTGGGTGTTCCTGCTCGGTCTGCTGCTGCCGATCTACACGATCACCGGCTATGACGCTTCGGCCCATACGTCGGAAGAAACCGTCAAGGCGGCTCACTCGGTTCCGCGCGGCATGGTTTCGTCGGTCCTGTGGTCGGCGCTGTTCGGCTACATCATGCTGTGCTCCTTCGTCCTCATGCTGCCGAACATGGACGATGCTGCAAAGCAGGGCTGGAACGTGTTCTTCTGGGCGATGGACGCGCAGGTCAATCCTGTCGTCAAGGACATCCTCTATTTCGCAATCCTCGTCAGCCAGTGGCTGTGCGGCCTTGCGACGGTGACATCCGTTTCGCGCATGATCTTCGCCTTCTCGCGTGACGGCGGCCTTCCGGCTTCCAAGGCGCTCGCCAAGGTCAGCCCGAAATACCGCACCCCGGTTGCCGCGATCTGGACGGGTTCGATCCTCTCGGTGCTGTTCGTCTGGGGCTCGTCGCTGGTTTCGATCGGTGACACGCCGGTTTATACCATCGTCGTCTCGTGCACGGTCATCTTCCTGTTCTTCTCCTTCGCGATCCCGATCACGCTCGGTCTCTTCGCCTGGGGTACGTCGAAGTGGGACAAGATGGGTCCGTGGAACCTCGGCGAAGGCGTCTTCAAGCTCTTTGCAGTCCTCACCGTTCTCGCCATGATCCTGATCTTCATCCTCGGCGTTCAGCCGCCGAATGGTCCGGCTCTCTACGTGACGGTCGGCTTCCTCGTTCTGACCGGCATCGTCTGGTTCGGCTTCGAGAAGCGCCGCTTCAAGGGCCCGCCGATCGGCGACGAAGTGGCACGCCGTCAGGCGGAGATCGCCGCTGCCGAAAAGGCTGTCGGCCAGCACTAAGGCCAGAGGCTTCCCTCTCGAATGGCGGGGCCGCGGCGCACGCGGCCCTATCCCCGGTTCAATGAAAAAGCATCGGGCAGGCATCGCCTGCCGCTGCATGCCCTTTCGTTGTTCCGAATTCTCAATTCAAAAGAAGCAGGCGGGTAAAAGATGACGACCAGCTATACTCTCGACGATCTCAAGAAGGACGTGGCCGAGGGCCGCATCGATACGGTTCTGGCGTGCCAGATCGACATGCAGGGCCGCCTGATGGGCAAGCGCTTCCAGGCCGAATACTTCCTCGACAGCGCCTGGAAGGAAACGCATAGCTGCAACTATCTCGTGGCGACCGACATGGAGATGGAGACGGTCTCCGGCTACAAGGCGACGAGCTGGGAAAAGGGCTACGGCGACTATACGATGAAGCCGGACCTTTCGACGCTGCGCCGCATTCCCTGGCTCGAGGGCACGGCGCTCGTTCTCTGCGATCTGCTCGATCACCATACGCATGAGGAGGTGCCGCATTCGCCGCGCGCCATCCTGAAGAAGCAGGTGAAGCGCCTGGAGGCGATGGGCATGAAGCCGTTCATGGCTTCGGAGCTCGAATTCTTCCTGTTCGACCAGACCTATGAATCGGCTCATGCCTCCGGATATCGCAACCTGAAGCTCGCCAGCGCCTATAACGAGGATTACCACATCTTCCAGACGACCAAGGAAGAGGAAGTGATGCGGGCGATCCGTACCGGTCTGCAGGGCGCCGAGATCCCGGTCGAGAACTCGAAGGGCGAGGCTTCTGCCGGTCAGGAAGAGATCAACGTCCGCTATGCCGAGGCCCTGACGATGGCCGACCGCCATACGATCATCAAGAACGGCTGCAAGGAAATCGCCTGGTCGAAGGGCAAGGCCATCACCTTCCTCGCCAAGTGGCATTACAATGCTGCGGGCAGCTCGTCGCATATTCACCAGTCTCTCTGGAGCCTCGATGGCAAGCCGCTGTTCTTCGACGAGAAGGGCAAATACGGCATGTCGAAGCTGATGGAGCAGTATGTCGCCGGCCTGCTCGCCCATGCGAGCGAGATCACCTATTTCCTGGCGCCCTACATCAACTCCTACAAGCGCTTCATGGCCGGTACGTTCGCGCCGACCAAGGCGATCTGGAGCAAGGACAACCGCACCGCCGGCTATCGCCTCTGCGGCGACGGCACCAAGGCGATCCGCATCGAATGCCGCGTCGGCGGCTCCGATCTCAATCCCTATCTCGCCTTTGCCGCGCTGATTGCCGCAGGCATCGACGGGATCGAGAACAAGCTTGAACTCGAAGCGCCCTTCGTGGGAGATGCCTATGGCGCCCGCAAGGTGCGCGAGATCCCGCGGACGCTGCGCTCGGCAACCACGGCGATGACGAAGTCGAAGATGCTGCGCAGCGCCTTCGGCGACGACGTCATCGACCACTATACCCGCGCTGCCGAATGGGAGCAGGAGGAATACGACCGTCGCATCACGGACTGGGAGGTGGCGCGAGGGTTCGAGAGGGCTTGAGATAATCGCAACACTCGCTCCGATTGTTGCGTTGGTCGCATTATGCTAATGTGATCTGCGTTTTCAGAGGAGATCGACATGGGTGTGATCGACAGCGCATGGTTCTATGAAAAGCTCTCGGAGCGAGGCTCCTCGCTTCGCGATATGGCGCGTTTCATGGGGCTTGATCCGAGTGCGGTGTCGCGCATGCTGAGCGGCGAACGGAAGATGAGCGCTGAGGAGCAGGACCAGATCGCCGATTATATCGGCGTTCCCTTGGATGAGGTTGCGGCGCATCGGCGCGGTGATCTCGCCGGGTTCGCCGAGAAGAAGCAGGCGGGCTATGAAAGTTCAGGCGCCAATCCGGCGCAACCGGATGAGCCGCCGGTGAAGATGTTTACGGAGGACGATGTCATCTACAAGGATGGCAAGCGCTGGATGGAACTGGATGATGGGACGCTGCTGGAAGTGCACCCCGCGTGGGGATGCATGAAGGGGACGCTGACCATCATGCCGGGGGTCGATCTGACCGCGCCGATGGAGTGGGACGAGGAGTGGGGCGAGAAGCTATACAATGAGTAGTGCTTTTCTGCTCGATACCTGCGCCGCAATCTGGATGACGAGGAGCGAGCCCCTGGCCGAAAAGGCCTTGGCCGCGCTTGCGGATGCGAGAGTTGCTCGACTGCCGGTTTTCGTTTCCGCTGTGACGGCATGGGAGATGGCGATGCTTTTGGCACGAGGGCGCATTCGCGAAACCAAGAGCGCGGAGAGGTGGTATAACGACTTCAGGCTCGAAGCAGACATTGACGAACAACCAGTGACCGCAAACATCTTCATGGCGTCCTGCTCATTGCCGCAGCTGATTCATAAAGACCCCATCGATCGCATACTGATTGCGACCGCGCGGGAAAACGACCTGACGATCATCACGCGCGATCGCGCAATTCTTTCCTACGGCGCTGCGGGCCATGTTCGCACGCTGGCCTGTTAAGTCTGGAGCATAACTGATGACTATTATCCAATGCATATCGCCGGTCGACGGATCGGTTTACGCGGAGCGTCCGGCGCTCTCGCTGGAGGCGGCGAAGGAAGCCGTGGCCCGCGCGCGCAAAGCGCAGAAGACCTGGGCGAAGCGTCCGCTCGAAGATCGCGTTCAGCTGGTGCTGAAGGGTGTCGCGCGTCTCAACGAGATGTCCGACGTCGTCGTTCCCGAGATCGCCTGGCAGATGGGCCGTCCGATCCGTTATGGCGGCGAGTACAAGGGCTTCAACGAGCGCTCCAACTACGTCGCGTCGATCGCGGCGGAAGCACTGGCGCCGCTCGTAGTCGAGGAGAGCGACAAGTTCGAGCGCCGCATCGAGCGCGAAGCGCATGGCGTCGTCTTTGTCGTCGCGCCGTGGAACTACCCCTACATGACAGCGATCAACACGATCGCTCCGGCACTGATGGCCGGCAATACCGTGGTGCTGAAGCATGCGTCGCAGACACTGCTGGTCGGCGAGCGGCTGGTGCAGGCCTTCGTCGAAGCCGGCGTTCCCGAGGATGTCTTCCAGAACGTTTTCCTCGATCACCAGACGACCTCGGCGCTGATCGCGGCCGGCAGCTTCAATTTCGTCAACTTCACCGGTTCGGTCGAAGGTGGACGTTCGATGGAGCGGGCGGCAGCCGGCACCTTCACCGGTCTCGGCCTCGAGCTCGGCGGCAAGGATCCGGGCTATGTCATGGAAGATGCCGATCTCGACGCTGCCGTCGATACGCTGATGGATGGCGCGACCTACAATTCCGGTCAGTGCTGCTGCGGTATCGAGCGCATCTATGTGCACGAGTCGCTCTACGACAGCTTCGTCGAGAAGTCGGTCGCCTGGGTGTCGAACTACAAGCTCGGCAATCCGCTCGATCCTGAGACCTCTCTCGGCCCGATGGCGAACAAGCGCTTTGCCAAGGTGGTGCGCGAGCAGATCGCCGATGCGGTTTCCAAGGGCGCCAAGGCGCTGGTCGATCCGAAGCTCTTCCCGCAGGACGATGGCGGTGCCTATCTCGCTCCGCAGATCCTCGTGAACGTCGACCATTCGATGGAGTTCATGCGCGAAGAAACCTTCGGCCCGGCCGTCGGCATCATGAAGGTTAAGTCCGACGAGGAAGCGCTGGCGCTGATGAATGACAGCCAGTACGGCCTGACGGCCTCGCTCTGGACCAAGGATGCCGAGCGGGCAGGGCGCCTCGGCCGCGAAATCGAAACCGGTACGGTGTTCATGAACCGCGCCGACTATCTGGATCCGGCGCTTTGCTGGACCGGCGTCAAGGAAACCGGTCGCGGCGGCTCGCTGTCGATCATCGGCTTCCAGAACCTGACGCGTCCGAAATCCTATCACCTGAAGAAAGTCACAGCATGAGCAGCAACATCACAGCCAACTGGAGCTACCCGACAGCGGTCAAGCTCGGCCGCGGCCGCATCAAGGAGCTCGCCGACGCCTGCAAGAGCCTCGGCATGAAGAGGCCGCTGCTGGTCACCGATCGGGGCCTCGCCTCGATGGCGATCACCAAGAACGCGCTCGACATTCTCGAAGATGCCGGTCTCGGCCGGGCGATCTTCGCCGATGTCGATCCGAACCCGAACGAGAAGAACCTCGAAGCCGGCGTCAAGGCCTTCAAGGACGGCGGTCATGACGGCGTCGTCGCCTTCGGCGGCGGTTCGGGCCTCGATCTCGGCAAGTGCGTGGCTTTCATGGCCGGCCAGACGCGGCCAGTCTGGGACTTCGAGGATATCGGCGACTGGTGGACGCGCGCGAGCATCGAAGGCATTGCGCCGATCGTTGCCGTGCCGACGACGGCTGGTACCGGCTCGGAAGTCGGCCGCGCCAGCGTCATCACCAATTCGGCGACGCATGTGAAGAAGATCATCTTCCATCCGAAGTTCCTGCCCGGCGTCGTCATCTCCGATCCGGAACTGACGGTCGGCATGCCGAAGATCATCACCGCCGGTACCGGCATGGATGCCTTCGCACATTGCCTGGAAGCCTATTCCTCGCCCTTCTATCATCCGATGTCCGCGGGCATCGCGCTTGAAGGCATGCGCCTCGTCAAGGAATTCCTGCCGCGCGCCTATAAGGAAGGCACGGATCTGGAAGCCCGCGCAAACATGATGTCGGCCGCCGCCATGGGCGCTGTCGCGTTCCAGAAGGGTCTCGGCGCCATTCACGCGCTGTCGCACCCGATCGGTGCCGTCTACAACACCCATCACGGCATGACCAATGCCGTCGTCATGCCGGCCGTGCTGCGCTTCAACCGCGCTGCGATCGAAGACAAGATCGCCCGTGCGGCGGCTTACCTCGGCATCTCCGGCGGTTTCGATGGCTTCTACGACTACGTGCTGAAGCTGCGCTCCGAGCTCGGCGTGCCGGAAAGCCTCTCGGCGATGGGAATCGCGCCCGACAGGATCGACGAACTCTCGGCCATGGCAATCGAAGATCCGAGCGCCGGTGGCAACCCGGTTGCGATGACGCTCGAAAATACCAAGGCGCTGTTTAGGGATTGCTTCTAAAGTTAACGAAGGCGGACCAACCAGCTGGCCCGGAAAGCGCAGGCTTTCCGGGCTTTTTTTGTCCGCAGACATCCTGAATTCTAGGGATGTGAGAAATGCAGGCTGCAATTTCGGGCTGTCTGTTTAGGTTTTGTTAACCACGATTGGAAAGGATGCATTAACCGCACGATGAATCGAAAAGTGCGTAAGAGAGCGATACCGGCTCGCGGCTTTTCCATTCGAGGACCTGATATGCCAGTCATTACTTTTGCAAATACCAAGGGCGGCGCCGGCAAGACCACGGCCGTGCTGCTGCTGGCAACCGAGCTTGCGCGCAAGGGATATCGCGTCACCATTCTCGACGCCGATCCGCAGCACTGGATTTCGCGCTGGCATGAGATTTCCGGCAACGTCTACAACGTTTCCGTTATCGATTTCGTCACCTCCGCGTCGCTGCCGCAGCATATCAGCGAGAACAAGGCGAATACCGATTACTTCATCATCGACCTGCCGGGCGCGCGCAATCCGCTGCTCGCCACCGCTGTCGGTCTTTCCGACCACGTGCTGATCCCGATCCAGGGTTGTGCCATGGATGCCCGCGGCGGCGCGCAGGTTCTGGAACTGCTGCAGTATCTGGACGAGAAGGCAGGCATCAAGATCGGCCATTCGGTCGTTCTCACCCGTGTCAACTCGATGGTTACCACCCGCGCGCTGCAGATCGTCAAGGCGCTGCTCAACGAGCGTCATGTTCCGGTTCTCGATACGGCGATCATCGAACGCTCTGCCTTCCGCGATATCTTCGATGTCGGCGGCACGCTCGCGACCATGGACCCGACCCGCGTTTCCAATCTCGACAAGGCGCGCGAGAACGCTCTCTGTTTCGCCGAGGAAATGATGCGCAAGCTGCCGGTGAAGCTGCCGATCGCGGCTCGCCTCTCTGGCCTGCTGATGCGCGACGCTGCCTGATCGGCAAAACGTCACAACAAAAAAAAGCCGCCGGGAGACCGGCGGCTTTTTTGTTTGTTCAATTGTGAATGGTCAGTCGACGAATTCGACGGTGACGCCGGGCTTGACCATCTTGGCGAGCTCGGTGGCATCCCAGTTGGTTAGGCGAATACAGCCGTGGCTCTGGGTACGGCCGATCTTCGAGGGTTCCGGCGTGCCGTGAATGCCGTAGGTCGGCTTGGAGAGCGCGATCCAGACGGTGCCGACAGGGCCGTTCGGGCCTGGCGGGATGTTGAGCACCTTGTCGTTGGCGCCCTGCTGGAAGTTGATCTTCGGATTGTAGGTATAGCCGGGGTTCAAGGCGACGCGGTCGACCGTCACCGTGCCCGAGGGCGAGGGTGTGTCGGCGGAGCCGATCGAGGCCGGGTAGGCGGCGATGAGATTGCCGGCATCGTCATAGGCGAAGACCTGCTTCTTGGCCTTGTCGGCGAGGATCTTGGCCACCGTGCCGGTCTTGGGGTCGCCAGGATTGACGACCTTGATGATCGTGCCGGGAACGGTGAAATCGACGCCTGGGTTCATTTCCTTCAGGAAGCCTTCGTCCATGTGGAAGCGCTCGGCCAGGGCCTCGGTGGTGGAAGTGTAGGCGAGGGACGGAAGCAGCGCCTTGTGGGCGTAATCCTCGGGAATTTCCGCTACATAGGGGCCGGCGGCATCCGAGGGGGTGATCGTGTAGCTGACGACGGGCAGGCCGCCGGAAAGGCGCAGCTGCTCAAGGATCGCGTCCGTATTGTTCGGGTCGAGATTTTCGCCGGTCATCTGGTTATAGGCGTAGATCGCCTTGGTGACGTTCGAGCCCATGTGGCCATCGATGACACCAGGAGATATGCCGGCGCGGTCGAGGAAGACCTGCAGCGCGACGATCTCCGGCTTCGACTTGCCCTTCAGGGTAATCGCAGGCTCTTCGGGAGTGCGCGGCTGCTCAACCTGCGGCGCCTGCTGATCGGGGTCGATCGAAGCGTAGTCGCCGTTCTGCTGATCGGGATAGGGCTGGTCGAGCGGCTGGCGGTCGATGCTCGCATCGCGCGGGATCGAGCCGGTCACGGCGCCGCGCTCGATATAGCGGGTGCTGCCGTAGCGGCTGTGGTCGCCGTTCTCGGCATTATAGGGGTCGTTGTTATAGGGATCGCGCGAGGGCGCTGCCGGGTAATAGCCGCGCGAGCGCATTTCGGTGGCGACGATCCGGCCATAGCTGTCGACCAGAACGCGGTTGCCGCTGCGGTCACGGGAATAATAGACGTCGGCGCCCGGCGGGATGTAATCGACGATCTGACCGTCCGGCGTTACCATGACGACATCGCGCTGGCCGCGGCCACCCCATTGCTGCGCTTGCGCTTCCGGTATCACCGAAGTGACGGCCAGAATGACGGCGGCGAGCGACAGGCCATATTTCAAAATGCGATTCACGTCTCACACCTCAACCAGTGACTGGGCCGACACACACCCGCGAATTTTGACGCTAGTGTGGAATTTATGAATTCGTACTGAACAAATTATGAAAATATCCGTGATCACTTGCGTGAGGCTAAACGTTTGGTTTGCCTTGACGGTTCCGAGTTGATTGCCGGTTGTGGGCAATTGCGCGCAGCGTGATTGACGAAAGCTTGCGCCACCCCTAACCCTACGGCTGTTTTGATACAGGGGAGGACGCCATGATCGAATTTGCTGCCGCCAAAGGGCCGCGCCTGATGCTGGATGAAACGTCGGTCATGGATATCGGCGCCTGCGTCGTCGATGGCGTCGATATTTCGCCGAAGCGGGCGATCCCCGATGATGGCGATCCGCGCATCGACCATTCGCTTGAGGGCTTTCTGTTTACCTGCGGCCCTGATCATATCCGCCATCGCCAGCCGATCCCGGGCCGCAGCGACGGAGCGATCTATCCGCTGCACGGCTCGGTGTCCGGCCACAAGGCCAAGGTGCTGTGGACCAAGTTCGAGAACGGCAATGTCGAGTGCCGTGCCGATATCGATCTTGTCACCGTCGAGGGACCTCCTCAGCGCATCGAGCGGCTCTGGAAGATCGATGGCGCGACCGGCGAGGTTTCGCTGGAGGACAAGGTCGTCAATACCAGTGACCAGACGGTGCCGACCTTCCTGATGTATCATATGAATGTCGGCGGCAAATGGTTCGACGAGGGGACTCGGCTGGAAGGCAAGATGCTCGATGGCGGCGGTTTTCCCTGGACCTTCGGCGAGGAACTCGGCGGTATCTTCTGCGTCGAGGCGCCGGCGACGGACAGCGGCTATGCCGAGGTGCGGCTCGGGCCGATGAAGGCGGTCCATGGCCGGACGCTCAGGGTTCGCATGCGTGCCGATACGCTGCCTTACCTGCAGGTCTGGCGGAACCAGAAGGAGCCCGCCCATATTCTCGGCATCGAGCCGGTGACGCATCGCTGGGTCTCGCGCGGCGAACTGGAAGCGGCTGGCGAGTTCAACATGCTGAAGCCGGGCGAGAGCCGCAGCTACGGGCTGACCTTCGCCTTTCTATGAGCGAGTTGTTGACGCTCGCGGTTACGCATCGTAGAGCTTCTGCCGTTCATTTTCAGGAGGCATTCGCGATGGACATCCGCCCGATCGACGACGAATATTCGGTTTCCGGCCAGATCTCGGTCGAGGATCTCGATCAGATCAAGGCGCTCGGCTTCAAGTCGATCGTCTGCCACCGTCCCGATGGCGAAAGCCCGGACCAGACGCCGTTCTCGGTGATCGAAGCGCGTGCCAAGGAGCTTGGCCTCGACATCGCTCACGTGCCTGTCGGCCCGATGGGCGTGACCGAGGAAGCGGTTGCCGGCATGGTCGATGCGCTCGACGAATTCCCGCGCCCGATGCTCGGCTATTGCCGTTCCGGCGCCCGCTCTACGGCGACCTATCAGAAGAGCCATCACCTTCGCAGCTGATATCCTGGCGCGGCTAGGTTCCGCGCCCCTCATTCCATAAGAAACTCAGGAGAAAACCATGAGCATCAAGCGCATCGGCCCCGGTCCCCGCATGAGCGGCGCCGTCGTCCACGGCAACACCGTCTATCTCGCCGGCCAGGTTGCCGAAGGTGAGACCGTCACCGATCAGTGCAAGGCTGCTCTTGCCGAAGTCGATCGCCTGCTGGCGGCTGCCGGCTCGAACAAGTCGAAGATCCTGCAGACGCTGATCTACCTCTCCGATATTGCCGACTTTGCCGAAATGAACGCCGCCTGGGAAGCCTGGGTCGACCCGGCCAACACCCCGGCTCGCGCCACCAGCGAAGCCAAGCTGGCCGCTCCGAAGTACAAGGTCGAGTTCATCGTCACCGCGGCGATCGACTGATATTTCGGTTGTTTCCGAAATCCGAAGCCGGTGGGTTCGCCCACCGGCTTTTTTGTTTGGTGGCCTTTCAGCTCTTCGTCCTGATCTGCGTCAGCGTCCGCGCCGGTGTAATGGCTTCCGGATCGAGCTTGATCTCGATGATGGCGGGCTTGCCGCTGGCACGGGCCCGTTCAAAGGCGGGGACGAAATCGGCTGTGGCCTCCACCGTCTCGCCATGGCCGCCATAGGCGCGGGCCAGCGCTGCGAAATCGGGGTTGGTGAGATCGGTGCCGCTGACGCGGCCGGGATATTCGCGCTCCTGATGCATGCGGATCGTGCCGTAGATGCCGTTGTTGATGACCAGCACGATGATCGGCAGATTATAACGGACGGCAGTGGCGAACTCCTGGCCGTGCATCATGAAGCAGCCGTCACCGGCAAAGCAGATCACCTCGCGCTCGGGAAACAGCGCCTTGGCGGCGACCGCGGCCGGCAGGCCGTAGCCCATCGAGCCGGATGTCGGGGCAGCCTGGGTGTTGAACTGGCGGAAGCGGTGGAAGCGGTGCAGCCAGGTGGCGTAGTTTCCGGCGCCGTTGGTGAAGATCGTATCGGCGCGGGTATTGCCTTCGATCCAGTCCATGATCGGGCCCATATGGACATTGCCGGGGCCGGTCTGCGGCGGCTTCGACCACGCGAGATAGCTCTGGTGCATGCGCTCGGTGCGCTCGGCCCAGCGCGGTTCGGCGGGGGCTTCAAGATCGGCAAGCGCATCGACGAAATCCTGCGGCGAGGCGGCGATTGCCAGATCCGGCCGGTAGATGCGGCCGAGCTCGGAGGGATCGGGATAGATGTGGACGAGCTGCTGTGCCGGGTAGGGGATGTCGATCAGCGTATAGCCCGATGACGGCATTTCCGACATGCGGCTGCCGAGCAGGATCAGCAGATCGCTTTCCTTGATCTCCTTGGCGAGCGCCGGGTTGATGCCGATGCCGACATCGCCGGCATAGGAGGGATGCAGGTGGTCGAACAGCATCTGGCGGCGGAAGGAGCAGCCGACCGGCAGCTTGAAGCGCTCGGCGAAGGCGCGGAAATCGGCGACGGCATCAGCATCCCAGCGGGTGCCGCCGAGGATCACCAAGGGACGCTCGGCTTTCAGGAGCCGCATGTAGAAATCGTCGATCTGGCGGCGGCCGGGATAGGCGGCGACGCGCGAATAGGCCCGCGCACGGGGCGCCTCCACCTCATCGCGCAGCATGTCCTCGGGCAGTGACAGGACGACGGGGCCGGGGCGGCCGGAGGTGGCGATCGCGAAGGCGCGGGTGACGAATTCCGGGATGCGGGCGGCATCGTCGATCTCGCCGACCCACTTGGCATATTCGGTCAAAGCCCGGCGGAATTCGACCTCCTGGAAGGCTTCGCGCTCGCGGGCATCGCGCTGCACCTGGCCGATGAACAGGATCATCGGGATCGAATCCTGGCGGGCGATGTGCAGGCCCGCCGAGGCATTGGTGGCGCCGGGGCCGCGGGTGACCATGCAGATGCCGGGCTCGCCGGTCAGCCGCCCCCAGCAATCGGCCATCATCGCCGCGCCACCTTCCTGGCGGCAGACGACGACCTCGATATCGCTGCCGTGAAGGGCATCGAGAACGGCGAGGAAGCTCTCGCCGGGAACGCAGGAGAGGCGGGTCACCCCATTGGCCTTCAACGCTTCGACGATCAGTTCTCCACCCGATTTTTTCATGATGCCGTTGTCCTCCCTTTTATTGACCGCTCCAGCGCTTCGAGTTCGGCCAGCACCTCCTCCTGGTGCTCGCCGAGGCGCGGGCTCGGTCTTTCGTAACGTAGCGGTGTTTCCGACAGAACCACAGGGGTTCTGACGCCAGGGATCATTGTCCCGGCGGTGTCGGCAAGATCGATGCGCAGGCCGCGAGCGATCACCTGCGGATCGGCAAACATTTCCTCGATCGTATTGATGGCGCCGGCTGGCACCGCATTTTCCTCGCAGGCCCGCAGAAGATCGGCCTTCGGCCAGTTCAGGGTCTTGCCGGAGACGATGCGGCGGACCTCGTCGCGATTGGCGACGCGGGCCTTGTTGGTTGCGAAGCGCTCGTCCTCGCCGATCCCCTCGAGGCCGAGAATGGTGCAGAGGCGGCGGAACTGGCCGTCATTGCCGACGGCGATAATGAGGTAGCCATCAGCAGCCGGGATCACCTCATAGGGCGAGATGTTCGGATGGGCATTGCCCAGCCGCACCGGCGCCTGGCCGCCGACGAGATAGTTCATGTTCTGGTTGGCGAGCACGGCGGACTGGACATCGAGCAGCGCCATGTCGATAAGCTGGCCTTCACCCGTCTTCAGCGCATGGATCAGTGCCGCCTCGATCGCCGAGACGGCGTAGATGCCGGTGAAGATATCGGCGATCGCCACGGCGGCCTTCATCGGCTGGCCCTCGGGTTCGCCGGTGATCGACATGAAGCCGGACATGCCCTGGACGATGTAGTCGTAACCGGCGAGATTGGCATAGGGGCCGGTCTGGCCGAAGCCGGTGATCGAGCAATAGACCAGCTTCGGATTGATCTTGCGCAGGCTCTCGTAATCCAGCCCGTATTTGACGAGGCCGCCGAGCTTGAAATTCTCGATCAGCACGTCGGCTGTTGCCGCGAGACGGCGCACCAGCGCCTGTCCCTCTTCGGTCTTCAGGTCGGCGGTGATCGAGCGCTTGTTGCGGTTTGTCGAGTGGTAATAGGCGGCCGAGAGGTTTTCGCCGTCGGCGCCCTCGACGAAGGGCGGCCCCCAGTGGCGGGTATCGTCACCGCCTTCGGGATTTTCGACCTTGATGACGTCGGCGCCGAGATCGGCCAGCATCTGCCCGGCCCAGGGACCGGCGAGCACGCGGGCGAGCTCGATCACCCTGATGCCATCAAGCGGCGGCTTTTTGCTGGTGGCCGTCATGTTCCTCCCGCGGGCGGTTTTACGGCGCCCGTGTTGCCTCAGATGTATCGGATACGGGCTTGGATGCAAAGCGCCGCTCGCGCCAGATGATGTAGAGGCCGGAGGCGATGATGATCAGGATGCCGAGCCATTTCAGCGCATCCGGGAAATCGCCGAAGACCAGCCAGGCAAAGATCGTCGCCGAGACGATCTCGAAATATTGCAGTGGCGCCAGCGTCGAGGCGGGGGCGGCGCGATAGGCATAGACGCCGAGAATGCCGGCGATCGCCGCCATGACGCCGACGCCGGCGAGAAAGAAAAAGGCAAGCGCCGAGGGCATGACCGGATCGAACACATCCGAGCCGCTGCTTTCGCCGATATAGAGAATGATGCAGCAGAAGAAGAGGCCCCAGAGGCCCATCTGGAACTGCATGACCCAGGGATCCTCGCGCTGCGCCAGCGCCCGGTTCATCATCGCCGAGATGGCGATGCAGACGGCGCTGACGACGGGGAGCAGGGCCACGAAGCCGACTTCCTGGAAGCTCGGCTGGATGATCAGGATCGCCCCGAAAAAGCCGACGCCGCAGGCCGTGTAGCGCCGCCAGCCGATGGCTTCGCCGAGGAAGATGCTGCTGAGGATCGTCAGAATGATCGGCTCGACGAAGAAGATGGCAATCGCATCGGCGACCGACATGTATTTCAGCGTGGCGACGAAGGAGATCATCGAGATGGTCATGATGATCCCGCGGATCGCGTGATAGAAGGTCTGTCTCCACGAGAGATCGGCGAGGTTCTTGCGCCAGATGACGACGGGCAGCATGCAGATCGCCTGGACGGCGAAGCGCGCCGCGGTGATCTCGGCCGACGGCACGGTGGCGATCGCCAGCTTGGCGAAGATATCGATCAGCGGCGAGAACAGCACCGAGAGAAGCATGAGCATCAGGCCCATGGTGACTTCGGAGGATGCTGTCGTCTTCATTGCCCTACCATTCTTGTCTACGAGGCTCTCAGGAGCGTGCCGTCACGCCATCGCACCAATCGGCGAAGGCCGAGATGGCCGCCGCGGCGCCGGTGTCGTTCAGGGTCTCGTGCCGGGCGTCCTGATATATTTCAGTGGTGATACGGGAGAAGGCATGCCGTTTCAAATGGTTTGACAGCCATCCAATGGCTTTCCCGTGCTCGGTTGCCGGATCCTGCCCGCCGCCGACAAGATGGATCGGCAGGGATTTCGGCAGCCGGTTCAAATGCTCGGTCTTCGGCGCCCGGAAGGTCAGCTCGAAGATGTCGAGCCACAGCGATACCGAGGCATCGAAGCCGCAGAGCGGATCGGCGATATATGCATCGACTTCATTGGGATCGTGCGACAGCCAGTCGAAGGCGGTGCGGTGGCCGGGGATGGCCTTGCCCCAGGCGGCAAAGGTCAGCTTCGGCAGGAGGCCGCTCGGCACATCCGAGCCCTTCAGGGCCTTTTCGGCAAGCAGGATGGCCTGGGCCGCGCGCCCCGCCGCGCCGACGGCGAAGTTGGAATTCCAGACGGCGACGGCGTTGAATTTTTCGGGGTAGGAGACCGCCGTGTTGAGCGCGATCAGTCCGCCCATCGAATGACCGAAGAGGATAACCGGCAGGCCGGGATAGAGGCCGGCGGCGTAGTCGCGCATGGCGGCGACATCCTCCTGCACGCGGGCCAGACCATTGCGCCTCGCGAACTGGCCGATCGGCGCATCGGGCGCCGTCGTTTCGCCGTGGCCGCGGTGGTCGTGGGCGAAGACATGATAGCCGCGAGCGGCCATCGCCGCGGCGAAGCGCGCGTATCGTTTCGAATGTTCGGCAAGGCCGTGGCAGACGATCAGGATGGCGCGTGCCGTGCCCTCTGCCGCCGCATGGTGAAAGGCAAGCGTCGCGTCCGGTCTCTTAAGCCATTGTGTTTGCGAAAACATTCGGTCCTCCCGGCCGGTACCAGAGCAGATCGCGCGGCAAATGCAAGCACGGCTGCGACGATATGCAGGGGAAATTCATGCGATTCAGGGTTGCGGCGAGGCGGGCTTCATGCTTATTTGTTCGTGTATTGTTCTATTTTCAGAGGGTGGAGATGAGCAGGTTCCTTGTTGTTGCCGTGATGCTTGCGTTGTCGGGTTTCTCCGCCGGTTCGGTGATGGCGCAGGAGGGGCGCACTCGCTTCATTCTCGCCGCCAGCTGGCAGCCGGCCTTTTGCCAGACCAACCAGAAGAAAGCCGAATGCGCCAGCCAGACGCCCGAGCGCTACGATGCGACGAATTTTTCGCTGCACGGCCTCTGGCCGATGCGGCAGAATTACTGCGGAGTTCCCGGAGATCAGCAGGCGGCGGACAAGGATGGCGACTGGCGCTCGCTTCCTGAGGTCAAGCTGACGCCCGAGAATGCGGCGGCACTCGCCAAGGCGATGCCGGGAACGCAATCGGCGCTCGAACGCCATGAATGGACCAAGCACGGCACCTGCACCAAACTTTCCGCCGACGCCTATTTCGGAACGGCGGTGCGGCTGATGGGCGATCTCAACGGCTCGGCGGTGCGCGATCTCTTCGCCGCCAATACCGGCAAGATGGTGACCGCCGAGCAGATCAAGGCGGCGTTCGACAAGAGTTTCGGCGCCGGCGCCAGCGACCGCGTCAAGATGAGCTGCCGTAGGGCAGGCGGGGTGCGCGTCATCAGCGAGCTGACGATCGGCCTCTCGGAGGATGCGGTGACGGATCTGAACGCCGGTCTCGGCAAGCTTATCCAGGGTGCAGGGCGGACGTCGTTCGGCTGCAACGAGGGGATCGTCGATGCGGCAGGCTTCTAGGCGCCGCTAAATCTGGCAGGGACGCAATCGTGAGGCCCGAAATCCGGTAGCAATACCGGTTTCGGCGTTGCCCGGCGCGCCCGTTTCGCCTACATAGCGGCACGGTTTTAAAAGTTTGCGCCTGGAGCAGTTCACAGATGGCACGTCAGTTCATTTATCATATGTCGGGACTTAACAAGTCTTACGGCGCCAAGAAGATCCTCGAAAACGTCAACCTGTCGTTCTACCCGGACGCCAAGATCGGTATTCTCGGCCCGAACGGCGCCGGTAAGTCGACCGTTCTGCGCATCATCGCCGGTCAGGACAAGGAATATACCGGTGAAGCCTGGCTCGCCGAAGGTGCGACCGTCGGCTACCTCGAACAGGAGCCGAAGCTCGATCCAAGCAAGACCGCGTTCGAAAACGTCATGGAAGGCGTTGCCGACAAGCAGGCCGTGCTCGACCGCTACAACGAGCTGATGATGAACTATTCCGACGAGACGGCGGAAGAGGGTGCCAAGCTCCAGGACATCATCGACAGCCAGAACCTCTGGGATCTCGAACAGCAGGTCGAGATGGCGATGGAAGCGCTGCGCTGCCCGCCGAAGGATGCCGAGGTCACCAACCTCTCGGGCGGTGAACGCCGCCGTATCGCGCTCTGCCGCCTGCTTCTGTCGCAGCCCGATCTGCTGCTGCTTGACGAACCGACCAACCATCTCGACGCCGAGACCATCGCCTGGCTGGAAAAGCACCTGCGCGATTATCCGGGCGCCGTGATGATGATCACCCACGACCGCTACTTCCTCGACAACGTCACCGGCTGGATCCTCGAGCTCGACCGCGGCCGCGGCATTCCGTACGAAGGCAACTATTCTGCCTACCTGACGGCCAAGGCCAAGCGCATGCAGCAGGAAGCCCGCGAAGAAGCCGGCCGCCAGAAGGCGCTGTCGCGCGAACAGGAATGGATCGCCTCCAGCCCGAAGGCTCGCCAGGCCAAGTCGAAGGCCCGTATCAAGGCCTACGAACAGCTGGTCGATGCGGCCGAGAACATCCGTCCCGGCGATGCGCAGATCATCATCCCGGTCTCCGAGCGTCTCGGCCAGGTGGTCATCGAGCTCGAAGGCATCAAGAAGGGCTTTGACGGCCGCACTCTGATCAACGACCTGTCGATCAAGCTGCCGCCGGGCGGCATCGTCGGCATCATCGGCCCGAACGGCGCCGGCAAGTCGACGTTGTTCAAGATGATCACCGGCCAGGAAACCCCGGACGAGGGTTCTATCCGCATCGGTGAAACCGTGCATCTCGGTTATGTCGACCAGAGCCGCGATGCGCTGAACGCCGACAAGACCGTCTGGGAAGAAATCTCGGGCGGCGCCGAAGTCATCAAGCTCGGCAAGTTCGACATGAACTCGCGCGCCTATTGCGGCGCCTTCAACTTCAAGGGCGGCGACCAGCAGCAGAAGGTCGGCAACCTGTCGGGCGGTCAGCGTAACCGCGTGCATCTCGCCAAGATGCTGAAGGCCGGCGGCAACGTCCTCCTGCTCGACGAACCGACCAACGACCTCGATACGGAAACGCTCGGTGCGCTGGAAAGCGCGCTCGAAAACTTCGCCGGCTGCGCCATCATCATCAGCCACGATCGCATGTTCCTTGACCGCCTGGCGACGCATATCCTCGCCTTCGAAGGTGACGGCCATGTCGAATGGTTCGAAGGCAACTTCGAGGACTACGAAGAAGACAAGGTCCGCCGCCTCGGCCCCGATGCGCTGAACCCGGGCAGCCAGGCCTACAAGCGCCTGACGCGCTGAGTTTTTTGAGCCTGTTTGATGCGAGCCCCGGCCTTTGTGCCGGGGCTTTTGTTTTGGGGGACGAGGGAGGAGAGTGCCGCCTCAAGCCGCGCCCCCGAGAAGCGCAGCCCTCGACAATCACGCCACCCGTCCAAGTCGCTATCCGGCCAGCAAATTTCGTGAATAGCCGCGATTGACGCTTGCCACGGTTTCTCAAATCACATAAAGATATCTTTATATGTTGATTGGGTCGAATATGGCTGAACCTGTCAGGCTTGGATTGGATGCGCTCGTTGACGTCTTGAAGGCGGCAGGTGAGCCGACGCGTCTGCGTCTTCTGGCGCTGCTGGCCGCCGGTGACCTGACGGTGACCGATCTTACCGAAATTCTCGGCCAGTCGCAGCCCCGCATTTCCCGGCACCTGAAGCTGCTTGGCGAGGCCGAGCTGATCGATCGTTATCAGGAAGGCGCCTGGGCCTATTTCCGGCTGAAGCAGGAGGGTAAGGCGGCGTCTCTGGTGCGCATGCTGCTGCAGCATTCTTCCGAGAACGATCCTGTCATTCTGCGCGATGGCGAAAGGTTGTCGTCGGTCAAGCGCCAGCGCGCCGAGCGGGCGCAGGCCTATTTCAGCCGCAACGCCGCCGAATGGGACGAGCTGCGCCGCCTGCATGCCGCCGACGAAGAGGTCGATGCCGCCGTCATCAAGCTCATCGGCAATCAGCCGATCCATTCGCTGCTCGATCTCGGCACCGGCACCGGCCGCATCCTGCAACTGCTGTCGGGGCTTTACCGGCGGGCGATCGGCGTCGATGCCAGCCGCGATATGCTGAGCGTCGCCCGCGCCAATCTCGACAAGTCAGGAATCACCAAGGCGTCGGTGCGCCATGCCGATATCCTGAACCTGCCCTTCGAGGGCCAGGATTTCGATCTGGTGACCATCCACCAGGTCCTGCATTTCTTCGACCAGCCCGAAATCGCCATCAACGAGGCGGCGCGCATGCTGGCGCCCGGCGGGCGGCTGATGGTCATCGATCTGGCCCCGCACGGGCTTGAATATCTTCGCGACGAGCATGCCCATGTCCGTCTCGGTTTCTCGCATCAGTCGATGTCCGACTGGCTGCGCAAGGCGGGGCTCGATGTTGAGCAGGCCGTCGATCTTCATCCGGGTCAGCCGGGCGA
Organism: Rhizobium sp. 21-4511-3d; assembly: GCF_053522545.1. Taxonomy (NCBI): domain Bacteria; kingdom Pseudomonadati; phylum Pseudomonadota; class Alphaproteobacteria; order Hyphomicrobiales; family Rhizobiaceae; genus Rhizobium; species Rhizobium sp. 21-4511-3d. The sequence continues at coordinate 501,841 of NZ_JBNWCF010000002.1, read as the reverse complement.
GAAGGGCCTCACGGTCACGATCTGGCTCGCGCGCGATCCGCGGCGCCTTATGGCATCCGAAAGCGCCGGTACAGTATTGGCCGGGGAGGTTTGATTTATGACTTTGAACACTGGTAGCCGCCGCGATATCGGCATTTCCTTCGAGTTCTTCCCGCCGAAGTCGGAAGAGATGGAAGGACAGCTCTGGAAGGCCGTCAGCGAGCTGCAGGACTGGAACCCGGATTTCGTCTCGGTGACCTATGGCGCAGGCGGCACCACCAAGGCGCCGACGCTGACCGCGGTCACGCGCTTCCTCAACGAGACCCCGCTTGCCACGGCCTCGCATCTCACCTGCGTCGGCGCTACCAAGGAAGAGACGCATCAGGTCATCGACAATTTCCGCAAGGCGGGCGTCAAGCACTTCGTGGCGCTGCGCGGCGATGCGCCCGGCGGCGCCGGTGCGCCCTATCAGCCGCATCCGGGCGGCTATGCCAATGCCTCCGAGCTTGTCGCGGGTCTTCGCGAGATCGGCGATTTCGAGATCTCGGTTTCGGCCTATCCGGAGAAGCATCCCGAGAGCAAGGATGTCGCTGCCGATATCGACATGCTGAAGCGCAAGGCCGATAACGGCGCCAACCGGGCGCTGACGCAGTTCTTCTTCGATAACGACAATTTCGAGCGATACCTCGAGAAGGTGCGGGCGGCGGGCGTGAAGATGCCAATCGTGCCCGGCATCATGCCGATCCTCAACCTGACGCAGCTGAAGCGCTTTGCCGGCGCCTGCGGCACCGTCATCCCGGCTTTCCTCGACGAGCGTTTCGCCGGCCTCGACGACAAGCCGGAAGAGCGCGCCAAGGTGGCGGCCGATGTCGCGGCCGAACAGATCGAGGATCTCGTGCGCCGCGGGCTGCACGAATTCCATCTCTATACGATGAACCGCTCGCCGCTGGTTTCGGCGGTTCTCACCAATCTCGGCTTCCGACGGGGCGAGACCAAGGCCGAGGGCGCGGCCGCCTGATCACGGCACCAGATTTGACGGCAACAAAAAAGCGCATGTCAGGCGGGACATGCGCTTTTTTAGTTTGCTGAACTGTTCACTCAGGAGTCCGGTATTCCAGTCATAGGGTCCGGTTTGCCGCTCAGATGAAGAGCATAGACAAGACGAACGCGAACGCTGCACTGACCAACAGGACATTCAAGGATCGTGTGATACCCATGTCTGCCTCCTTTGCGTTAACGAGGGCATACTATGTCCGAAATGTGTCGGGTGAAAAGCGAATTCCATGTTGCGCCGCAGCAACAGCCAGTGGATAACTGCTGTGCGTATCAATCACGGCATTGAAATCGTTTGGAAAATTCAGACGAAAATTTCTTCACACATTTTAACGGCGCGTTAAAGTCGGCGATCCCGGCGTTAAGGCTTGCGTCCGGATGAAGGCTTTTGCCGAAGCCCCTGAAATCGCGCCATAAAAAGAAAATCGCGCCCGGCCTGATGGACGGACGCGATGGCATTGCTGCGTAACGGTTTGTCTGGGCGACTCAGAGGGCGCCGAGGAGGCCGGGGGTCGCCCAGCCGTCGGCCGGCATGCCCAGGCGCTGCTGTTCCTTCTGGATGGCGACGCGGGTGCCGGATCCCAGGATGCCGTCGATCTCGCCGACGTCATGGCCGAGCGACTGCAGCTTGGTCTGCAGCTGCTTCATCTGGTCGTTGACCAGGCCCTGTTCCGGCGTGCCCTTCTGGTAGGGCTGGGCGCCGGAGAGACGGGTCGCGAAATAGGCGGCCGAGGTCGTGTAGATGAACGACTTGTTCCACTCGAGATAGATCTTGAAGTTCGGATAGGCGATGAAAGCCGGTCCGAGGCGGCCCTGCGGCAGAACGAGGTCGCCTTCGAGCTCGCCGAAATTGGTGTTACCGTCACGTGGCTTGACGCCGAGCGCAAACCAGTCGCCGGCCTTCATGGTGCCGCCGAGGCCGGACTTTTCCCAGGGGAGGTTCTCGGGAACGGTGACTTCCTGCAGCCAGGGCTGGCCGCGCTCGAAGCCGAGATGCTGGATGAACTTCGCGGCCGTCAGGATCGCGTCCGGGCCGCTCTGCTTCAGGCGCACGTGGCCGTCGCCATCGCCGTCCATGCCGTAGGCGATGATGTCGCGCGGCAGCATCTGCACCTGGCCGATTTCGCCGGCCCATGCGCCGGTGTTGGTCGCCGGGTCGAGGTCGCCGTGCTGGACCATCTCGATGAGAGCGATCAGCTGCGGACGGAAGAGCTCGGGGCGGCGGCAATCATGCGAGAGCGTCACGAGGGCGTTGCGAGTGTTGAAATCGCCCTGGACGGCGCCGAAGTCGGTTTCCATCGCCCAGAAGGCGGTGATGACGCCGGCCGGCACGCCGTAATCCTGTTCGGCCTTGGCGAAGACATCGGCATATTGCTTCATCTTCTGGCGGCCGATATCGAGGCGGGCCTGGCTGACGGTGCGTTGGGAGAATTCGAGGAAGGTCTGCTTGAAGACGCCCTGGGCGCGGTCGCGGCTCAGAACCTTGGGGTCGATCACGGCACCGGCGAGCGCCTGGTCGGCGGCTTCGGCGGTGGCGCCAGCAGCGATCGCATCGGCCTTCACGCCTGCCAGGAACTGCGTGAGATCACCGTCGCAGGCGACAGCCGGGGTCTGCGGGGCGGCGGGTGCCGCCGGGGCAGGGGCGGCCTGCTGGGCGAAGACGGTGGTGGCAGACGTGACGGCAAACAGAAGAGCAAGTGCAGAGCGGCTTGCGAGCGAGCGGTGCATGGGTTCGTCCTTATATCCGAAATATGTCCGCCGCTTTCACAGATGAATGTGACGGAAGCAAGAAAGTTCGGTGGACGTTACTAAGAATTTCTATCCTTGGAAACCGCAGCGACCCAATTGTTCCAGTTCTTCTGGTTGCCGGCGAAGACATTGATATCCGTCGGACCCTGGATGCCCGGAATGACGCCCGTCGAGGTATATTGCCAGAAGGCCCAGCGGCGGTCGGCATAGGTTACTTCGGGGTGTTTTGCCGTCGAGCGCACCCAGAAATGGTAATCCTGGAAATAGCCCTGCAGATTGTCGCGGTGGAAATCGACCGAGGTGTAGATGATCGGGCGCTTGCCGTAATAGGCTTCCAGCCGGTCCATGAAACGCTGCATTTCGGCACGCACGGTGGCCGGATCAGGACGGAGCTTGCAGGTCTTCGATTCCGCGTTCCACTCCACGTCGATGACGGGCGGCAGGCGCATCGATTCCTTCGGCACATTCTGGATGAACCAGTCGGCCTGTTCGTCGGCTGACGAGCAGAAATAGTAGAAGTGATAGGGCGCGTGCGGAATGCCGACGGCGCGGGCGCGCTGCCAGTATTCGTTGAACTTGGGATCAACGCGGTCCTTGCCCTCGGTCGCCTTGATGAAGGCGAAGGCGACGCCGGACGACTTCACCGTCTGCCAGTCGATATCGCCCTGCCATTTGGAGATGTCGATACCGTGAATATCATTCTGATGCGGGGTCTTCGGGCCGAAATCCTGCGGATCGGTGTCCTGGAAGCGGGGCTTCTTGATCGAGGCTGTCTCGAGATAGTCGTAGCCCGTGGAGCTGCAACCGGCGAGCATCAAAGCCAGCGGCAAAACGCAAAACAAAAGTCCGCGCATGAATATCCCGTCATGTAACGAATGATCTACTTGCCCCACAGCATGACCTTCGAAGACGAATGCAGCCGAGGAATAATCCTCTTTTCACCATATCAACGTAAAAAATCGGTTAGTTTCAAGCGAATTATGCGCGCCTGGCGGTAATGACAGCGCGCCAGGCATAGCCGCCATAGAGCGTCTCGAAGGCCAATTCCGCGCCATTTTCATGGGCTTGGGCCTCAAGAACCTCACGCAGATTGGCGCGGGGCGTGACGTGGAATTTCGTCAGCCAGCCCTTGAGCAGGGCGCGGAACCAGCCGGGAAGACGCTCCTGCTGACCGAAATCGACGATATGCAGCTGGCCGCCCGGATTGAGCGCGGCAATGGACGCGTCGACGGCGCGCTCCCAATCGGGGATCATCGACAGTGCGTAGGAGATCAGGATGCGGTCGAAACCGGTGGCGCCGAATTCACGCGGCGTGAAGGCGGTGGCGTCGGCGACGCGGAAATCCGGAACCGCAGCCTTGGTGGCGAAGGTCTTGCGGGCGGACATCAGCATCTCCTGGGAGATGTCGAGGCCGTAGAGGCGGGCGTCGGGGAAGTGACGATGGGCGATCGCCAGATTACGGCCGGTGCCGCAGCCGACTTCGAGCAGCGTGCCGGCTTTGGGCACATCGAGGCTGCGGATCGTCTTGTCGCGGCCGAGCAGGTAATATTTGCGCGTCAGATCATAGATGTGACGCTGGTAGCGGTACATGCCGTCCATCAGGCCGGCATGTGCTTCGGATTGGGCATCCGGGAGCGTGCGGATCTCGGTCACGCCTTTTTCCCGTAGATGTGGAAGCCGCCGTAGATCGCCGAGCGGTCGAGAGCCGTCATGTCGCGCGACTTCTCTTCGAAGTAATCCCACTGCTCGCGGATGGCGGGCGAGAGGCGGCCTTCGATGATGCTCTTTTCGGCGGCGGTGCGGAAGATGACGCGGGCGCCGGGGCGGGCGGTGCGGCTGATCTCGGCCCAGAGGCTGTTCAGCTGCTCGTCGGTCATCCAGTCCTGCGCGTCGAGCAGGATATAGCGGTCGCGCGAGGCGGCCGGTTCCTTGGCGAGCAGTTCGGTGAAGTTGGCATGATGCACGGTGACGCGATCGACATTGGCGCGGATCACCTCGTAATGCTCCGGCTTCAGGTAGGTCGGCAGCGGGCCTTCGTCGCCAGCGGCGTAGCGGCGGCCGAAGGCCTGCCAGGCGAAGTAGTTGTCGCGCATCGGGAAGTGGCAGGCGAGCTTTTCGAGGCGGTGCTTCAGCACCGGCGCGATCGAGTTGTCGGCGGCGAGGCTGGCCAGCTCGTCATATTGCTGCGGCGGGATGCCGAGGCCGAAGAGCGAGCTTTTGCGGCCGGTGATCCAGCGCACGACCGGCTTTTCGAACAGCGGGGCGACCTTGTCGTCGAAGAACTGGCGCTGTTCGCGGATCGACTGGGTCTTGGTCATCTGCTTCAGGTCCACACCGTGCAGGCGGGCGAGCAGGTGGGCGGCGCCGATGAAGCGGCCGAGCAGGCCGGTTTCATAGATATTGCGGTCGAAGACCGTGACGCGGCGGCGGCCGAACTTGCGGCCGTTCCAGTAGCTGCGCGTCGCCTCGTCGAGAACCGGTGACAGATGCTGGTCGAAAGCGCGGCTGTTCGATGCTTCGTTCGGCATCGCCAGGAAGCGGACGAGATCGGCGTGACCCGGCAGGTTCTTGAAAGCGGCGAGCTTCAGGCGGTTCAGCGCGATGTGATGCGGGTTCAGATCGACGACGTCGATCGAGGCCGGTGCCTTGGAAAGGTAGGCCAGCATATTGCAGCCGCCGGAGCCGATCGTGACGATGCGATGATGCGGCTGCAGCTCCATGGCCTGCATGTCGAGATCGGGGTCTTCCCAGATCTGCGGATAGACGAGGCCGGAGAAAAGCAAGCCAAAAAGCCGCTCCGAGAAGCCCTCCTTGGAAAATGCCTTGTGGCGGAGAAGAGCATCCTTGAGTTTCCGGTTCTTGCGGAAGCCGGCATCCGGTGCAAATTCGGTCATCTGATTCCATCACCGTTTTTAGCGTTCAGGGCGTTTAACGCGGCGCTGCTACAGTTTGATGACGCGGGCTGTGGGCATCGTTTTCTGCGCCGATAGCGTGGGATGAAATGACGCTTGTGCGTTTCGGCTCTTTTTTGTGATTGCGTTTCCTGCTTCTCTCCACCGGTGGAGGAAGAAACATGCGTGTTGTGCTGCGTATCCTGAAGGCGCTGCTGGCGCTCGTCGTCATCGTGGTGATCGGCGGTGCCATCTGGCTCTATGTCCGGCCGCCGGAGTTGTTGCGGGTCGGCGACGGCTATGCGGCGAAGATCGTCTGCTCGAACGTCTTCATGGCGGGGCGCGATCCCGATGCGGTGCTCTATGGGGACGTGCAGGCACCCGGCAATCCGCTGCTGAGGCTCGTGCGTGTTTCGGTCAACCGGGAGGAGGGGAAGGTCTCGGCGCGCATCCTCGGCCTGTTTGCGCCCGGCCATGCGCTTTATCGCGGCGCTTTCGGCTGCACCAGCGTGCCCGATGGCGACTATCAGGCGGCCGCCAATGCCGCGCCGGAGGAGGATCTTGCCGTGCCGCCGCCGAGCGAGGAACTGTGGCCGGAGGGCGACCGTGTCGCCGCGTCCAACAATCCCAAGCTCGCCCCGCTGCTCGCAGACGCGGCACTCGCCGGGCCAGCGATGCGGGCGATCGTCGTGGTGCATAACGGCAAGATCGTCGCCGAGCGCTATGGAGACGGTTTCGATGCGCGCACGCCGCTGCTCGGATGGTCGATGACCAAGACCGTCAATGCCGCGCTGGTCGGACGGGTGATGCTGGCGGGCAAGCTGAATTTCGACGATGCGCATCTCTTTGACGCCTGGCGCGGCGATGGCCGCTCGGCGATCACGCTGGCCGATCTGCTCGGCATGGAGAGCGGCCTTGCCTTCAACGAGGATTACGGCGCCGTCGCCGATGTGACGCGCATGCTCTATCTCGATCCTGACATGGTGACGCTGCCGGTCAATGCGCCGCTGGTGGACAAGCCCGGCCAGACCTTCCGCTATTCGAGCGGCACCGCCGTCCTTCTCTCGCGCATCTGGATGGACCGGCTCGGCGATCCGCAGCGAGCCTTCGATTATCCGCGCGAGGCGCTGTTCGGGCCGCTCGGCATGCAGAGCGCCGTGCTGGAGGTCGATGCTCGCGGCACCTTCGCCGGAAGCTCCTATCTCTATGCCACCGCGCATGACTGGGCGCGCTTCGGGCAGTTCCTGATCCAGGATGGCGTGTGGAACGGTCAGCGCCTGCTGCCGGAGGGGTTTGTTGCGACGATGCGCACGCCGACGCAGTCGTCAGGCGGAAAATATACGCAGGGGCAGGCATGGCTTGCGGCACCAGGCGGCGATCTGAGCGCTGCTGCGGGGCTGCCGTCCGATACGTTCTGGCTGGAAGGACATGACGGGCAGAGCGTGGCGATCGTGCCGTCGGCCGGCCTCATCGTCGTGCGCCTAGGCCTGACACCGAGCCGGCTCGGCTACAAGCCGCAGGCGCTCGTCAAGCAGATCGTCGGGGCGCTGTCGTCGCCCTGAACGTCCGGTTCACGTTGTGAGGCTCAGTAGTTGCCCTGGGCAACGTCGTCCATGCCCTTGCGCTTGGCATCGTAATAATAGCCGCGCGCATAGAGGCGGACCGCATCGTCTTCCTTGCTGTCGGAGACGAGCCAGGCGCCGCGCAGATATTTTGCGGCATACTTGATGTTGGTCTCGGCATCGAGCAGGCCGGACGGCTCTCCGTCGTAACCCATCGATTTCGCCGTGTTGTACTTGATCTGCATCAGGCCGAAATAGCCGCGCTTGTTATAGGCGCGCGGATTATAGCGGCTTTCGCGATGGACGACGCGGTGAAGCAGGGACGCCGGCATCTCGTAGAGCTTGGCGTATTTCTCGATCAGCTTGTTGACGAAGCCCTTCTCTGCAGTCGGCGCATCGTCGGTATCGTTGTCGCTGAACATCGGCGGTGCCGTCGGCGGATCCATCGGACCGGATTCGTCGAAGGTGAAATCGGACATCGAGCGCGGCGCGCTGGTCTGGACGGCAAGCGCTGCAAGCGCGCCGTTCTGAGGCGTGGTCGCTGCGAAAGCGAGCTGGGTCGCGGGCGATGCCGGCGTGCCCGGACGCGGGGTCGGGACGACGGACTGGATCGCCGTCATCTCCGGCGTCAGCGGAATCTCGGTCGGCATGGCGGCCGAAGCGGTCTGCTGGAAGGCGGCATCGGCCGGTGAAACGGCGGTCGGCAGCACGGCGGTCTCGGCCGAAAGAGCCGGCGTCGTCTGCGGATTGGCGGCAGCAAATGCCATTGGGGTCTGCGGAGCGGAGCCGTCGGCAGCCGGAACGGCCGCCATCATCATCGCATCTTCACCCGGCTTCGGCGTCGGAACGACGGTCTGCACCGCGCTCAATTCGGCTTGGGAGGTGTACTCGACGGTCGAGCATCCGGTCATGATCCCGCAGAGCATCGTCGAAACGACCAGACTGCGTTTCAGGCCGGAAAATCCGTTCGCTACCATTCTGTCACTTTCGTGAATCGCGCCGCCCTGGCAGCGTTTAAAAAGTTACTGAGAAGCTAAGCACTGATTTTTCCCATTAACCTATTCGTATGGGCGTCGCAACCCGCTGAAAATTGCGATTGCTTTCAGGCCGCGATGCGGCGGTAGCCGGCGGTGACGGCGCCGGCCGCGATCAGCAGCGTGCCGCCCGTGCGGTTGACGGCGCGCTGGACGCTTGCCTTGCGGATGAGGCCGCGGGCGGCATGAGCGAGCAGGGCATAGCTCGAGGCGTTAATCGTGGCGAGCACCAGGAAGGTGAACTCCATGATCAGCATCTGTTCGAAGAAGGGGGCTGCCGGGTTCAGGAACTGCGGCACGAAGGCGACGAAGAAGACGATGCTCTTCGGGTTCAGCGCGGTGACGACATAGGCGTGGAGAAAGATCTTGAGCGACTTTTCTTCCGGCAGGTTGTCGTTATCGGCAACAGGGCCGGGGATGATCGGCGCCCGCCAGAGCTTGATTCCGAGCCAGATCAGATAGGCGCCGCCGACCCACTTCAAAACTGTGAACAATGTCGCGGAAGCCGCGAGCAGGGCGCCGAGGCCGAAGAGCGACGCGGTCATGGCGGTGAAATCGCCGAGCGCCACGCCCGATACGGTCGCCAGCGCCGTCTTGCGGCCATGGCCGAGCGCATAGGAGACGACGAGGAGAATCGTCGGTCCCGGAATGGCCAGCATGATGGCGGACGCAGCGGCAAAAGCGAGCCAGGCTTCGAGCGACATGGAATCTCCTCCTATTCCCTAAGAAACAAGCAAAGACACCATATCAACCCTGCGTCAATCATGCGGCGCGGTATTTTTGGCCAATCTGATCCATCAATTCGGCGAACCACTTGGCCGATGTATCGAAGGCCTTGCCGCCCTTGATGCGGGGGAATTCGATGGTGCGCAGCTTGCCGTTCTGATCCTCGTCGTGACCGGTGACGCCGGAGACCTTGTTGAGAGCGCTCTCGACGGCAAGGTCGGTCATGCTCTGGATCAGGCGCAGGTCTTCGGCGTTGGCGGGAGCCGAACGGGCGAAATAGCCGGACTTCTGGACCAGCGAACGCTCGGCATTCAGGAGGCTCGCAAACTGCTTCTGGAACCAGCCGCCGACATTGATCGTGTCGATCTTCACATGGCCGAAGGCGTCGCGCTTGATGGTTTCGCCGGCGGCTTCGCGCTCGGCGACGATGGCGTCCAGGCAGGCGCCTTCCGAGACGAAGACGGTGGCGTGGCCGGTGCGGTCCATGATCTCCTTGAGACGAGCCGCTTCGGCCTGCAGGTCGAAGGCGGTCTCCGGCAGGTAGACGGCATCGATGCTCTTCATGCCTGCGTTCATCAGCATGCCATCGACATATTCATTGTGGCGCGTGCGCTTCAGGTAGGCCTGGGCGGTCGCTGCCGTCAGCCAGCCGCAGTGGCGGCCCATGACTTCGTGGATGACGAGGGTGCGCGGCGCGGCGCTCTGTTCGTTGCTGACATTGTCGAAGAAATGCGCGCCGACTTCGGCTGCCGTCCAGGCGCCGAGCGACTGGCGGATCGGCACGACGTCGTTGTCGACGGTCTTCGGCAGGCCGACCACGGTCAGGTTATAGTTGTTGGCCGCGAGATAGGCGGCGAGATCGGCCGCCGTCGTATTGGTGTCGTCGCCGCCGATCGTGTGCAGGATGGTGACGCCGTCAGCGGCGAGACGCTCGGCTGCGACGCGCAGCGGGTTTTCGCCTTCCTTGACGAGGCCGCGCTTCACGCAGTCGGCGGCGTTCGTCAGCTTGACGCGGCTGTTGCCGATCGGCGAGCCGCCATAGCGGTGCAGTAGCGGCGCCTTTTCGCGCATGTCCCTGGTGATCTTGATGCTGTCGCCGAGCAGGACGCCCTGGTAGCCGGACTTGTAGGCGATCAGTTCGATATCGGGAGCGACGTCGCTATAGCGCTCGATGAGGCCGCCGACGGCTGAAGACAGACAGGGAGCGAGGCCTCCGGCGGTCAGCATTGCGACTTTCTGTTTGGCCATGTTTCCTCCTAGGCGACCTCATTGCCTGCGCGACAGCGCCCGGCTTAGCTAATGCATGCATGCGGCAGGGAAAGAGGCCTGTAAAGTAAAGAATTGACGAAAAATCGGTGCCCATGCCGAAGCCCGGCCGGAAGCGCCGATATAATCGGTTCAGGCGGTCATCGGGCGCGGCCAACAGCTGTGGAAACTGTCTCGCCGCAGACGGAAAATGCGGCGTCCCATCGGCAAACAATTACCGAATTGTGAAAAGTGTTTTCAACCTTACGACTAATCGCTGCCTTGCAAAGGCTACGATTATTTGGTCAAGGTGTTAGCAGATATTGCGATGCGGGAAACTTCGATGTCCTTCTGGGAAAAACTGCTCAACGCCATTGGCAATACCGCGGGCAATGTGCTCTCCGCGGTGGTCGAGGCCGTGCGCACGGTTTTCGAAGGCGATCCCGAGACCCGCCGCAAGGTAGCCTTCTCTGTCGCTGTCATCGCGCTCTCCGCCAAGATGGCGAAGGCAGACGGTATCGTCAGCGAGAAGGAGGTTCAGGCCTTCCGCGACATCTTCGAATTCCCGCAGGATCAGGCGAAGAATGTCGCCCGTCTCTACAATCTGGCGCGCCAGGACGTTGCCGGTTACGAGGCTTATGCCGAGAAGCTGTCGTCGCTCTGCGTGACCTGCGCTGCAAACTGCCCCGTTCTGGAAGACGTTCTCGACGGTCTCTTCCATATCGCCAAGGCCGATGGGCTGATCCATGAGAAGGAAATGAACTTCCTTCGCCATATCGCCGAGATCTTCAAGATGAGCGAGCAGCGCTTCGAACAGATCGCCGCCCGCCACGTTTCGATCGGCCGCGACCCCTACAAGGTTCTCGGCGTCTCCTCCGCAGACGATTTTCCGACGATCCGCCGCCGCTATCTGGCGCTGGTCAGCGAGAACCATCCGGACCGGCTGGTGTCGCGCGGCGTGCCGGAAGAGTTTCATGCGATCGCCAACGAGCGTATGGCTGCCCTCAACGACGCCTATGCGGCGATCGAGAAGGAACGCCGCGCAGCATGACCGCCTTTACGGCAGACTACCGCAAGGCCTCCGTGAAGCCGTCGCCGAACCATGGCGAGCGGGCAGGGGGGCGGAAGCCAGATATCATTCTTCTCCATTATACCGGGATGTCGACGCCTGAATCGGCGCTCGACTGGCTCTGTCGCGAGGAAAGCCAGGTCTCGTCGCACTATTTCGTGCATGAGAATGGCGAGGTCGTACAGATGGTGCCGGAGGCGCGCCGTGCGTGGCATGCGGGCAAGAGCAGCTGGCACGGCCAGGACGACGTCAATTCCGCGTCGATCGGCATCGAAATCGCCAATGCCGGCCATCCGGGCGGGTTGCCCGAATTCCCGAAAGAGCAGATTGCGGCAGTGATCGAACTGTGTCGGGATTGTGGCGAACGTTGGTCGATCCTGCCCGAAAGAGTGCTCGGACATTCCGATGTGGCACCGGTTCGCAAGGTCGATCCGGGCGAGAAATTCCCGTGGGGAGAACTGCATGAAGCGGGGGTCGGGCACTGGGTCGAACCGGCGCCGATCACCGGCGGACGGTTCTTCCAGCGGGGTGACCGCGGGCAGCCGATCAAGGCCTTGCAGTCGATGCTGTCGCTCTATGGTTACGGCACGGAAATCACGGGCGAATTCTCCGACAAGATGGCCGGTGAACTGGAGGCTTTCCAGCGCCATTTCCGCCCGGAGCGGGTGGATGGAATCGCCGACTTCTCGACGATCGATACGCTGCACCGGCTGCTCGGCGCGCTGCCGCGCTATTCGTAAGCTGCGATCCGTTACTTTCACCGGCGAATTTGCAGATTCACACTTGAATTGTGCAGTGCCACATCATTTCCCTATTATCTCCTCATTGCGATGGTCTAACCCGTGCCGCTGAACGGCGTCCGCGGCCTTTGTGAAGTGTAGCGGCCAGACGTCAACTGAAACGATAAGAATTGCTGCGGCATGCAGTCATTCCTTGGCTGCGTGTTACCGTGAGACGGCGAGGCGCGCAGTCCGGCAATTCTTTGGGTCGGAGTGTCAAGACTACATGAGAAATGCGATTATTGGTGCTGCGGCATGCGTTGGCGTGCTGCTGGCAGGGTATAACTGTGCCTTCGCGGGCGAAGCAGATAATAAGACTGACAAGACTGAGACGGTGCAATTCAAGACCGTCGATCGCGACAGCGGCTATGCAATGCCTGACTTTGCGACCAACAAGTATTCGGTTCTCATCGCGAAATACGCAAAGCAGTATGACGTACCGGTGGCACTCGCCTCGGCCGTCGTGCGCGTCGAAAGCAACTTCAATCCGAATGCGCGCGGCAGCGCCGGCGAAATCGGCCTGATGCAGATCAAGCCGGCAACGGCACGGATGATGGGCTACATGGGCAAGAAGAAGGGTCTCTTCGATCCGGAAACCAACATCAAGTACGGCATGAAGTATCTCTCCATGGCGCACGAGCTCGGCGGCGGCGAAACCTGCGGCACGATCCTCAAGTACAATGCCGGCCATGCCGCCAAGCGCATGAACCCGGTCTCCAAGGCCTATTGCGGCAAGGTTCTGGCGCTTCTCTGAGAGCGCCGCTAACCGGCTGATGCGGAATCCTTTTCCGCCCGCACTTCAGAAAATGATTCAACTTTCCGGCCGCAATGTCTGACGTCGCAGAAGCGAGGTGAGACATGGCCGGGTTGAAGACGGGCAGATGCCGGCGGCCATGACGGTTCGCCGCCTTGCCGCCCATCCCGCAGGCGGCTATCCCTATCCCCGGATTTCCGGAATCCTATTCCGGCAGGCAGGGAAGGCAGGCATGGCAGCGGATTTCAAATATATCGTCGTCGGCCGCGGCATGATGGGCGCGGCTGCCGCAAAATATCTCGCCATGCAGACGGATGGCGTCGCCGTCATCGGTCCGGACGAGCCGGCGAATCGCAGGGCCCATCAAGGCGTCTTCGCCAGCCACTATGACGAAGGCCGCATCACCCGCACGGTCGATCCCGACCGGGACTGGGCGCTGCTCGCCAATCGCTCCATCGCGCGCTATGCAGAGATCGCTGCCGAGAGCGGCATCGATTTCTACACCGAGGCAGGCTGCGTCGTCGTTGCTCCCGCCGGTTCCGATTATACCCGCGATACCAAGGACGCGGCGGATTCGCTCAATGTCGAGACGCGTATGCTCGATGGCGATGCCCTGAAGCAGGCCTTTCCCTATTTCGCGCTGCCGCAGGGTTGCGAGGGCGTCTTCCAGCGCGAGGATGCCGGCTATATCAGCCCGCGGCGGCTGGTGAGGGCGCAGTCCGCGATTGCCGGAAAGCGCGGTGCCACTGTCATCCGCGACTATGCGACGGCGATCCGCGACGAGGGCGGGATCGTTGCGGTCGAGACATCGGGCGGCAGGACCGTCACGGCGGAAAAGGTGCTGCTGGCTGCCGGTGGTTTCTCCATCAGCGAGAATCTCTTGGCCGAATCTGTTGATATGTCGGTTTATGGGCGGACGGTGGTGATGTTCGAGGTCAGCGAGGAGCAGGGGGCGGCTTTCGCCGGTATGCCGTCGCTCATTCTCGAAACCCGTGATATCGACATCTACCTGCTGCCGCCGATCCGTTATCCTGACGGAAAACTCTATCTGAAGATCGGTGGAGACCCTGACGATTACCAGCTGAAAACCGATGCCGAGCTCCGGGCCTGGTTTCGGACCGATGGCCGGCCGCGGGCGCGCGATCACCTGATGCTGATCACCCGGCGTCTGGTTCCGGATCTCAAGCCACTCTCGGTCTCGACGGCATCCTGCGTGGTGTCGAAGACTGCCAGCAAGCATCCGATGATCGGCTTCACCGCGTCGCCCGGTATCGCCGTGCTGACCGGTTGCGCCGGCACGTCGGCGAAGAGTTCGGACGAGATCGGGCGGCTGGGCGCCGAGCTGCTCATGACCGGCGAGATTGCGCCGCAGGGCTATGCGACGGATTTCAAACCGGCTTTCCGGTAACCCGCGCCGATATTTGCTGTGGCAATTGCCGGCGGGCTCCGCTAAGGGAGCGCTGCCAGTTGGCCGGGCAGCCGCGCTTTACAATGCCGAAAGGTGGTAGGGTGAGGAAAGTCCGGGCTCCACGGAAACACGGTGCCGGATAACGTCCGGCGAGGGCGACCTCAGGGAAAGTGCCACAGAAAGCAAACCGCCTGCGTCCGCGCAGGTAAGGGTGAAAGGGTGGGGTAAGAGCCCACCGCGTTTGCGGCAACGTAAACGGCACGGTAAACCCCACCGGGAGCAAGACCGAATAGGGATGACGCGGTTGGCGCAAGCCTTCCGGCTGGTTTCCAGGCCAGTCATCCGGGTGGGTTGCGAGAGGCAGCGTGCAAACGCTGTCCCAGAGGAATGGCTGCCACGTTCCGGGTCAAACCGGAGCCATACAGAACCCGGCTTACAGGCCAACTGGCGATTTCATTTTCTTCTATCATCATGCCTTCGGCGCGGTGGCGGCAGCCGCCGCCGTCGCGGCCGGTTTATGCTGAGAAATCAGGCGCTCAGCCTATATTTGCGGTTTCTTACGGACGTTTTCTCGGGTGCCGGAAAATGCCGATCCTAACCCTTTGTTAAACTTAACAGCTTATAAATTTTCGGTACTGCGCTCATCGCGAGAGGGGCGTTTCCCATTGACGCCCATATGGTCCCATGGTATCCCATAAGAGCACTGCACAAGGGCAATCATCTGCCCATCAATCGCAAAGCCAAGGCGCCTTCCATCCCGGAAGCGCCGGGCGGGCCTCGGTCCGTTCGGCTCGCGAAGCTGTGCTCTGTGTTGAGGGTTCCGGCGGCGGTTCTTCGCTTCGGGCTCTTTCGGAAACGGATGTTTCGTGTCATGAGCCGCTTCCTTTCAAGTGCGACCAACAGGATCGATTCCAAGGGCAGGGTTTCCGTGCCTGCGGCCTTTCGTTCCGTGCTGGCGCAGCGCAATATCCAGGAGCTCTATTGCTTCCAGGATTTTGTGTTTCCGGCGATCAGCGTCGGCGGCCCGGATCTTCTCGAAAGGTTCGAGCGGCAGATTGCTGCGGAGGATCCGTTTTCGCCGGTCGCGAACGAGATGTCGCTTCTCATTCATGGGGGCGGGGTCTTCATGAAGCTCGACGCCGAGGGGCGTTTGATGGTCACGGATTTCATTCGGGATTTCACGAGGATCTCGGACGAAGTGACTTTCGTCGGGCGGGCAGATCATTTTCAGCTGTGGCAGCCGCAGGCATTTCAGGCGGCCCAGATGCAGGCACGAGAGGGGCGCATGCTGGTGGGCAAGCGCTCCTGAACAAGCGAGGGCGCGGAATGGTGACGAATCCTGGCGGAGGTTCATCCGAAGCTGGTGGCGGACCGGTTCGTCACATTCCGGTTCTTCTCAACGAAGTGCTCGACGCGCTGCAGCCATCTTCCGGCAAGGTCGTTCTCGACGGCACATTTGGTGCAGGCGGCTATACGTCGGCGATTCTCGCCGCTGGTGCCGATGTCGTCGCGCTCGACCGCGATCCGACGGCCATCGCTGCCGGTCAGGCGCTGGTGGCTGAGCATTCCGGTCATCTCCAGCTCGTCCATTCGCAGTTTTCCAATCTCGCAGATCAAGCGCCTGCCAGCGGGCTCGATGGCGTCGTGCTCGATATCGGCGTGTCATCGATGCAGATAGACGAGGCGGATCGCGGCTTCTCGTTCTCGAAGAACGGTCCGCTCGACATGCGCATGTCGGCTGCCGGTGTCTCGGCTGCCGATGTGGTCAATCGCGCCAAGGTCGCCGAGCTGATCCGCATTTTCCATTTTCTCGGCGAGGAAGATCAGGCGCCGCGCATTGCGCATGCGATCGAGAAGCGCCGCGCCGAAAAGCCGTTCGAGACCACGCGCGATCTCGCCGGGCTGATCGAGCTCACGACACCGCGCAAGATGAAGGACAAGATCCATCCTGCGACCCAGGTGTTTCAGGCGCTGCGCATCTTCGTCAATGACGAGCTCGGCGAGCTGGCTCAGGCGCTGTTTGCCGCCGAGCGTGCGCTGAAGCCGGGCGGCCGTCTCGTCGTCGTCACCTTCCACTCGCTGGAAGACCGGATCGTCAAGAAATTCTTCTCCGACCGCGCCGGCAAGGCCTCGGGCTCGCGTCACCTTCCGGTGGCGCACGAGCGCGCCGCCACGTTCAATGCGGTCGGGAAGTCTATGGTTGCTGCCAGCAAGGCGGAAGCCGAAGCAAATCCACGGGCACGTTCCGCCAAGCTGCGCGCTGGGGAGCGCACATCGGCTCAGGCCGAAGCAGCGGACATGTCCATCTTCGGCCTGCCTAGCCTGGCCAGTCTTGGAAAACTTGGGGGTTGATGTGCTGAGAACGTTCGACTTCGTTTTGATCGGTGTCATGACGGCCGCGGCCGCCGTGACCTATACGATCAAGCATCGCGCCGAGCTGAAGCTCGAGGAGGTTCATCGCCTCGAGGCCGAGATCAAGCTCGAGAAGGACACGATCGAACTGCTGAAGGCCGATTGGGCTCTGCAGTCTCAGCCGAACCGGCTGGAGCGCCTCGTCAATACTTATAATGACGAGCTGAAGCTGCAGCCGACGGATTCGACGGCGCTGGTTCATGCCCGCGAACTGCCGATGCTGAAGTCGCAGGTTCCAGTTCCCGATATTACCGAGGCCAAGGCCGACCAGAAGCCGGGTGCGGCCAGCGTGGCGGCTGCCGCAAAGCCGGCTGCGGGCGCCAAGGTTGCCGCCAAGGTGACGCCGAAGCCTGTGCCGCGGGTCGAAGAGCCCGAGGACGACACGGACCAGATTGCAACCGGATCGGTGGAGTAGCCATGTCGTTTCTCTCTCGCATCATGGTGCTCAAGAGCCAGGCGCATTTCTCGTCCGGCGTCTACAATCGTTTCGGCGGCCCCTCCGGCAGTCTGCCGCTCGAAGGCTCACGCAAGAAGAAGGCCGGTCAGGCAAAGAGCCGCGTCGGCCTGCTGATCATCGGCTTCACGGCGCTTTACGGCGTCATCGGCGGCCGTCTCGTCGAATATGCGATGAAGGATCCCGAGGTCGTTTCCTCGATCCTGCCGCCCGACCGGCTGATGGCCTCGCGCCCTGATATTCTCGACCGCAACGGCGAAGTGCTGGCGACCGACATCCGCACGGTGTCGCTGTTTGCCGAGCCGAACAAGATCGTCGATGCCGACGAGGCGATCGAAAAGCTGGCGACCGTATTGCCGGATCTCGACGTCAAGGGCACCTATCGCAAGCTTTCGGTGAAGAGCTCGCATTTCGCCTGGCTGCGCCGTCAGCTGACGCCGAAGCAGCAGAGCCAGATCCTCGCGCTCGGCATTCCCGGCGTCGGCTTCCGGCCGGAAAAGCGCCGCTTCTACCCGGGTGGTCCGACCGCCTCGCATATCCTCGGCTACGTCAATATCGACAACCGCGGCGTCTCCGGCATGGAGAAATATATCGATGATCAGGGGCTGGCCGATCTCGCCTCCGTCGGCATGACCAGCGGTCAGCCGCTCGAGCCGGTGAAGCTGTCGATCGATATCCGCGTCCAGAACATCGTCCGCGACGTCGTCACCAGCGCCGTGACCAATTACGAAGCCAAGGGCGCCGGTGCCGTCGTGCTCGACATCCATACCGGCGAAGTGCTCGGCATGGCTTCGGCGCCGGATTTCGATCCCAACAATCCGGAAGAGGGCGCCAAGGAAGGCTGGCTGAACCGCATGTCGAACGGCACGTTCGAAATGGGCTCGACCTTCAAGACCTTCTCGACCGCCATGGCGCTCGACAGCGGCAAGGTCAGCATCAACGACAGCTTCGACGCCAGCCGCCCGATCCGCATCGGCGGCTTCACCATCAACGACTTCCACGGCCAGCGACGCTGGCTGACGGTTCCTGAAATCTTCGAATATTCGTCGAACATCGGTACCGCGAAGATGATCGATATCGTCGGTATGGAGATGCAGAAGGATTACCTGACGCGCTTCGGCCTGCTGACGAAGATGAAGACCGAGCTTCCTGAAGTGAAGATGCCGAGCCAGCCGAGGGTCTGGAAGAAGATCAACTCGATCACGATTTCCTTCGGCCACGGTGTTTCCACGACCCCGATGCAGACGGCGGTTGCCGGCGCTGCTCTCGTCAATGGCGGCAAGCTGATCGAGCCGACCTTCCTGCCGCGCACCCGCGAACAGGCGGACGAGACGGCCGAAGTCGTCGTCAAGAAGAGCACCAGCGACAGCATCCGCTATCTGTTCAAGCTGAACGGGCTGAAGGGTTCCGGCCGCAATGCCGACGTGCCGGGATTCAATGTGGGCGGCAAGACCGGGACGGCCGACAAGGTCGTCAACGGCCGCTACGCCCACAACCTCAACTTCAACGCCTTCCTGGCGGCCTTCCCGATCGACAATCCGCGCTATGTGGTACTGACTTTCTGCGACGAGCCGCATAACGGCGAGAAGGGCCAGAACATCGCCGCTTACACGGCTGCGCCGATGGTGAAGAACATTATCCGCCGCGCAGCCCCCATTCTTGGCGTCGAACCGCAATTCGGCGAAGACGGATCGGCCTTGTTGGTGTCTTATTGAGTCTGAATGAATACGGCGCCGATTCGCGTGGGGTGAGCGGCGCCAGAGAGAAAAGACATTGATGAAACTGCGGGACATTGCCGGAAGCGCATTTCCGGAAATCAAGGATCAACTCGACGGACCGGCAGGCGGGCTGGAAATCTCAGGCCTGACAGCCGACAGCCGTAAGGTCGAACGCGGCATGGCTTTCGTCGCCGTTGCCGGGACCAAGGCCGATGGCGCGGGCTTCATCGCCGACGCTGCCAGGAACGGCGCCGCAGTCGCGATCAGCTCGCAGCCGGTCGAAGCCTCCATCCCCGTTCTCGTCGTCAAGGATCCGCGCCGCTTCCTGTCGCTTGCGGCCGCCAATTTCTACGGCAAGCAGCCGGCAACGATGGTTGCGGTAACGGGCACGGCAGGCAAGACCTCGGTCGCCTCCTTCACCCGCCAGATTTATGCTCATGCCGGGCATCCGGCCGCGATGATCGGTACGACCGGCGTCGTTTCGCCGACCCGCAACGATTACGGCTCGCTGACGACGCCCGACCCGGTTTCGCTGCACAAGCTGCTTGCCGAACTCGCCGATGAGGGCGTGACGCATGCGGCGATGGAAGCCTCAAGCCACGGTCTCGACCAGAGCCGTCTCGATGGCGTCAAGCTGGCCGCTGCCGCATTCACCAATCTCGGCCGCGATCACATGGATTACCATCCGACGGTCGAGGACTACATGGCCGCCAAGATGCGGCTCTTCGATACGCTGCTGCCGAAGGGCTCGCCGGCGATCATCTTTGCCGACGACCCATGGTCGCCGCAGGCCATCGAAGCGGCCACCAAGGCCGGTCACGATGTCCGCACAGTCGGCCGCAAGGGCGATTACCTGACATTGAAGCGCGTCGAGCATTTCCGCCACAAGCAGGTGGCCGAAGTGCATGTCGGCGACGAGATCTTCGAGGTCGATATTCCGCTGGCCGGCGATTTCCAGATCGCCAATGCGCTGGTTGCCGCAGGGCTCGCCATGTCGACAGGCGTTCCGGCCAAGGCGGCGATGGCCGCGCTTGAAAAGCTGCAGGGTGCTTCCGGCCGCCTCGAGCTGGTCGGCCACACCCAGGATGGCGCGCTCGCTTACGTCGATTACGCTCACAAGCCGGATGCGCTTGAGAACGTCCTGAATTCCGTCCGCCCTTTCACCACCGGCCGTGTCGTCGTGGTCTTCGGCTGCGGCGGCGACCGCGACAAGGGCAAACGCCCGATCATGGGCGAGATCGCCTGCCGCCTGGCCGACGTGGTTATCGTCACCGACGACAATCCGCGCTCGGAAGATCCGGCGACGATCCGTGCCGAGATCATGGCGGCTGCGACCTGCGCCACCGAAATCGCCGACCGGTCGCTGGCGATCAGCAAGGCCGTCGCAATGCTGAAGTCGGGCGACACGCTGATTGTCGCCGGCAAGGGACATGAGGAAGGGCAGACCATCGGGAGTGTGACGCTGCCTTTCTCGGATCACGCCGAAGTGCGTGAGGCCTTGGAGGAGCTGAAACCTTGAACTGGCTTTGGACCACGGAAGACATGATCACCGCGATGGCGGGACGCCCCTTCGGCACGCTGCCGCAGGGGATTACCGGCATTTCCATCGACAGCCGCTCGATCGGGCCGGGCGAAGCCTTCTTCGCCATCAAGGGCGATCGCGTCGACGGCCACGACTATGCCTCGATGGCGATGGCCAACGGCGCGTCGCTGCTCGTCGTCAGTGAGGCGCGGCTTGCGGGTCTCGGCCGTCTGACCGTGCCGATGATCGTCGTCGATGACGTGCTGGATGCGCTTGGACGCCTGGCGACCGCCTCGCGCCAGCGCTCGCGGGCGCAGATCATTGCGGTGACCGGTTCGGTCGGCAAGACGACCACAAAGGAGATGCTGCGCCATGTGCTTTCGCCGTCGGGCAAGGTGCATGCGTCGGTCGCATCCTTCAACAATCACTGGGGTGTGCCGCTGACCCTGGCGCGCATGCCGCTCGATACGCATTACGGCGTCTTCGAGGTCGGCATGAATCATCCGGGCGAAATCCGTCCGCTGGTGCAGATGATCCGCCCGCATGTCGCAGTCATCACCACGATCGCGCCGGCCCATCTCGGTAACTTCAAGAGCATCAAGGAAATCGCTGCCGCCAAGGCCGAGATCTTCGAAGGCCTGACGCCCGGCGGTCATGTCGTTCTCAACCGCGACAACGATCAGTACAATTTCCTCGACCGGACCGCGCAGGCGCTCGGCATCACCAACATCCATTCCTTCGGCCAGCATGCCAAGGCGGAGTACCGTCTCGCTGAATTCAACGGTTCCGACGAAAGCTCGGCTCTGTGGCTGACGATCGACGGCGATACGCTTGAAGTGGCGATCGGCGCGCCCGGCCGCCATATCGCCGAGAATGCGCTTGCCGCACTCGGCGTCGTGACGCTCGTCGGTGCCGATCTCGACAAGGCGATCGATGCGCTGGCGACGCTGCAGCCCGAGAAGGGCAGGGGCAAACGCCACAAGCTGAGGCTCGGTGCAGGCACCTTGACCGTCATCGACGAGAGCTACAACGCCAACCCGGCCTCTATGCGCGCGGCGATCGCGCTGCTCGCCGCCGCCGTTCCGCAGGGCTACGGCCGCCGCATCGCCGTTCTCGGCGACATGCTGGAGATGGGCGAATTTGCCGAGCGCGTGCATTCCG
The DNA here is from genome assembly GCF_053522545.1 of Rhizobium sp. 21-4511-3d. NCBI lineage: Bacteria > Pseudomonadati > Pseudomonadota > Alphaproteobacteria > Hyphomicrobiales > Rhizobiaceae > Rhizobium > Rhizobium sp. 21-4511-3d. Next base: position 480,325 of record NZ_JBNWCF010000002.1, on the reverse strand, counting down.
ATCTGGCCGGTCCGCTGCTTGCGGCCGGTATCGAACACGTCTGGCTCGCAGGCAAGGACATGCAGGCTCTGAGGGATTCGCTCCCCGACAGCGTTGCCGTCGAGTACCGCGAGACGACGGAAGAACTCAAAGATTTTATACTGAACTCGGTCGAGCCGGGCGATGTCTTGATGGTCAAATCGTCATTGGGGATTGGTTTCGGCAAGATCGTTGCCGCGCTCCTTGACAAGTTTGCGCCATTTGCGGACACGCAGCGCGAGATTTGACCGGGTAAACAAGGGGCCCTGAATGCTGATTTGGCTAGTCGAACTGTCGGAACATTTTAAATTTCTGAACCTGTTCAGATACATTACCTTCCGCACAGGCGCCTCTCTCTTCACTTCCGCACTGATCGTCTTCCTGTTCGGGCCGATGATCATCCGGTCGCTGCGCATCCGCCAGGGCAAGGGTCAGCCGATCCGCGCCGATGGTCCGCAGACGCATTTCAAGAAGGCCGGTACACCGACAATGGGCGGCCTGATGATCCTGGCCGGTATCGTCGGTTCGTCGCTGCTCTGGGCCGACCTCTCGAACGTCTATGTCGTGGCGACGCTGCTGGTGACGCTCGGCTTCGGTGCGATCGGCTTCTATGACGACTATCTCAAGGTGACGAAGCAGAGCGACAAGGGCTTTTCCGGCAAGGCCCGCCTCGGCATCGAGTTCATCATTGCCGGTATCGCCGTCTATTTCATGATGCGCACGTCGCTGGCCTCGGGTCCTGCGGGCTCGACCTTCGGCTCGTCGGTTGCCTTCCCGTTCTTCAAGGACTTCCTGATCAATCTTGGCATCATGTTCGTGGTCTTCGGCGGCTTCGTCATCGTCGCGGCCGGCAATGCCGTGAACCTGACTGATGGTCTCGACGGTCTGGCGATCGTTCCGGTGATGATCGCCGCGGCCTCCTTCGGCATTATCTCTTACCTCGCCGGTAACGCGGTGTTCGCGGGCTATCTGCAGATCAATTTCGTGCCCGGCACCGGCGAGCTCGCCGTCGTTCTCGGCGCCGTCATCGGCGCCGGTCTCGGCTTCCTCTGGTTCAATGCGCCGCCCGCCGCAATCTTCATGGGTGATACCGGTTCGCTAGCACTCGGCGGCACGATCGGCACGGTTGCTGTCGCCACCAAGCATGAGATCGTCATGGCGATCATCGGCGGCCTGTTCGTGATGGAGACGCTCTCGGTGATCATCCAGGTCGGCTTCTTCAAGATGACCGGCCGCCGCGTCTTCCTGATGGCGCCGATCCATCACCATTTCGAAAAGAAGGGCTGGACGGAAAGCCAGGTGGTCATCCGCTTCTGGATCGTCGCGGTCGGTCTGGCGATGCTCGGCCTCTCCACCCTTAAACTGCGGTGAGCGGGCGATGATTCCGGTCACGACACTTGCTGGTAAGAAGGTCGCGCTTTTCGGGCTCGGCGGTTCCGGCCTTGCCACGGCCCGGGCGCTGGTTGCCGGAGGCGCAGAGGTTACGGCCTGGGACGACAATCCTGATAGCGTCGCCAAGGCGGGCGCCGAAGGCATTGCGACCGCTGACCTTCACGGCATCGATTGGGCGGCGCAGTCGCTCTTCGTGCTGTCTCCGGGTGTGCCGCTGACCCATCCGAAGCCGCATTGGACCGTCGATCTGGCGCGTGCCGCTGGTGTCGATATCGTCGGCGACGTCGAGCTCTTCGTTCGCGAGCGTCGCGCCCATGCGCCGGACAGCCCGTTCATCGCCATCACCGGCACCAACGGCAAGTCGACCACGACGGCGCTGATCGCCCATATCGTGAAATCATCAGGCAGGGATACGCAGCTCGGCGGCAATATTGGCACCGCCGTCCTGACGCTCGATCCGCCGAAGGCGCAGCGCTTCTATGTGGTCGAGTGCTCGTCCTACCAGATCGATCTGGCGCCGACGCTCAATCCGTCTGCGGGCATCCTTCTCAACCTGACGCCCGATCACCTCGATCGTCACGGCACGATGCAGCATTATGCCGACGTCAAGGAACGGCTGGTCGCCGGGAGCGACACGGCGATCGTCGGCGTCGACGACAGCTATTGCGAAATGATCGCCGACCGTGTCGAGCGCGCCGGGACCAAGGTCGTGCGCATCTCGCGCCGCCAGCCGCTGGCCGACGGCATCTATGCCGAGGGCACGCGCCTCATTCATGCCACCGGTGGCGCGGCGCTGCCGCTTGCCGATCTCGATGGCATCCAGACGCTGCGCGGCAGCCATAACGCGCAGAATGCGGCTGCGGCCGTTGCGGCCTGCCTCGCCGTCGGCGTCAGCGCCGATGAGATCAGGGCAGGGCTCGCGTCCTTCCCGGGCCTGAAGCATCGCATGCAGCCGGTCGGCAGGCGCGGCCATGCCGTCTTCGTCAACGATTCGAAGGCGACGAATGCCGATGCGGCAGCACCGGCGCTGTCGAGCTACGACCGGATCTACTGGATCGCCGGCGGCCTACCGAAGGCCGGTGGCATCACGACGCTCGCGCCGTTCTTTCCGCGGATCGCCAAGGCCTACCTGATCGGCGAGGCGGCGGCGGAATTTGCCGCGACGCTCGGCGAAGCGGTGCCCTACGAAATCTCCGGCACGCTGGAGCGCGCTGTGGCGCATGCGGCTGCCGATGCGGAAAAAGATGAAACTGGCCCTGTCGCGGTGATGCTATCCCCGGCTTGCGCAAGCTTCGACCAATATAAGAACTTCGAAGTCAGGGGCGATGCATTTGTCAGCCATGTGGCAGCGCTCGACGGAATCACCATGCTGATCGGTTCGGCAACAGGAGATAAATGACATGGTAAGCCGCGCGGAACGTGGGCCTCTGGCCGATTGGTTTTGGACCATCGACCGCTTTTTCCTGGCGATGTTCGTCTTCCTGATGGGCATCGGCTTCATGTTGTCGTTTGCCGCATCGCCCGCGGTTGCCGAGCGCATCGGGCTCGAGCCCTTCCACTTCGTCAAGCGCCACGCAGCCTTCATGATCCCGTCGCTTATGGTGATGATCGGGCTGTCATTCCTGACGCCGCGACAGGTGCGCCGCACGGCCATCCTGCTTTTGATCGTCGCGCTGGCGATGATGCTTCTGGCGCTGTTCTTCGGCGTCGAGGTCAAGGGCTCCAGGCGCTGGGTAACGCTCGCCGGCATCTCTATCCAGCCGTCGGAATTCATGAAGCCGGCTTTCGTCGTCGTCTGCGCCTGGCTGTTTGCCGAGCATGCGCGCCAGCCGGAGATTCCGGGCAACCTCTTCGCCATCATTCTGTTCGGCATGGTCGCGGCACTTCTCGTCGCCCAGCCTGACCTTGGCCAGACGATCCTGACGACCGCGGTCTGGGGGGGCATGTTCTTCATGGCCGGGATGCCCTGGCTGTGGATCATCGTGCTCGGCGTCGGCGGTGCCGGTGGTCTCGTGTCGGCCTATTACGTCTTCCCGCACGTTGCCGGACGAATAGACAAGTTCATGACCGGTGAGGGCGACACGTTCCAGATCGATACCGCCCGCGAAGCGATCATCCGCGGCGACTGGTTCGGCCAGGGTCCGGGCGAAGGTATCGTCAAGCGTATTATCCCGGACGCGCATACCGACTTCATCTTCTCGGTCGCCGCCGAGGAATTCGGCATCATCTTCTGCATCGCGCTCGTTGCGCTGTTCACGGTCCTTGTTTTGAGGGGCCTGTCGCACGCATATAAGGAGAAGAACGACTTCAACCGGTTTGCCGTCGCCGGCCTCGTGCTGCAGATGGGCATCCAGTCGATCATCAATATCGGCGTCAATCTCGAACTGCTTCCGGCCAAGGGCATGACGCTGCCGCTGATTTCCTACGGCGGCTCGTCCATGGTCGCGATCTGCGTGACCGCCGGTTTCATTCTCGCGCTGACGCGCCATCGCCCGGAAAAACGTGCGCAGGACCGGAGCCTCTTCCGCGTGCCGCACGGAATGCCGGCGGAGTAAGAATATGAGTAAAGGCATCGTCCTTCTTGCCGCCGGGGGAACCGGCGGCCACGTCTTTCCCGCGGAAGCCCTGGCTTACGAGCTGAAGGCCCGCGGTTATTCCGTTCATCTGGTCACCGACAGCCGCGCCGAGCGCTATGCCGGGAAATTCCCGGCCGAGCAGATCCACGTCGTGCCATCGGCAACGATCGGTTCGAAGAACCCGGTCGCCGTCGCCCGCTCGCTCTGGACGCTGTGGAGCGGCATGCGCGCTGCCAAGAAGCTGATCCAGAAGCTGAAGCCCGCCGTCGTCGTCGGTTTCGGCGGCTATCCGACCGTGCCGCCGCTGCTGGCCGCGACACGCCTCGGCGTGCCCGCGATGATCCACGAGCAGAACGCGGTGATGGGCCGCGCCAACAAGGCGCTGGCGGCCCGCGTCCAGGCGATCGCCGGCGGCTTCCTGCCCGAAAATGGCGGCGCCTATCCCGAGAAGACGGTGACGACGGGCAACCCGGTTCGCCCCGCGATCATCGAGGCGGCAAAGGTTCCCTACGCGCCGTCGCATCCGGGCGAGCCCTTCAATCTCGTCGTCTTCGGCGGCAGCCAGGGCGCGCAATATTTCTCCAAGGCAATGCCGACGGCGATCAGCCTGCTCGACGACAACTTGCGTGCGCGGCTGCGGATCACTCAGCAGGTGCGGCCCGAGGATATGGAAATGGTCGGCGGCTGTGTCGCGCAGCTGAAGATGGGCGCCGATATCGCGCCGTTCTTTACCGACATGGCCGAACGCCTCGCGAAAGCGCATCTGGTGATCTGCCGTTCGGGGGCATCGACCGTGTCGGAAATCTCCGTCATCGGCCGCCCGGCCGTACTCGTGCCTTATCCGCATGCTCTGGATCATGACCAGGCGGCGAATGCCGCAGCGCTTGCCGCGACCGGCGGCGCCAAGGTCATCGTCCAGGCCGAACTGTCGTCGGAGAAGATCGCCTCGATCCTGACGCATGCGATGAACGACCCGGAAAAGCTGGCGCGGATGGCGGCGGCGGCAAAGCAGACCGGGAAACCGGACGCTGCGAACTTGCTTGCGGGCATGGTTGAGGCTATTGCCGCCGGACGTACAATTGCAGAGTTCAAGGGGGCACAGTCATGAAACTGCCGAAGGCCATCGGCCTCGTCCATTTCATCGGCATCGGCGGCATCGGCATGAGCGGCATTGCCGAAGTGCTGCATAATCTCGGCCACAAGGTCCAGGGATCCGACCAGTCCGACAGTGCGAACGTTCAGCGCCTGCGCGAAAAGGGCATCGAGGTCTTCGTCGGCCACAAGGCCGAGAACCTCGGCGATGCCGAAGTCGTGGTCGTTTCGACGGCGATCAAGAAGACCAATCCGGAACTGATCGCGGCGCGCGAAAAGCTGCTGCCGGTCGTGCGCCGCGCGGAAATGCTCGCCGAGCTGATGCGCTTCCGCAATGCGATCGCCATCGGCGGTACGCATGGCAAGACGACGACCACCTCGCTGGTCGCGACGCTGCTCGAAGCCGGCGGTCTCGATCCGACCGTCATCAACGGCGGTATCATCAATGCCTACGGCACCAACGCCCGCATGGGCGAGGGCGAGTGGATGGTCGTCGAAGCCGACGAATCCGACGGCACCTTCCTGAAGCTGCCGGCCGACGTTGCCGTCGTTACCAATATCGACCCCGAACATCTCGACCATTACGGCAATTTCGATGCCGTGCGCGCGGCCTTCCGCCAGTTCGTCGAGAACGTGCCGTTCTACGGCTTCGGCGTCATGTGCCTCGATCATCCGGAAGTGCAGGCGCTGGTCAGTCGTATCGAGGACCGCAAGGTCGTCACTTACGGCGAGAACCCGCAGGCCGACGTGCGCTTCATGAATGTCCGCATCGACGGTGCGCGCTCGATCTTCGACGTCGAGATCCGCCGTCGCCGTACCGGCAAGGTGTTCAAGCTCGACAATCTCGTGATGCCGATGCCCGGCCGTCACAATATCGCCAACGCCACGGCGGCGATCGCCGTCGCCAACCGCCTTGGCATTTCCAACGAGGACATCGCCAAGGGGCTGGCCTCGTTCGGTGGCGTCAAGCGGCGCTTCACGCTGACCGGCGAATGGAACGGCGTGCAGGTGTTCGACGATTACGGTCACCATCCGGTCGAGATCAAGGCCGTGCTGCGCGCCGCGCGCGAGGCCTGCAAGGGCCGCGTCATCGCCGTCCACCAGCCGCATCGCTATACGCGCCTGTCGAGCCTGTTCGAGGAGTTCTCGAACTGCTTCAACGATGCCGACAGCATCTTCCTTGCTCCGGTCTATGCCGCGGGTGAAGAGCCGATCGAGGGTGTCGATTCCGAGGCGCTCGTTTCGCGCATCAAGGCGGGCGGCCATCGCGACGCGCGGTTCCTTCCGTCACAAGACGTACTACCTGAGCTGGTTGCAGAGATTGCAAAGCCGGGTGATTTCGTGGTTCTCTTGGGGGCTGGGAGTATCACTTATTGGGCAGCTGCACTGCCGAAGCAATTGGAAGGCCTTTCGGGAAAGTCTGCATGAAACAGGTCAATGGGGAAAAGCTTCTCGAGTCTCTGGGAGAAGGCGTCAAGGATATCCGCGGTCGTATCACGCCGGATGCCCCCATGGATCGCGTCACCTGGTTCCGCGCCGGCGGTCTCGCCGAGCTGATGTTCCAGCCGCATGACGAAGACGATCTGGTCGCCTTCATGAAGCTGCTGCCAGAAGAGGTCCCGCTGACCGTGGTCGGCGTCGGCTCAAACCTTCTGGTGCGCGACGGCGGCATTCCGGGCGTCGTTCTGCGCCTGTCCGCCAAGGGTTTTGGCGGGCTGGAGCTTGCCGGCGAGAACCGCATCCGCGCCGGCGCGATCTGCCCCGACAAGCATGTCGCGGCGATGGCGATGGATAACGGCATCGGCGGTTTCCATTTCTACTACGGCATCCCGGGCAGCATCGGCGGCGCGGCGCGCATGAATGCCGGCGCCAATGGCGGCGAGACGCGCGAGCGTCTGGTCGAGTTGACGGCGATCGACCGCAAGGGCAACAAGCATGTGCTCTCGAATGCGGATATGGGCTATTCCTATCGCCATTCCTCGGCTGCCAAGGACCTGATCTTCACCTCGGTGCTGTTCGAAGGCTATGCCGAGGACCGTGCCAAGATCCGTGCCGACATGGATGCCGTGCGCAACCATCGCGAGACCGTGCAGCCGATCCGCGAGAAGACCGGTGGCTCGACCTTCAAGAACCCCGAGGGTCATTCGGCCTGGAAGCTGATCGACGAAGCGGGTTGCCGCGGTCTCGTCATCGGCGGCGCGCAGATGTCGTCGCTTCACTGCAACTTCATGATCAACATGGGGCAAGCGACCGGTTACGATCTCGAATATCTCGGCGAACAGGTTCGCCGCGAAGTCTTCGAGAATTCCGGCATCAAGCTCGAATGGGAAATCAAGCGTTTCGGCGTGTTCATGCCGGGCCGCGAAGTGCGTCCGTTCCAGGGCGTGACCAGCGAATAAGGCTGGCTTCTACAATCTGAGAGCTTTGCTGAAGGCGGTGTCGAAACGGACGCCGCCTTTGTCGTCTGCGGCTTCGCCGATCGCCACGTCCATCCGGTCGTTGCTGACACGCACCAGCGTGAAGCCGCCCATGAAGGCGGCCTTGGCCTTGAAGACGTCGATGCCGTTGACCTTGTAGGCCATCGGCGTGTCGTGTTCGTGGCCGTGGAAAATGCCGATTACGTTGTAGCCGCTGAGGCTTGCGAGCAGATCCTGACGTTCTGATTCATCCCACCAATGTGGCGTGCCGGTGCCGTCGTCGTCGAAGGTGCTCTTTGCCGGGTCCCAGCGCTCGGTGGAAAAATGATCCCAGCCGTAGTGCTGGAAGATGACGACGGGCCTGCCGTCGGATGCGTAGGTCTTCAGGTCCTGCTTCATCCAGTCGAGGCTGCTTGCGGTGCCCTTGCTGTTATCGCCGCCATAGCGCTGCGCCTGGATCAGGTGAAGGCCTCCCCAGTTCCAGGAGTAATTGTCGGAAGCCTCGTCGTAATTGTCGACGGGGACGGCCGGTTTGAAGAAGACGCTCGGCTTGTGGTTCATCTGCACGTAATCGCGTAGCTCGTCGCGGTACCAGTCGACCTGCGGCGGGCGGCCGTCCTGATCGAGGTCGTGATTGCCGAGGCCGACATAGACGGGGAAATGGACGTGATCGGAGCCGCGGCCCTGCTGGTAGCGGTGCGAGAACTGCAGGAGCTGCGAACCCTCGGCGAATTCCGCCGTCTGGCCGCCGCCATCGTCGGTGACGTCGCCGCAGACGATGATGCCCTGCGGGCGGGCGATCTCCTTGCCGGCGACGCTGAGGCCGCTCGGCTTGCCGGCGATCTCTTCGGGCCATGTCTGATGGTGGATGTTGTTGAGCGCCAGGATGTGGCGCAGCAGGTTGGCGTCGGTCTTGCCTTCCTGCTGGCAATTGGGGCTGAGGCCATCGCCGATGCGGCAGGCATGGACGTCGTTGATGACGAGGAAGGTGACGTTGACATCGGGGACGGCGGCGCGCGACAGGCGCGGCATCGATAGCGCAAAGCCTGCGCCCATACCCTGTGTCAGCAGTGACCGTCTCGTCAGCATGATCTCCCCCTTGTGCTTTTGAAGAGAGAGTAGGGGGCAGATGTTAACAGACAAGAATCGAAAAGGCCGCGGTGTTGCCACCGCGGCCTCTCATCGATTGGGCTTTTGAAGCGTTTAGACTTCTTCGCGGCCCGACAGCAGGATGCAGACCAGCGAGATCACTGCTGCGCCGGAAAGATAGTAGCCGACATAGGAGAGATCGTAATGCGTCGCCAGCCAGCTGGCGATGTTGGGTGCCAGCGAGGCGCCGAAGATGCCACCGAGGTTGAACGTCATCGAGGCGCCGGTATAGCGCACCGAGGTCGGGAAGGGGGCTGCAAGTGCAGCGCCGATCGGACCGTAGGTGAAACCCATCAGCGCGAGGCCGATGATCGAGCACAGGAAGGCGCCCGTCAGGCCTGCGGTCAGCAGCGAGGCATAGAAGAAGCCGAAGATCGCAATGCCGATCGTGACCAGGATCAGGATCAGTCGGCGCGAGTAGCGGTCGGAGAGCAGGCCGGAAAGCGGGATCGTCAGGCCGAAGAACACGACGCCGACGAGCTGGATGACCAGGAACTGCTCACGCGAGTAGCCGAGCTTCGACGTGCCCCAGGACAGTGTGAAGACCGTCATCAGGTAGAACAGAACGAAGGTGGCGACGGCGATGAAAGTGCCGAGAACCAGGCTGCGGAAGTGCTTGGTGAAGACGACGGCGACCGGAACGGCAACGCGCTCGTGCTTCTCGACAGCCTTCTGGAACTCCGGCGTTTCGGCGATCTTCAGGCGGACATAGAGACCGACGGCGACGAGCGCGAGGCTCGCGACGAAGGGAATGCGCCAGCCGAAGGCCAGGAAGTCCTCGTTGGTCATCGTTTCCGTCAGGATCAGGAAGAAGCCGGACGAGAGGATGAAGCCGATCGGCGCGCCGAGCTGCGGGAACATGGCGTACCAGCTGCGCTTGCCGGGAGGGGCGTTTTCAGTGGCGAGCAGGACGGCACCGCCCCATTCACCGCCGAGGCCGAGACCCTGGCCGAAGCGGCACAATGCCAGGAGCAGAGGCGCCACGATGCCGATCGAGTCGTAGCCCGGCAGCATGCCGATCGCCACGGTCGACAGGCCCATGGTCATCAGCGCGGCGACGAGCGTCGCCTTGCGGCCGATACGGTCGCCGAAATGGCCGAAAAGAATGCCGCCAAGCGGGCGCGCGAAGAAGGCGATCGAGAAGGTGGCGAAGGACTGAAGCTGTGCGGACGCCGGATCACTCGTCGGGAAGAAGAGATGCGGGAAGACCAGCACGGCGGCCGTCGCATAGACGTAGAAGTCAAAGAATTCGATGGTGGTGCCGACGAGGCTCGCGATCAGAACACGCGCCGGCGAATTGACTTGCGCACTGTTCGAAGAGGAGGGGGTCGGCGATACGGGTGATATCGCGTCAGACATTGTCATTCCAATCAGGATTGCTGTTTGCCTTGGGAGGCAAGCGGGTCTTAACGCAATTTTAAGTCGGCGCAAACGCCAAAGACGCAAGAAAGCCACAAAATCGCCGGGCTTTTCTTTGGGTTTCCGATTCTCCTCGATTCCATCGCTACGCACGTTCGCTCTGGCGATTGTGACAGCGGTGGCGGACGGTGCCGGCGGCTGCGGAGTTGATTCAAGGCTGAATCTTAAGCCTATGATAAAGCGAGGCTATTTCGGCTGTTTCAGCTTCATGATCCGATTCAAGAATGTTTCATAAATGACGTCCGTTAACAAAAGTAAACGGTTCATTAACCATATTAGTGTTTGATTGCCTTCAAGTCTGAAGGGCTGAGATTCGACTGCGAAAGCCTCGGGCAAGCGTCGAAATTCATGCCGTAAGTTATTTTGGGGGTAAGTATGAGTCGCAAGCATGTCGCTGTCCTGATGGGCGGATTTTCTTCGGAGAGGCCTGTGAGCCTGTCTTCGGGGAAGGCATGCGCTGAGGCTCTCGAGGCTGAAGGCTTCCAGGTCACGACCATCGATGTCGATCGTGATGTTTCCGCCAAGCTTTCCGCCCTTCGTCCCGATGTTGCCTTCAACGCCCTGCATGGGCCGTTCGGCGAAGACGGGACGATCCAGGGCATTCTCGAATATCTCGAAATTCCCTACACGCATTCCGGCGTGCTCGCCTCTGCGCTTGCCATGGACAAGGGCAAGGCCAAGGGTGTTGCGGCGGCGGCCGGCATTCCGGTCGCGCAGTCCGAAGTCATTAATCGCTTCGCCTTTCCGGCTGAGCATCCGATGAAGCCGCCTTATGTCGTCAAGCCGGTGCGTGAAGGTTCGAGCTTTGGCGTGCTGATCGTTCAGGAAGATCAGTCGCATCCGCCGCAGGTCATCAGCTCTCAGGAATGGCGCTATGGCGAAGAGGTTCTGGTCGAGCGCTACGTTCACGGCCGCGAGCTGACGTGTGGCGTGATGGGTGATGTGGCGCTCGGTGTGACCGAGGTGGTGCCGCTTGGCCACAACTTTTATGACTATGATGCGAAGTACGCCGCGGGCGGTTCGAAACATGTCATTCCGGCAAAAATTTCACCGAAAATTTACCAAAAAATACAATCATTGGCACTAAGGGCGCATCAAGCAATTGGTTGCCGTGGCGTTAGCAGATCCGACTTTCGCTACGACGATCGCTTCTCCGAAGATGGCGAAATCATCTGGCTCGAGGTCAATACTCAGCCGGGAATGACTCCAACCTCTCTGGTGCCCGAAATGGCCGGTCATGCCGGTTATTCCTTTGGTGAGTTTCTGCGCTGGATGGTGGAGGACGCTTCTTGTTCTCGGTGACAGTTAAAAGGATAGGGCGCCCGAGCCGCCAGGACGACATCGCCTTCCCGGAAGGTGATAGCCGCATGGTGCTGCCGCGTCCGCTGCGCCGCGTCGTGCGCTTCCTTGTCAGCCTCGGAACCGGGCGCATCTATATCCCTGCGCATGCCGGTACCGTTTCGGCTCTGGCCTTTCTTGCTGCGACCGGCCTCTACGGCATGTCGCTCGGTGGTCACACGGAAGCGGTCGCACAGGCGACGACGACGGCTGCTGGCTTTGCCATCGAAGACGTGAAGGTCTCCGGCAACACGGCGACTTCCGAAATCGAAATCCTCGAGCTTCTCGGCCTCGACGGCACGACGTCGCTCGTCGCTCTCGATGTCGATGCGGCCCGCCAGAAGATCGCCAAGCTTCCCTGGGTCGAAAGCGCTGAGGTTCGCAAGGTCTATCCGAAGACGATCGAGGTGAAGCTCAAGGAGCGTCAGGCCTATGCGATCTGGCAGCACGGCCAGGAGCTCTCGCTGATCGAGCGCAACGGTTCGGTCATCGCGCCGCTCCGCGACAACAAGTTTTCCAACCTTCCGCTTGTCGTTGGCCGCGATGCCGAGACGGCCGCAGCCGCGCTCGAGGGCGAATTCGCCAACTGGCCGGATATCAAGGCCCGCGTGAAGGCTTACGTCTGGGTCTCTAGCCGCCGCTGGGATCTGCATCTCGACAATGGCGTCGTGGTGAAGTTGCCGGCCGACGATGTCGACCAGGCTCTGGCGACACTTTCGAAGCTCGACAAGGAACAGGATCTTCTGGCGCGCGACATCGCAGCCGTCGATCTCCGATTGGCAGACCGGACCGCAATCCAGCTCACCCCCGAGGCGATGGCCCGGCGTCAGGTGGTGCTCGATCAGCGGACCAAGGATTTGAAGAAGGCGGGGCAGAATATATGAGCTTGTTCGGTTCATCCCACTTTGGATTGCCGCGCCTGAAGCCGCTTTCGTCTAAGCGGTCGCACATCGTTTCGGTGCTCGACATCGGATCGACGAAAGTCGTCTGCATGATCGGCCGGCTGACGCCGCGCGAGGAGAGCGAAATCCTCCCGGGCCGCACGCACGACATCGAGATCATCGGTATCGGCCACCAGCGCTCCCGCGGTATCAAGACCGGCGTGATCGCCGACCTCGACGCGCTCGAGAGTGTCATCCGTCTCGCCGTCGATGCGGCCGAGCGCATGGCCGGTCTCACGGTCGAGAGCCTGATCGTCAACCTGACGGCCGGCCGTCTCGGCAGCGACGTCTATACGGCGACGATCGATCTCGGCGGCCAGGAAGTCGAACTCAACGACCTCAAGAAGGTTCTGGCTGCAGCCTGCCAGCAGTCGCTGCGCCAGGACCGCGCCGTGCTTCACTCGCTCGCAACCGGCTTCTCGCTGGACGGCGAGCGCGGCATTCGCGACCCCTTGTCCATGTACGGTGACATGCTCGGTGTCGACATGCATGTCGTCACCGCCGAGCGCGCCGCTCTCAAGAACCTCGAGCTCAGCGTCAACCGCGCGCATCTCTCGGTCGAAGGCATCGTTGCGACGCCTTACGCTTCCGGTCTGGCCGCCCTCGTCGACGACGAAGTCGAACTCGGCTGTGCTGCCATCGACATGGGCGGCGGCACGACGACGATCTCGGTCTTTGCCGAAGGCAAGCTGGTTCACACCGACGCTGTCGGCCTTGGCGGCCATCACGTCACCACCGACCTCGCACGCGGTCTCTCGACCCGCATCGAAGACGCGGAGCGCCTGAAGGTCGTTCACGCCTCGGCGATGGCGAACTCCTCGGACGAGCGTGAACTGATTTCGATCCCGCCGATCGGCGAAGACGAGCGCGATCTGCCGACGCAGGTTCCGCGTGCGCTCGTTTCGCGCATCGTCGGTGCGCGCATCGAAGAGACAATGGAATTGATCCGCGACCGGATCCAGCGTTCGGGCTTCAGCCCGATCGTCGGCAAGCGCGTCGTGCTGACGGGCGGCGCAAGCCAGCTCACCGGCCTTGCAGACGTGGCCCGCAAGATCCTGGCCCGCAACGTTCGTATCGGCCGCCCGATGGGCGTCTCCGGGCTGCCGACGGCAGCCAAGGGACCGGCGTTTTCGACGGCGGTCGGCCTGATGATCTATCCGCAGGTCGCGGACATGGAAACACATGCGTCACAGAGCGGCCTGCTCTTGTCGCTTGGGGGAAATAACAGCCGCATAGCCCGGATGGGCCAGTGGCTGAAGGAAAGCTTCTGAACATCGAGTGAATTGGCCGGCGTGGCGATGCGGCCATAAAGAGAAGGAACGGGTACCATGACTATCAAGCTGCAAAAGCCTGACATCACAGAGCTGAAGCCGCGTATCACCGTGTTCGGTGTTGGCGGTGGCGGCGGCAATGCTGTCAACAACATGATCTCCGCCGGCCTCCAGGGCGTCGACTTCGTCGTTGCCAACACGGATGCGCAGGCTCTGACGATGACGAAGGCGGAGCGGATCATCCAGCTCGGCGCCAACGTCACCGAAGGCCTCGGTGCAGGTTCGCAGCCGGAAGTCGGCCGTGCAGCCGCCGAAGAGTGCATCGATGAGATCATCGACCACCTGAACGGCACGCATATGTGCTTCGTCACCGCCGGCATGGGCGGCGGTACCGGCACCGGTGCTGCTCCTGTCGTCGCCCAGGCCGCCCGCAACAAGGGCATCCTGACCGTCGGCGTCGTCACCAAGCCGTTCCAGTTCGAAGGCGGCCGCCGCATGCGTCTGGCCGAAGCCGGTATCGAAGAGCTGCAGAAGTCGGTCGACACGCTGATCGTCATTCCGAACCAGAACCTCTTCCGTATCGCCAACGACAAGACGACCTTTGCCGACGCCTTCGCGATGGCCGACCAGGTTCTCTACTCGGGCGTTGCCTGCATCACCGACCTGATGGTGAAGGAAGGTCTCATCAACCTCGACTTCGCCGACGTCCGTTCGGTCATGCGCGAAATGGGCCGTGCGATGATGGGCACCGGCGAAGCATCCGGCCAGGGCCGTGCAATGCAGGCTGCTGAAGCCGCTATCGCCAACCCGCTGCTCGACGAAACCTCGATGCGTGGCGCACAGGGCCTGCTGATCTCGATCACCGGTGGCCGCGACCTGACGCTCTTCGAAGTCGACGAAGCTGCAACCCGCATCCGCGAAGAAGTCGATCCGGACGCCAACATCATCCTCGGCGCGACGTTCGACGAATCGCTCGAAGGCATCATCCGCGTATCGGTCGTTGCGACCGGTATCGATCGCGCTGCCGCCGAAGCGTCCACCAAGACCTTCCAGCCGGCCGCAAAGCCGATCATCCGTCCTTCGGCGGCCGTTGCTCCGGCTCCGGCCGCAGTACAGCCTGCTCCGGTCATGCAGGCACCGAAGCCGGTTGATACCGTTGCGCAGACGATCCGCATGGCGGAAGCCCAGATGGAACGCGAACTCGACATCGTCGCTCCGCGCGCTCCGGCCCCGGCTCCTGTCCAGCAGCCGGTCGCCCAGGAAACCTTCCGTCCGCAGAGCCGCATCTTCGCGGCAGCACCGGAAGCTCCGGTTGCCCGTCCTGCACCGACGCAGATGCAGCCTGCTCCGGCTCCGGTCATGAGCCAGCCGGCTCCGCAGCCGGTCATGATGCAGCAGCCTGCACCGGTTGCGCCACAGCCGGTCCGCCAGGAACCTGCCATGCAGCAGCCGACGCGCATGCCGAAGGTCGAAGACTTCCCGCCGGTCGTCCAGGCCGAGATCGATCACCGCTCGCAGCCCGTCGCAGCACAGGCTCACGAAGAGCGCGGCCCGATGGGCCTGCTCAAGCGGATCACGAACTCGCTGAACCGCCGCGAAGAGGAAGTTGCTCCTGAGATGACGTCTGCTCCGGCAGCCGCTTCCCAGCAGCGCCGTCCGCTTTCGCCGGAAGCCAGCCTCTACGCTCCGCGTCGCGGCAACCTCGACGACCAGGGCCGCGCCGTTCCGCAGGCCCGCATGATGCAGGAAGACGACCAGCTCGAAATTCCTGCCTTCCTGCGCCGTCAGTCGAACTAAGCAGACACAGAATCGCCACGCCGAGCGCCCGGGATCACAGTCCCGGGCGCTTCTGTTTCAAGCCCTCGCGCGAGGGTGAAATTAACAAATCATTTCAAGTGCATGGTTTCGTAACAATCCGAAACGAACAGTGATTTGGAATGGAGCCCGGGCGCACGTATGTATGAGGTCAGGGGACCGCGCCTTGACGCCATATGGCGACAATCCGGCGGTGTGGACAAAGAAACTTGGCGGTTTGTTTTGGGCGCTTTGAGCGCTAGGAACCATCAAGGGTAATGAAGGCAGAATTTTATGGTTATTGGCATGCTTGGCTTCCAGACGACGGTTTCTCGCCCGGTGACGCTTTCGGGCACCGGCGTCCATTCCGGCGCGGAAGTCTCCATCACCTTCAATCCGGCTGAAGTTGATACGGGCGTTGTTTTTCAACGCATGCACGAAAACGGCTCGGTGACCGAACTGCGCGCGGTTTCCTCGCAGGTCGGCAATACGGACCTCTGCACGGTTCTCGGTTTCTCTCCGGCGCATTCGGTCGCGACGATTGAACATGTCATGGCCGCCGTCTACGCGCTTGGCCTCGACAATGTGATGATCGAAGTTCACGGCGCCGAAATGCCGATCATGGACGGCAGCTCCGCTCCCTTTATCGAAGCGATCGAGCAGGTCGGCCTCGTCTCTCTCGGCGTCAAGCGCCGCTACATCCGCATCACCAAGCCGGTTCGCATCGAGCATGGCGGTTCGTGGAGCGAATTCCGCCCCTATGACGGCACGCGTTTCGAAGTCGAGATCGATTTCGAATGCCCGCTGATCGGCCGCCAGAAGTGGGAAGGGGACCTGACCGCGCAGACGTTCAAGACCGAACTGTCGCGGGCCCGCACCTTCGGCTTCATGCGCGACGTCGAGCGTCTGTGGGCTTCGGGCCACGCTCTCGGTTCCTCGCTTGAGAATTCTGTCGTCATCTCCGACGACAACACGGTCATCAATGTCGAAGGCCTGCGTTACGCCAAGGATGAGTTCGTACGTCACAAGACGCTCGACGCTGTCGGCGATCTGGCGCTTGCCGGCGCTCCGTTCATCGGCTGCTACCGCTCTTACCGCGGCGGTCACAAGATGAACGCCAATGCGCTCAAGGCGCTACTCAGCGATCCCAGCGCCTACGAAGTCGTCGAGACCTCGGCTGCCCGCCCGCGCGTTGCGGCCCGTGACTTCATTGCAGTGAATGCTCCCGGCTTCGCCCCCTGGTCGGCGTGACCTCCAGAACGAATTCCTAGACCAGGACCGCCTCCCTCGGGAGGCGGTTTTTTTACGCCGGGTTTCCACCGGATAGTGTTTTTGCGGCAGATGCTTAGCGGCAACACACGGAATCAAAGATAAAAAGCCGGATATTCTCTGGGCCGATGCCACAAAAATGCGTTAATGCGTCATCATTGCGTTGCTCTCGCCGCACATTTATGGCTAGAAACGCCAGCGAGGTGTGGCTGCCGCTAAGAGTGGGTAGCGGGAGTCGGGATTTATCTATGAGTTATGCAAGGTCTGAAGGTATGATGAAGACAGCGCGCGCTTTGCTCGCATCGCTCGTGGTGCTGAGCGCAGGCGCCTTGATTTCCGGTTGCCAGTCGGATCCAGATATCGACATCACCAAGCTCGGCCTCGACAACGACCCGCCGGATGTTCTCTACAATCAGGCGCTTGCCAACATGAAGGCAGGCAACATGGCCGAAGCGGCGCGCAAGTTCGACGCCATCGACCGTGAAAACCCGTTCTCCGAATGGGCCCGCAAGGCCCTGGTGATGAGCACCTTCGTCAAGTACCGCCAGGGCAAGATCGACGACGCTCTGGCTTCCGGCAACCGCTACATGGCGCAGTATCCGGCTTCCAAGGACGCCGCTTACGTGCAGTACCTGATCGGTCTGTCCTATTCGAAGCAGATTTCCGACGTCACCCAGGACCAGCGCGCCTCGTCCAAGACGATCGACGCGATGCAGGCCGTCATCGACAAGTATCCGGACTCCGAATATGTCGACGACGCCCAGGCCAAGATCCGCTTTGCCCGCGACCAGCTCGCCGGCAAGGAAATGCAGATCGGCCGCTACTATCTTGAGCGCAAGGAGTATCTTGCCGCTATCTCCCGTTTCCGTATCGTGGTTGAAAAGTACCCGAATACGAATCAGGTCGAGGAAGCGCTCGCCCGTCTGGTCGAAGCCTATTACGCGATGGGTATCGTGGAAGAAGCTCAGACTGCGGCAGCCGTTCTCGGCCACAACTATCCGGATAGCCAGTGGTACGCCGATTCCTTCAAGCTGCTGAAGAATGGCGGCGCGGAGCCGCGGGAGAACAAGAGCTCCTGGATTTCCGAAGCCGGCCGGAAGCTGCTGCTCGGCTCGTGAGGCCTGTAACGCAATGCTGATCCAGCTTTCGATCCGCGATATCGTTCTGATCGAGCGGCTGGATCTCTCGTTCGAATCCGGTCTCTCCGTTCTGACCGGGGAGACGGGTGCAGGAAAATCCATCCTTCTCGACAGTCTGTCGCTCGCCCTTGGCGGGCGCGGTGACGGCGGCCTCGTGCGTCATGGCGAAGACAAGGGGCAGGTGACGGCCGCCTTCGACGTGCCGATGAACCACGGTGCCCGCAAGCTCCTGCGCGAAAACGGCATCGACGACGACGGCGACCTGATCTTCCGCCGCCAGCAATCCGCCGACGGCCGCACCAAGGCCTATGTCAACGACCAGCCGGTGAGCGTGCAGCTGATGCGCCAGGCCGGGCAGATGCTGGTCGAAATCCACGGCCAGCACGACGACCGCGCGCTTGTCGATACCAATGCCCACCGCATCCTGCTCGATGCCTTTGCCGGCATCACCGAGGATGTCGCGCACGTTTCCGATCTCTACAGAACCTGGCGCGACGCCGAGCGGACGCTGAAGAAGCACCGCGAGAAGGTGGAGAATGCCGCTCGCGAGGCCGACTATCTGCGCTCGTCGGTCGAGGAGCTCGAGAAGCTTTCGCCGCGTGACGGCGAAGAGGACGAGCTGGCCGACCGCCGCCAGAAGATGATGAAGGCCGAACGGATCGCCGGCGATATCGCCGAGGCCTCCGAATTCCTCAACGGCAATGCCTCTCCGGTGCCGCATATCGCCTCGCTGGTGCGCCGCCTGGAGCGCAAGAGCCACGAGGCGCCCGGACTGCTCGAAGACACCGTAGCGCTGCTCGACGCGGCGCTGGACCAGCTGTCCAATGCGCAGATGGAAGTCGAGGCTGCGCTGCGCAAGACGGAATATGATCCAAAGGAGCTGGAGCGGGTCGAGGAACGGCTGTTTGCGCTGCGCGCGGCGTCGCGCAAATATTCGGTGCCGGTCACCGAGCTTCCGGCGCTTGCCGTCAGGATGATCGCCGATCTCGCCGATCTCGATGCCGGCGAGGAGAAGCTCGTCAAGCTCGATGCCGAAGTGGGCGTTGCGAAGGCTGCCTATGACGCGGCGGCGCGCTCGCTCTCCGAGAAGCGTCATCATGCCGGTACGGCGCTGTCCGAGGCCGTCATGGCCGAGCTTCCGGCTCTCAAGCTCGAGCGCGCCCGTTTCATGGTGGAAATCACCACGGATGCCGCGGAAGCGGCTGCCGAAGGCATCGATATCGTCGAATTCCATGTGCAGACCAATCCGGGCACGCGCCCGGGCTCGATCATGAAGGTCGCCTCGGGCGGCGAACTCTCGCGCTTCCTGCTGGCCCTGAAAGTAGCACTTGCCGACCGCGGCTCGGCACCGACGCTCGTCTTCGATGAAATCGACACCGGTGTCGGCGGCGCCGTTGCCGATGCGATCGGCCAGAGACTGAAGCGGCTTTCCGACAAGGTCCAGGTTCTCTCCGTCACCCATGCGCCGCAGGTTGCCGCGCGGGCGGCGACGCATCTTTTGATCTCCAAGGGACCGGTCGAGGGCTCCGAGAAGATCGCGACCCGGGTGGCGACGATGGCGCCGCGGGACAGGACCGAAGAGATCGCCCGCATGCTGGCCGGTGCTTCGGTGACCGATGAAGCGCGGGCTGCGGCTGCCAAGCTGTTGTCGGGAAACGGGTAGGGGCTCTGCTGAGAGTGCCGCCCTCGTCCTTCGAGGCTACGCCCTTGCGGGCTTCGCACCTCAGGATGAGGGCTCCCATATTCGCTGAGGCTTGCCGGTCCGCAGAGTTTCAAAACTTATTCCGCAAGGCATGATGTTGGCGATATTTGCGCTGCGATCTCTCCACCCTCATCCTGAGGTGCGAAGCCGCAGGCGCAGCCTCGAAGGACGAGGGTGGCCACAGCCCACCACTTCCCATCCAGCCAATTTGCGCTAAAAAACAACTCCAGATTCTCCGGAGTGATCACGCATGTCCATCGAAGCCGATAGCCTGACGATCGAAGAGGCCGCAGCCGAGCTTGAGCGCCTGGCGAAGGAAATCGCCCATCACGATGCGCTTTATCACGGCAAGGACCAGCCGGAGATTTCGGATGCCGATTATGACGCGCTGAAGCGGCGCAATGATGCGATCGAGGCGCGGTTTCCGGAGCTGATCCGCGAAGACAGCCCGAAGCGGCGGGTGGGCGCTGCGCCATCCGCAACGTTCTCCGCGGTCACCCATGCCCGCCCGATGCTGTCGCTCGATAACACCTTCTCGCAGGAAGACGTCGAGGATTTCGTCGCCAGCGTCTACCGCTTCCTGGGGCGCCTGCCGGACCAGTCGATCGCCTTTACCGCCGAGCCGAAGATCGATGGTCTCTCGATGTCGATCCGCTATGAGAACGGCAAGCTCGTCAGCGCCGCGACGCGCGGCGATGGCACCACGGGCGAGAATGTCACCGCCAATATCCGCACCATCAGGGAAATTCCGCAGACGCTGCCCAAGGGCGTGCCTGATGTCGTCGAGGTGCGCGGCGAAGTCTATATGGCCAAGAGTGACTTCCTGGCGCTGAACAAACAGATGGTGGACGAGGGCAAGCAGACCTACGTCAATCCGCGCAATACGGCGGCCGGGTCGCTGCGCCAGCTCGACGCCAAGGTGACGGCGAGCCGCAAGCTGAAATTCTTTGCCTATGCCTGGGGCGAAATCTCCGAGCCGAACGATCTGCCGAAGACGCAGTTCGACATGGTGCAGACATTCAAGGAATGGGGTTTCCCGGTCAATCCGCTGATGAAGCGGCTGAACTCGGTGGCCGACATTCTCGCCCATTACGACGATATCGGCCTGAAGCGCCCGGATCTCGACTACGATATTGATGGCGTCGTCTACAAGGTCGACAGCCTGGAACTGCAGCAGCGCCTCGGCTTCCGCTCGCGCAGCCCGCGCTGGGCGACGGCCCATAAGTTCCCGGCCGAGCAGGCTTTCACCGTCGTCGAGAATATCGACATCCAGGTCGGCCGCACCGGTGCGCTGACGCCTGTGGCGCGCCTGACGCCCGTCACTGTCGGTGGTGTCGTCGTCACCAATGCGACACTGCATAACGAGGATTATATCAAGGGCATCGGCAATTCCGGCGAGCGCATCCGCGAGGAGGAACACGATATCCGCATCGGCGACACCGTCATCGTGCAGCGGGCGGGGGATGTGATCCCGCAGGTGCTCGATGTCGTCATGGAGAAGCGGCCGGCGGATGCCGCCGCCTACAGGTTCCCGAAGACCTGCCCGGTCTGCGGTTCGCATGCTGTGCGCGAAGTCAACGAGAAGACAGGCAAGGTCGACGCGGTCACCCGCTGCACCGGCGGCTTCATCTGCCGGGCGCAGGCGACAGAGCATCTGAAGCATTTCGTCTCGCGCAATGCCTTCGACATCGAAGGCTTCGGAACGAAGCAGGTGGATTTCTTCTTCGAGAGCGAGGACCCGTCGCTGCAGATCCGCACGGCGCCCGATATCTTCACGCTGGAGAAGCGACAGCAGGCGTCGACGCTGACGAAGCTCGAGAATATCGACGGCTTCGGCAAGGTCAGCGTCGGCAAGCTCTATGCGGCGATCAACGAGCGCCGTTCCATCGCGCTGCACCGCTTCATCTATGCGCTCGGCATCCGCCATGTCGGCGAGACCACGGCAAAGCTGCTGGCGCGCTCCTACGGCACCTACGAAGCCTTCACCGCCGCCATGCAGGAGGCGGCGCCGCTCTCCGGCGAGGCCTGGAACGAGCTGAACGCCATCGAGGGCATCGGCGAGATCGTCGCCCGCGCCATTGTCGAGTTCTACAAGGAGCCGCGCAATGTCGAGGTCATCAACGCGCTGATCGCCGAGGTGACGCCGCAGGAGGCCGAGCAGCCGGTAACCTCGGGGAGCCCCGTCGCCGGCAAGACCGTCGTCTTTACCGGCTCGCTGGAGAAATTCACGCGCGACGAGGCGAAGGCGCGTGCCGAAAGCCTGGGTGCAAAGGTCGCCGGTTCAGTCTCGAAGAAGACCGACATCCTGGTCGCCGGCCCGGGTGCAGGCTCCAAGCTCGACAAGGCTAGGGAGCTCGGCGTCCAGACGATGGACGAGGACGAGTGGCTGGCGTTGATCGGTGGCTAGTTCATCCGACTTGAAATGTTCCCGTATTGGGAATATTGTCTGACGATGCAGGTGATTGCCAAGTCGACATTGCGCGCGTTTTGGGAGTTGCACCCGCAAGCGAGGGTGCCGCTCGGCGTCTGGTATTCAACGGTCAGTAAGGCTGAATGGACCGGACCTGCCGACATCAAGCGGATATTCGGTGCGAATGTCGATTTTGTCGGCGACAATCGCGTCATCTTCGATATCGGCGGCAACAAATACCGCCTTATCGTGCACGTCGCCTATGCTTACCGGCGCGTGCTGATCAAGTTCGTCGGAACCCATTCGGACTACGACAGGATCGACCCGGAGACTGTGTGATGGATATCAAGCCGATCAGGAATGACAGCGACCTCGCCTGGGCGATCGGCGAGGTGACGCCTTATTTCGAGGCGCCGCCGGAGAAGGGGACCGCGGCGGCGGATCGCTTCGATGTGCTTTCCGATCTGATCGAAGCCTATGAGAGCCGGAGTTTTCCAGTTGCCGATCTCGACCCGGTCGCGTTTTTGCTGGCATTCATGGAGATGGCCGGCAGGACGCAGGCCGATCTTGGCGATCTCCTGTCCTCCCGCTCGCGCGCCTCGGAAATTCTCCACCGCAAGCGGGCGCTCACGGTGGACATGATCTTCAAGCTGACTGATGCCTGGGGCGTACCGGCGGAATGCCTGGTGAAGCCGTACAAGCTCGAAGTCGCGTAAACGGGACGATCATCGCGGAAAAGCGGTTCATGCCGGTGGCAAAGGCAACCTTCGCATTTGCCTGATTTGGTTGCCGTGATTAAGCCTGAGTAAGGAAACGCGAATCACGGACCTCTCCTTGAAGACCATTGCCATCGACTTCGAAACGGCCAACGAACAGCGCGGCAGCGCCTGCTCGGTCGGGCTTGCCTGGATCGAGGACGGCAAGGTGACGCGCGTCGAGGAGCGGTTGATCCGCCCTAGGGACATGCGCTTTTCGGGCATGAACATCGCCATCCATGGTATCCGTCCTGAACATGTCGAGGATGCGCCTGAGTTCCCCGAGGTCATGGACGAGTTTCATGACGACTTCAGGGGCGCGACGATGATCGCCCATAACGCCGCCTTCGACTTCAGCGTCTGGCGCGCCTCGCTCGATCTCTACCGGCAGTCCTATCCGGAGCTCACCTATCTCTGCAGCCTGAAGATGGCGCAGCGTATCTGGCCGCAGTTCCTGTCGCACAAGCTGAACATCATCGCCGAGCATCTCGGCCTGCGTTTCGTGCACCATAATGCCGCGGAGGATGCGGTTGTCTGCGCCCAGGCGGCGATCGAGATGGCGAAGGCGGTCAAGGCTGCGGCGGTGCATGCGATCCCGGCCATGATCGGCATGAAGCCGGGGCGGCTGCTTGCCGCCGGTTACGAGCCCTGCACCTGCAAGCGCGCCTGATCGTTAGGCTTTTCTTGTATTGCGCCTGATGCTGCCTATCTAGAAAGCGGTTCAATCAGGAGCTTCCATCCATGTTTCGTAAGATCGTTCTTGCCGCTGCGTCCGTTGCTGCGCTCTCTGCCGGCGGCGCTTCCGCCGAGGTCGTCGGCAAGGTCGGGGTCGACTGGATCGGCAATGACATCATCGTCGATGCCATCCCGGATCCGGCGGTGAAGGGCGTGACCTGCCACGTCACCTATTTCGACCGCAGCCTGATCGACCGGGTGAAGAACGGCAACTGGTTCGAAGATCCTTCCAACAATTCCATCGCCTGCCGCCAGACCGGGCCGATCGAGATCGGCGACATCAACCTGTCGAAGGATGGCGACGAGGTGTTCAAGGCGGGCATGTCGCTGATCTGGAAGAAGCTGGTGGTCACCCGCATCTACGACAAGACCAACGACACGTTGATCTATCTCGCCCACTCGCGCGAGCTGACGGACGGCTCGGCGAAGATGTCGATCTCGACGATCCCGCTCTATGGGCAGAACCCTGTCTGGAAGAACGGGAAGCCTCAGTAACTGGGCTACCCGCGTTCAACGAAAAAGGCCCGGCTTGCGACCGGGCCTTTCCATATCTGCGATGCGCTGCCGATCAGGCTGCTTCGCGCGCCAGTTCGTCGGCGATGACGGTGTCGAGGTTGAGGAAGCAGACCATGGTCTTTTCCAGGGCGACGATGCCACGGCAGAAGGCGCGCTGCTGTTCCGGGATGATTTCCGGGGCCGGCTGCAGGTCTTCGCTCTTGATGGTCATCATGTCGGAAACCTGCTCGACCAGGAGGCCAACCAGCTTGCCGGCGATGTCGGTGACGATGATGGCGGAGCGCTCGGAGGGCTCCGTCATCTTCATGCCGAGGCGGCAGGCCATGTCGATAACCGGGATAACGGCGCCGCGCAGGTTGATCAGACCGAGCACGTAGGGCGGCGTATGCGGCATCGGGGTTACCGGTGCCCAGCCGCGGATTTCGCGGATGGCCATGATGTCGATGCAGAATTCCTGCTCGCCGAGATGGAACGATACGATTTCGAGATGCGATCCGGCCTGTGTGATAATGGCGTTAGTCATCAAAATTCTTCCCAATTGTCTCCGGCCGGAGCGGCCATGGCTCTGGCGGCGGCGCCGCCACTGAATGCGCCCGCGACCTTGCCGATCAAGCTCCGTGCGGGTGAGGGTTTAGGATGCGAGGCGGCGGAAGCTTCTCGCGGCGTTGAACGGGCATTCATGCCCTCGCCGATCTGGAACTGACCGACCAGCCTGATCAGATTGTCGGCGTCCGTCGCAAGCGTATGGCTTGCTGCGTTCGTCTCCTCGACCATGGCGGCGTTCTTTTGCGTCACCTGGTCCATCTGGCTGATGGCCGTATTGATCTCGTGCAGTCCGGTGGATTGTTCGCGCGCAGAGGTTACGATTGATTTAACATGTTCGTCGATGCGCAAAACATCTTCGCCGATCTGGCGAAGCGCTTCGCCGGCAGCCGTGACCAGCTCGCCGCCGGTCTTCACTTCGGCGCCCGATTTGGTGATCAACGCCTTGATATCCTTGGCAGCGCCGGCGGCGCGGCCTGCAAGTTCGCGAACTTCCTGAGCGACGACCGCAAAGCCCTTGCCGGCTTCACCGGCACGTGCAGCCTCGACGCCGGCGTTGAGTGCCAGGAGGTTCGTCTGGAAGGCGATCTCGTCGATGACGTTGATGATCGTACCGATTTCCTGAGAAGCGCCTTCGATTCGCTCCATCGCCGCCATTGCCTGGGTGACGACCAGATCCGACTTCTCGGTATTCTGGCGGGTATGGGCGACCATGTGGCCGACTTCCTCGGCGCGGCTGGTGGCGCTGCGCACGGTTGCGGTGATCTCGTCGAGCGAAGCGGATGTCTGCTCGAGCGAGGCGGCCTGCTGCTCGGTGCGCTTGGCGAGATCGTCGGCGGCCGAGCTCATCTGGCGGCTGTTGGCCTGGATGGAAGTGCTGTTTGCCGTGATGTCGCGCATCGCCTTGCGCAGGTGCTCGGTGGTCTGGTTGAAGTCGTTGCGCAGGCGTTCGAGCTCAGCCTTGAACGGACGGTCGAGCGTGACGGTGACATCGCCGCGGGCGAGACGGTTGAGGCCCTGGCCGAGATCTTCGACGGCCGCGTTCAGCGCTTCGGCATCGGCGAGCTTGAGGGCCTCGCGCTCGCGGCGCTCGGTTTCGCTCTGGCGGCGTTCGCTTTCGGTCTGGTTCTCAAGCTTCTGCTTGTCGATGGCGGCCTGGCGGAAGCTTTCCGCGGCACGGGCCATCTCGCCGATCTCGTCGCCGCGCTCGGTCGCTGGCACCTGGCTCTGCAGGTCGCCCTGCATGATCCTGACCATGCTGGAGCGGACCGCTTCGATGCCGCGGCGGATCGAGCCGCCGTGAATGTACTGGAGGAGCGCCATGGCAACGATCGCGAAGAAGCCGAGGCCGATCTGGATCAACAGGGCGTTCGCGGAGATCTCGTTGGCCTGGTTGACGCGAAGCTCGGCGACTTCGCCGCCGTCCTTCGCCAGCTTGTCGAGCGTTGTGGACAGCTTGTCGCCGCCGCCGTCGATGGCATCGTCGAGCTTGTCGAAAGCCTCGTCCGGGGCGCCGGCTTCAACGGCAGCCTTGAGATCGACGGTGATCGCCTTCTGCAAGGCGGCGACATCGGTGTCGTAGCTGCTCAACAGGGCGCCGGCATTCAATTCGCCGGCGACGATCGCCATGTCCTTCGAGCCGCTCTTGAGCGTCTCGATCGTCTTGGTCATCAGTGCCAGACGCTCGGGGGCGATCGTCTTGTCGCCGCGATCGACGATCGTGTCCATCGCCGCGAGAATGAGCGTCAGGTTGGAGATGCGCATGTCGCTGACGCGATCGACGCTGTCCTGGATATCATTGGCGCGCTGGAGAGCGCGGTCCACACGCGCGTTCTCATACCAGCCGACACCGACCATCGAGCCGAAGCCGATCAAGGCCGCTCCGCCGAGTGTCCAAAGCCTCTGGCTGACGGATAAGGTCTTGCGAATTGTATTAGTGGTCATGAAATGATGTCCCCCGGCTGAAATGAAGCGGATGAAATGCCCTTCTCCCAAGCGTTCATCAGGCGATCTGGCCCAATGCAGACATCATGTCCGTACGGCAGCAAGAGCGCCGGACGCAGTGCGAAATATAAAGTCTTCGGATTAAGTATTCGCTAACGATGTATTTCTTCGAGCGTTCTGGAATGCGCTGCGTAAAGCTTTGTAACATAAGAAAAATGGTGCCATTACCTTGCGTGAGTGGAGGGAATTGATCGTTGCCGGGTGAGGCAATTAATCACGGGTAAGAAAACGGGTTGTTGAATTGCGCGGGGAGGGTTTCGGCTATATTCCGCCAGCGATGGCCGCTTTGCGCCGCTAGGGGTTAGATTGATGAAGAATTTCCGTATCGCCGTCTGGATCGCCGTTCTGCTCGTAGCAGGCGTGCTCGGCTGGCTGACGCTCAATATCACCAAGACCAAGGACCTGCCGCTGGCGGCCGAAGGGCCGTATGGCGTGCCGTTCACGCTGGTGGCGCAGGATGGCAAGCCGATCACCGAGCAGGCGCTGCGCGGCAAGC
This sequence comes from Rhizobium sp. 21-4511-3d, assembly GCF_053522545.1. Taxonomy (NCBI): domain Bacteria; kingdom Pseudomonadati; phylum Pseudomonadota; class Alphaproteobacteria; order Hyphomicrobiales; family Rhizobiaceae; genus Rhizobium; species Rhizobium sp. 21-4511-3d. The sequence continues at coordinate 453,349 of NZ_JBNWCF010000002.1, read as the reverse complement.
CAAGCGCGCTGTTCTTCGGCTTCACACATTGCCCTGAAGTCTGCCCGACGACGCTGTTCGAGCTCAATGGCTGGATGGAGAAGGTCGATCCCGCCGGTGACAAGCTGAATGCCTATTTCATCACCGTCGATCCCGAGCGCGATACGCCGGAGATCATGAACCAGTATGTCTCGAACGTCTCGAAGCGCATCACCGGTATCTCTGGCTCGCCGGACAAGATCGCCGATGTCGTCAAGGGCTTCCGCGTCTATGCCAAGAAGGTGCCGGTCGACGAGAACAATCCGAACGGTGACTACACGATGGACCATACGGCATCGGTTTTCCTGCTCGATGGGCAAGGCCGTTTCGCCGGCACCATCGCCTATGGCGAAAATCCCGATACGGCTGTAAAGAAGCTCGAGAACCTGATCACCAAGGGGTGACACATGCCGGGCGGACATCGTGATATCCTGATCGTCGGGGCCGGGGCGACCGGCCTGACTGCAGCGCTCGAACTCATTCGGCGCGGCCACCGCCCAAGGATCATCGACAGCGATGCCGGCCCGGTGCCGCTGGTGGAAAGCCGGGCGCTCGGCATCAATGCCCGGACGATGACGCTTCTTTCCCCCTCGCGGGTCAGCGACGTCATCCAGCAGGTGGCCTTCCGCGTCGATCGTCTGCGGGCGCGCTCGGGCGAGCGCATCCTGTTCGAGATCGATCCGGGCCGGGTTACCGGCAAGTTCCACGCGATGCAGATCCTAGCGCAGGGACATACCGAGCGGCTTTTGATCAGCAAGCTTTCCGACTATGAGGTCGAGCCGGAATGGCAGACCGTGCTGGAGCGCGTCGAGGGCAGCATGGAGAAGCCCATCGTCGTGCTACGCCGTCCGGATGGCACGGCCGAAGAGGTGGCTCCCGATATCCTGATCGGCGCCGATGGTGCCCATTCCGCAGTGAGGAAGGCAGCCGGGCTCGGCTTTCCCGGCCAGGCGCTGGAGGCCAGTTTCTATCTCGCCGACTATCAGTATCCGCAGCCGGTCGATCCGCATTATGTCGAGATCGAGCTCGTCGATCCCGGCATGATCGGCCGCCTGCCGGTGTCCTCGGATACAGTGCGCTACCTCTCGACGCTGCCGGATTTCGAAAAGCGCATCCGCCATCCGATGCCGGGCGGCCAGGCAGTCTGGGTCTCGAATTTCCGCATCCATTTCCGCCATGTCGAGAAGATGTCCGTCGGCAATGTTTTTCTGGCCGGAGATGCGGCGCATATTCACTCGCCGGCCGGTGCGCGCGGCATGAATCTCGGCATCGAGGATGCCTGCTGGCTCGCCTATCTGATATCGGAGGGGCGCGAGCAGGAATATTCGGCGCGGCGCATTCCCGCCGTCAAAACCGTGCTGAAGCAAACCTATGGTTTGACGTCGATGGTGACGATGCGTAATCCGGTAGCGACGAAATTGCGCAACATGCTTGCTCCGCTCGCCGTTCGCATTCCCTTTGTTGCAAACCGCCTGCTGCGCGGTGTTGCCGGTTATGATACGCCGCCTCCGCCCTGGATCGATGGCGCCCAGTAAAGAAAGACGAATTCGTGAGTGAAATCCGCCTGTATGTCTCGACCACCGAGAAGAAGGCCGAGCAGGTGCTCGATCTGCTGACCGAGGTTTTCGGCGAAGAGGACTTCGCCATTGCCACGACCGAGATCGACGAGAAGAAGGATATCTGGGAAGCCTCCGTCTACATGATGCGGGAAGACGAGGACGAGGTGCGCCGGCGCGTCGACGAGGCGCTGACGGCGGCCTATCCCGAGCTCTCGGTCGAGCGCGAGGTCATTCCCGATGTCGACTGGGTGGCGAAGTCGCTCGAAGGGCTGAAGCCGGTGCGGGCAGGGCGCTTCCTTGTGCATGGCTCGCATGACCGCGACAAGGTGCGATCCGGCGATATCGGCATCGAGATCGATGCCGGCCAGGCTTTCGGCACCGGCCATCACGGAACGACGGCCGGCTGCCTCGAGGTGATCGACCGGGTGATGCGCTCGCGCACCGTCAGGAATGCGCTCGATCTCGGCACCGGCAGCGGCGTTCTGGCGATTGCCGTGCGCAAGCTGAAGAACATCCCGGTTCTGGCAACCGACATCGACCCGATCGCCACGCGCGTTGCCGCCGAGAACGTACGCACCAACGGCATATCGTCAGGGATCGTCACCAAGACGGCGCCGGGCTTTCATTCCACCGCCTTTTCCGAATACGGGCCTTTCGACCTGATCATCGCCAACATTCTGGCACGGCCGCTGATCCGCATGGCGCCTAAGCTGACCGACAATCTGGCGGCTGGCGGCACGGTCATCCTGTCGGGCATTCTGGCATCGCAGCGCTGGAAGGTGTTGTCGGCCTATAATGGCCAGAAGCTTCGCCATGTGCGCACCATCTGGCGCAACGGCTGGGTGACGATCCATCTCGATCGTCCGTAAGGGCCAGGGAAAGCAATTCCGGGAAAAAGAAAAGGCGGTGCCAATGGCACCGCCTTTTGACCGTCTAACGGTCGTGCCCACGAGCTAAAGGAGGAGGAGCGCTCGAGTGGGCTCTACAGTTCTGATTGCCGGTCCGTCGAGGGAGGAGGAGAGACGAAGCGGCAAATAGCTCAGAACGCGTAGCTGGGTGCGCCCTTGTGGCGCGTAGCCTTGTGGCTGGTGCCGAGCATCTTGAGGCTATCCTCATTGAGCGGGCGGCGCGAGCCGATGACATGACGGACAGTCTGGCGCTCGCCAGCCTGCACCGGGCTGCTGTAAGCGAAGCGCGACAGAGAGGCAGTCATTTCAAAATTCCTTTTTCGTTTGAGGTTCATCTCGAACCCGTTTGATGCGCTCTATATAATCATCCGAAAAAACTCAGGCAGAGGGTTTGCGTCATGGGAGCCATGCGTGGAATGCATAAAGCGTGCCAGTTTCACATTTGCTGTCACATTTCTGCCAAAATAATGGGCGGCCTGCCTTAAGGAGAGGTGGCGGTGTTTTTCTCCACTTCCCTAGAAATTCCGGTAACATAGCGCCAACCGCTCTCAGGCGGATTCGGCCTTCAGCATTGGGTTTTCAGCATGTTTCAGTCTTTTGAAGTGACGTCCACGCCGCAATTCGGCCGCGATCGGGTCTCGGGTTTGCGTGAAAGTTTCGATGCGCTCGGGATCGACGCCTTTCTGGTGCCGCGTGCCGACGAGTTCAACGGCGAATATGTGCCGAAATGCGCGGAACGGCTGGCCTGGATTTCCGGTTTCACCGGATCTGCCGGCATTGCGCTGATTGCGCGCACGCAGGCGATCGTCTTCGTCGACGGCCGCTACGTGACGCAGCTTGCCGAACAGGTGGACGGATTGGTCTTTACCGGCGGCGATCTCGTCAACGAGCCGCCGCATCTGTGGATCCCGAAGAACGGCAAGGAAGGCATGCGTCTCGGCATCGATCCCTGGCTGCATTCGGGATCGGAAGTCCGCAAGCTGCAGCAGGCGCTCTCCGAGATCGGCGGCAGCCTGGTGTTCCTGCCGCATAATCCACTCGACAGGCTGTGGAGCGACCGTCCGGCCGAGCCGCTCGGCGCCGTGGCGATCCAGAATATCGCCCAGGCCGGCGTGCTGGCGAAGGACAAGATCGCGACGATTGCCGCCGACCTCTCCAGGAAGAAGGTGGCGGCGGTGCTGATCGCCGATCCTTCCTCGATCGCGTGGATCTTCAATATCCGCGGCGCCGACGTGCCGCATACGCCGCATCCGCTGGCGCGCGCCATCATTCATGCCGACAGCAAAGCCGAGCTCTTCCTCGACAAGCGCAAGACCGGCATCGAGCAGGAGGCCTATCTGGCGCAGATCTCGACGCAGCTGCCGCCGTCTTCGCTCGACGAGCGGCTGGCTGCCGTGTCGAAGGATGGCGGCCGGGTGATGATCGATCCCGAGATCGCCTCCTATGCGCTTGCCGAGATCATCCGCAAGGCGGGTGGCGAGGTGGTCGAGGGTGCCGATCCGGCAAAGCTGCCGCGCGCCATCAAGAACGATGTGGAGATCAACGGTTCGGCCGCAGCGCATCTGCAGGACGGTGCGGCGATGGTCGAGTTCCTCTACTGGCTCTCGACGCAGAAGCCCGGCGGTGTCACCGAGATCCAGGCCGCAGAGAAGCTTGAAGCGGTGCGCGCCAGCGTCGGCCAGAGCATGCAGAACCCGCTGAAGGATGTGTCCTTCGATACGATCTCGGGTGCCGGCGAACACGCGGCGATCATGCATTACCGCGTCACCGTCGATACCGACCGGCCGATCCAGGCGGGCGAGCTATTTTTGATCGATTCAGGGGCGCAATATGTCAACGGCACCACCGACATTACCCGCACCGTCGGCATCGGTGCCGTCACCGAGGAGCACAAGCGCTTCTTCACGCTGGTGCTGAAGGGCATGATCCAGATCAGCACGGCGCGCTTCCCCAAGGGCACGCGCGGCTGCGATCTCGATCCGCTGGCGCGTATCGCGCTGTGGCGGGCAGGGGCCGATTTCGGCCATGGCACCGGCCATGGCGTCGGCTCCTATCTCTCAGTGCATGAAGGGCCGCAGCGCATCTCCAAGCTTTCGACGCAGGAGCTGCTGCCCGGCATGATCCTTTCCAACGAGCCGGGCTATTACCGGCCGGGAAGCTTCGGCATCCGCATCGAGAACCTGATCTATGTGCGCGAGGCCGAAGAGGTCGCGGGCGGCGACACGCCGATGCGCAGCTTCGAGACGCTGACCTTCTGCCCGATCGACCGCTCGATCGTCATTCCGGAACTCCTGACGCATGACGAGCTGCACTGGTTCAACGACTATCACGCCCGCACCCGCGAGGCGCTGATGCCGCTGATCCATGACAAGGATGTCCAGGCGTGGCTGGAGAACGCGACGCTGCCGCTGGAATATTGAGGTGCGATATCCCGACAAAAACAAAGGGCGGCCTTGAGCCGCCCTTTTCCGTTACATGCCGATCGTGTGGCGCCAGGCCATGACGATGACCCAGGCGACGGCGAGCATCCACATATGCGAGTAGCGCAGGCCGATGACGAGGGCGGCGGCGAGCGCCAGTTTGGAATCCCAGCCGCCATCGAAGAAGGCGGGGGCGACCAGTGTCGTCAGGACGGCGGCGGGAACGGCATTGAGCGCCGCTTCCATGCGCGGCGGAATGCGCTTCATCGTGGTGATCAGCACGTAGCCGCCGATACGCGTCGCATAGGTGGCGACGGCGGCGGCGATGATGACGAGGACCATGTGGAGATCGAATTGCATGATCAGACCTCGTGCGGCTCGTTGGCCGGTTCCGGCGCGTGGACGGCTGGCAGCGGCAGAAGGGCCGCCAGGATGATGCCGGCAGCGGCGCCGAGGCTGACATGCCAGGGCGAGCCGACGAGGTGATAGGCGATCACCGAGGCAACCGCGCTGACGAGCGCTACCGGCAGGAAGTTGTCGCGGCTGCGGAAGCCGAGCACGATGCCGAGGAAATAGGCGGGCAGCAGGATATCGAGGCCGAGCGTCTTGGGATCGCCGATGAAGCTGCCGAGAACGCCGCCGAGCAGGCTGATCAGCACCCAGGGAATGTAGATGATGATGCCGAAGCCGAGGTACCAGATGAAGGTGACCGGCTTGCCAGCCTCACCGCGCTTGACGGTTTCGGCAAATTGCGGATCGACCAGCAGGAAGAAGGTGAAGAACTTCTGCAGCGCCGTGAAATGGCGGATATGCTTGGCGATCGCTGCCGAATAGAGCACGTGGCGGAAGTTGACGGCGAGGATCGAGGCGACGATCACCCAGGCCGGGACATTGCCGCCGAAGAGCTCGATGCCGACCATCTGGCTGGCGCCGGCATAAACGGTGGCGCTCATGAAGGTAAGCTCGGCCAGCGACATGCCGTGATCGGCGGCAAGCGCTCCGAACAGCGCGCCGAAGGGGGCGGAGGCAAGGGCCACGGCAAAGCCGCCCCGCAAGCCGTCAACGAAATCCGACCGACTCATCGGTATCTTCCTTTTCTCGAATGGGCCTCCTCTATGGCGCAAAGGCTTCCGCCGCAATCGAATTTCCTTGATTGACCGATCGATTTCGCTGAACGGTGGTGGCGTTCACGAGGAGAGGAAGAGCGATGAAAGCGGTGGAATTCTCGAAGGATGAGAAGGCGCAGCTGAGCGCGCGCATCCAGCATTTCTTCGACAGCGAGCTCGATCAGTCCATCGGCATCATCAAGGCCGAGCTGGTCATGGAGTTCTTCGCCAAGGAAATTGGTGCCGCCTATTACAAGAAGGGGCTGCAGGATGCGCATGCGGCCTTTGCCAAGCGCGCGGAGGATGTTGCCGACGACATCTACGGATTGGAACGGGCGGCGACGGACTGAGGCTCAGGCCTCGAGCACCTGTTCGCTGCCGATGATCTCGATGCCGCGGGCGCGCATTTCCGCGATCGCAGCGTCCACACCCTCGGCGGTGATGCCGCGGCTGGCATCTTCGATGAAGCGGACCTTGACGCCCGGGATCATGTCGAGCGCGTCGATCGCCGAGAACTTTACGCAATAATCGGTGGCGAGGCCGCAGACGTCGAGCTCGGTGACGCCCTGGTCTTCGAGGAAATCCGACAGGCCGGTCGAGGCATCGCGGTCGTTGTCGCGGAAGGCCGAGTAGCTGTCGACATGCGGGTTTTCACCCTTCTGCTGGATAAGGTCGATCTCGTCGGCCTTCAGTTCCGGATGCAGCTCGGAATCGACTGTGTGCTGGACGCAATGATCCGGCCACAGCATCTGCGGCTTGCCGGAGAGCTCACCCATTTCGAAAGGTTGTTTTCCAGAATGGGAGGAGGCGAAGCTGCCGTGGCCGGGCGGGTGCCAATCCTGCGAGGCGACGATCAGTTGATATTTTCCACTGTCGATCAGGCGATTCGCCACCGGGACGACCTTGTCGCCATCGGGAACGGGAAGATTGCCACCGGGACAAAAGCCGTTCTGGATATCGACGAGCAGAAGCGCTCTCATCAAAAAGGACTCCCTCGAAGCGTGTCTTGCGCAATCGGGATCGCGATCATCTCAAGCGATTAGTGGGGGTCTCAGGCTTTGCATGCAAGCCCTATTTTTCGGGTATTTCGATTGGCGGTGCGGTACTTTAAGCACGTTCGCCTCATCTGCCTGACATCGCGCGCGTCGCGTGTGCATTTTGCCGTTCTCTGCGTCTTAAGACTGCGGCAGTCCGGTGACGCGGCTGCCACTCATCAATCAACGTCCATCTTCCCCGGCAAGGCTCCCCCGGCGGAGCCCGGCTCGGGTCAGATGGCCTGGATCTCGCCCTGCGTGTCTGCCGTATCGGCAGCAGGGGAGGAACCGTAGGTATTCTGGTAGGCCTGCTGCGACTTCTGGATATCGCTGAGGATATTGGTCAGGAACTGATCGTCGTCATCGCCCGACGCATTGCCTGCGAGGGCCTGCGTATCGCCGGAGAGGATTTCGCTGGTCGTCAGCTGACCGTCGCCATTGGCATCGAGCGAAGCAAGAACGCCCTGCGGGCCGCTTGCGGCGTCGGTGCCGTCACTGCTGTCATCGCTGCTGGTGCCGCTATCGGACTGCTGCTGCATCTGCAGCATCATGTTGAGGATATCGGCGGTGATGCGCTGCACGACGTCGGTGGTGGAACCGCTGTCGTCGTCGGTGCTGGTGGAGGACGCCTTCGCCGTACTCGTGGCGGTCGTCGATGCACCGGTGGAAATGTTTGCCGCAGCAAGCTCGTCGGCGGAGATAATGCCGTCGCCGTTCTTGTCGAGGCTCGAAATCGGGGACTGATACTGGGTGAGGGCGCTGCCCAAGGATGATACACTGGTCACTAGAACCTCCTTTGCGAGTTCATCGTGAAGCCCGGTCTTCATGGCCGGACAGGAGCCGGGCTAAGCCGATTTGCGAGTCGGGTCAAAGCGGCGTTTTGACAGGGGAGAAGTACGATTGACGGATGATGCCGACGCAGTCTAAACTTTGGCGTACCGAAATTATGTCTTTGAAATAGAATGGTATTTTAGAGCGATTTTCGACGAATCTCTTTCGGTTTCCTGTTGGTTTTTGGCATTTTGTGCCGGTCTCGCCGTCCCAGGCGGCCGTTGCCTGCCTCTTGGCACGCCGTCGCCGGCTGCGGCATATTGTCGAGCGCAGCGCGCGCCTTGCGCGGTTACGGGGAATCAATCGCGCTGCCGGGAGGAGACGAATGGCGATCAGCATCGTGCGCCTGGGATCGCCGCGCGGAAAAGACGAGGGCGTGCGGATCGGCACTGTCAGGCGGCCGCCGCGTGGCGTGCCGAAGGAAGAATTCGCCAGCCGCGATTACTACGATGTCTGGCTGCCGATGCTTTCGCCAAGCGCCGAACTCGTTGCCGAGGCGCGTTCGGCCGAAACAGAGAAGGAGTGGCAGGCGTTCAGCCGCGCCTTTCTCAAGGAGATGGCGGTGCCGGATGTGGCGCGGGTGCTGGATATGTTGGCGCTGCTGTCGCAGGGCACGAATTTCGCTGTCGGCTGCTATTGCGAGGACGAGAGCCGCTGCCATCGCAGCCTGCTGCGTCAGCTCTTCGAGGAGCGCGGCGCCCGGATCGTCTGCGTCTCAGCCTGAACAGTGCGCAGCAAAAAGGCGCGAACCCCGGCCCGCGCCTTCTGTTCCCTTGCGTCGAGGGCTCAAGATCCGATGATCTTGTTGCAGGCCATGGCGATGCCCGGATTGCCGATGATGGCAACCAGGAGCGAAAGGCCGATCGTCGACAGCGAGTAGCGTTTCATCTGCTTCCTCCTTATCCAGCCCGCGGGCAGTATGCGGGAGGAGGGGCGGCAGACGAAGTCACGAATGGGTGACATCGGCTCGCATAAGGTCCATCGCGTCGTGAAGCCTTGCCCTGCACCCTGCGTAACCCCTTGCCGAGACGCGCCATTTCTGCCTTTCTTGGGGTGACCGTCATCGGGAGGGAAAGCGGTGGCAGAGCCCGGTCCAGAAGAGAAGATCGACTCGACATTCCGGAACGGCTCGCTGACGGCGGCCGGGATCATCCTCGGCTTTTCCCTGAATTTCATCAGCCGCTGGGTCTCCAACCCCAACGACTGGAGCCGCATCGACATCCTCCCCATGGCCTTCCTCACCGTCGGCATCGCCATCCAGGTCAAGGTCTTTGCCGATCTCTTGGCCCGCGACTCGCTGATCGCCGCCAACTACGACCGCTCGCGCCGGCTGTTCCTGATCGGGCTGGTGATCGTGGCGCTGGGGATGGGGATTGCGCTGCTCAACGATATTCTCGGGCTGGGGTCGATGCAGATGTTGGGGTGACGTTAGACTTCGTCCAGCCAATGCGCAGGATCGCGCTTTCCGTGGACGATGGCGATAATGAGGACGCCGTAGGCGGTGGGCTCGTAGATCGCGATATAGTGGCCCTCAATGAGGAGGCGGGCTGTCTCGCTGAGCTCGGGGCGGGAAGGCCCTATTTCGGGATGCGCCGCGGCGAGTTCGAATTTGTCGAAGAGACGGACAATGAGCTGATCGGCAGCGGCTTCGTTATGCGCGGCGATATGGTGCCATATCTCGCGGAGATCGTTCTGTGCTCTGGGCGTCAGCCTGTAGCTAGCCACGTGCGGAGCGTTCCGCCTTCAGGCTCCTCAAGAACGCTGCGGGGTCGACGTCTTCGCCTTCTCCGCTTTTTTTCCCGTCATGATAGGCTTGCTTGAGCCGGTCCAGTTCGAGGGCGCGGACGTCTTCGCGCTGTTCCCATAACCGCAGTGCGTCGCGGACAACCTCGCTGTTCGACGCATAGCTGCCGCTGTCGACGGCACTTTGCAGTCGCGCGGCCTGTTGAGGTGTCAGCGAGACGGTAAGGGTTCGCATGTTCGTGCTTTTCATGGACGTGACCATAGCACGGCACGCAATATCTAACAAACTTTGTTAGGTGGTGGCCTAAACCCGCTCCACAAACCCATCCAGCACCCGCTTCTGCCCGGCCCGGTCGAAATCGATCGTCAGCTTGTTGCCTTCGATACCGACGATGTTGCCGTTGCCGAACTTCATGTGGAAGACGCGGTCGCCGGTCTTGAATTTCGAGGGTTCGGCGGAGGTGGATTTGGCGACGAGTTCGCCTTCGATGGTGCGGCCGCGCGGGCCGCTTTCGCCGTAACCGATGCGTTCGACGGCGTGGCCGGAGCGGGTGCCCCAGTTGTCGCGCGTGGCGTCGGTCTTGTTCTGCTGGGCGCGCTTCCAGCCGGGCGTCGAATAAGAATTCTGGAAGGGGTCAGCCTTGTCGAAGCGGGACTGGCCGTAGCCTCCGCGGCCATAGCCGCCGTAGCTCTGCTCGGTCTCGGCGACTTCGACATGCGTTTCCGGCAGTTCGTCGAGGAAGCGCGACGGGATCGTCGATTGCCAGAGGCCGTGGATGCGGCGGTTGGAGACGAACCAGATGTGGCAGCGGCGCTTGGCGCGGGTGATGCCGACATAGGCGAGGCGTCGTTCTTCCTCGAGACCGGCGCGGCCGCTTTCGTCAAGCGAGCGCTGATGCGGGAAGAGGCCTTCTTCCCAGCCGGGCAGGAAGACGGTGTCGAATTCGAGGCCCTTGGCCGAATGCAGCGTCATGATCGAGACCGCGTCGAGGTCTTCGTTCTGCTCGGCATCCATGACCAGCGAGACATGCTCCAGGAAGCCGCGCAGCGACTCGAAGCTGTCCATCGAGCGGATCAGTTCCTTGAGGTTGTCGAGGCGACCCGGCGCTTCGGCCGTCTTGTCGTTCTTCCACATGTCGGTGTAGCCCGACTCTTCGAGGATCGTCTCGGCAAGTTCGGTATGCGGGGTATTTTCCAGCAGTCCCTGCCAGCGGCGGAAGGACTGGATGACGTCGAAAAGCGCCTTGCGCGCCTTCGGTTTCAGTTCGTCCGTCTCGATCATGTCGGCGGCGGCGGCCAGCATCGGGATGTCGCGGGCGCGGGCATAGTCGTGGAGCGCGCGCACCGTGGTATCGCCGAGGCCGCGCTTCGGGGTGTTGATGATGCGCTCGAAGGCGAGATCGTCGGCCGGCTGGGCGACGAGGCGGAAATAGGCCATGGCATCGCGGATTTCGAGGCGCTCGTAGAAGCGCGGGCCGCCGATGACGCGGTAGTTGAGGCCGAGTGTCACGAAGCGGTCTTCGAATTCGCGCATCTGGAACGAGGCGCGCACCAGGATCGCCATGTCGTTCAGCTTATGCTTGTCGCGCTGGAGCTGCTCGATCTCTTCGCCGATGGCGCGGGCTTCCTCCTCGGAATCCCAGGAGGCATGAACCTGCACCTTGACGTCGTCAGGGTCGGAGCGGTCGGTGAACAGCGTCTTGCCGAGGCGGCCTTCATTATGGGTAATCAGATGCGCGGCGGCACCGAGAATACGCGCCGTCGAGCGATAGTTGCGCTCCAGCTTGATGACCTTGGCGCCCGGAAAGTCCTTCTCGAAGCGCAGGATGTTGTCGACCTCGGCACCGCGCCAGCCATAGATCGACTGGTCGTCGTCGCCGACGCAGCAGACATTCTGCGGCTCGCCCTTCGGCCGTTGGGCGAGAAGCCGCAGCCACATATACTGGGCGGTGTTGGTGTCCTGATACTCGTCGACGAGGATATAGCGGAAGCGGCCGTGATATTCCTTCAGCAGATCCGGGTTCTTGCGGAAGATCGCGATCGGATGCATCAGCAGGTCGCCGAAATCGCAGGCGTTCAGCGTCGACAGCCGGTTCTGGTAGGCGAAATAGAGCTCGCGTCCCCGGCCATTGGCGAAAGCGCGGGCATCGCCTTCCGGGATGTCGGCAGGGCCGAGGCCCTTGTTTTTCCAGGTGTCGATCATCCCGGCAAACTGCTTGGCCGGCCAACGCTTGTCATCCAGACCCTCGGCCTGGATCAGCTGCTTGATCAGCCGCACGACGTCGTCGGTATCAAGAATGGTGAAATCCGAACGCAGGCCGACGAGCTCGGCATGGCGGCGCAGCAGCTTGACGCCGATCGAGTGGAAGGTGCCGAGCCAGGGCATGCCCTCGACCGCGCCGCCGACGAGAACGGCGATACGTTCCTTCATCTCGCGGGCCGCCTTGTTGGTGAAGGTGACGGCGAGGATCTGCGAGGGGAAGGCGCGGTTGGTATTGAGGATATGGGCGATACGCGTCGTCAGCACGCGGGTCTTGCCGGTGCCGGCGCCTGCGAGAACGAGGACGGGGCCTTCAAGCGTTTCGACGGCGTCGGTCTGTTCCGGGTTGAGGCCGGAGAGATAATCCGGGCGTCTTCCGCCATCGCGCGCTGCCATGGCGCGGGCCGCCAGGCCGCCCGCTGCCGGGGCGCCAGCAGCTGGTTTGCGCGGCGCCTGCGGCTCTTCGTCGAAGAAGGGGATGTCGTCGAAACTATTGCTCATGCCGCGTAATGTAGTGATTCGGTACCGAAAGACCAGAAAAGATGTTCTGGTTCCGTACCCTGGGCTTTTATGGGGTTTTCTCCGGGCGGAAGGCAAGCGCCACCGAGGCCAGCGCCAGCAGCGGCGGAAGCGCGAAACACCAGACGCCCGCGACGATATAAGAGAGTGCGGCCAGCCCGCAGCCGAGTGCGAAGGCGGCAACGGCGAGCGCCATCTTCGAGAGACGGGTTTTCACCGGCTTTTCGGGATCGCCCGTCGCGCCCTGGGCGACATCGGCAAGGTCGATCATGATCTGCGTCGTCGTACCGGTCATTAGTGTGGTCGGCGGAGCGGATGAGAGGTGGATGCGGTGGACGGCGTTCTGGATCGCCATGGCGGTGACCAGGAGCATGCCCGTCGCGACTAGCGGCAGGCCGTCGGGATCGGTGAAGGGGCCGAGGCGGATCGCCAGTACCGCACCTGCCGTCAGGAACAGCAGCTTGAGGATCAGCATGATGCGCAGGCTATGGTCACTGTTGCTCACGCTGCGGCTCATGATGTAGCGCAGCAGGAAAATCGTGAGGCAGAAGACCGGCAGCGCCAGAAGCTTGGCGATGATGCCCGAGGTGCCCGAAGCGAGGGCCGCGCCGAGCGTCACGAAATTGCCGGTGACATGGGCGGTGAAGAGACCGCCGAGCCCCAGGAAACCGGCGGTATCGACATAGCCGCCGGTGAAGCTCAGGAGGAAGGGAAGGGCGGGGCGCATCGGTCCTCCGGATACGGGGGATTGAGAGAAATCTGCGTCTTCTACTGCGCTTTTCTGGCATCGCTAAAGAAGCGGGCCGTAAAATTCTTCAAAAAGCTGCGCTTCTCAAGCAAAAGTGACTTGCATCGCCACTTTCCGGACCTCGTCCAGATTACAATTCTGTAATGACGGATGGATACGCTTGAAGCCGGTTTGTAAAGGGGTGATATTGCCGCAGTCAGGCGGGAATCTTTGCCCCAGTACGCCTCTTTCGACCGACCCTGGTCCAACCTCGAGTCCCTCTGGAGACGTGAATGGCTTTTTGGAAGCAGTTTGTTCTTTCTATAGTTGTTATTGTTGCCGGTTTTGCCGGATGGATATTTTTTGCGCCCGGTGCGGCGGATAGTTTGAAAAATGCCGGGGTTCCCGAGAGCCTCGTTTCCAGGATTGCGCCGTCTGCGAAGACGGCTGATGCGACAGCGCCTGCTGCAGAGGGCGGCAATCGCCGCAATGGCGGCGGACGCGGCGGCAATGGCGCGGTTCTCGTCGTCACGCAGGATGTCGTCCAGGGTGTCGTCAACGACCGGCTGAGCGCTATCGGCACCGGCGACGCCATCCGTTCGGTTGCGGTCACGCCGCAGGCGACCGGCACGATCCGCGAGATCCTCATCAAGTCGGGCGACAAGGTGAAGGCCGGTCAGGTGATCGCCAAGCTCGACAGCGAAGAGCAGGTGATTGCCAAGGGGCAGGCCGAGGTGGCGCTGAAGGCGGCGCTTGAGAAGTCCAACCTCTATCACAACATCAAATCCAGCGTGTCGCGCATGGATGTGTTCGATGCCGAGATTGCCGAGCAGGGCGCACGCCTGCAGCTGCAGGCCGCCGATCTCAATCTGACGCGCCGCGATATCACCGCACCGATCGACGGCATCGTCGGCATCGTCCCGGTCAATATTGGCGACAATGTCACGACCACGACGCCGATCGTCACGCTCGACGACCGCAGCGAGATTCTCGTCGATTTCTGGGTGCCGGAACGCTTTGCCAATACGGTTTCCGTAGGCCAGCCGGTCGAGGCGACGTCGGTTGCCCGCCCCGGCCAGGTGTTTTCGGGTGAGGTGGAAGCGGTCGACAACCGCATCGATTCCGCCAGCCGTACGCTGCGCATCCGCGCCCGTATCGATAACGCCTCGGATGAGCTGCGCGCCGGCATGTCCTTCAATGTCGGCATGAAATTCCCGGGTGACAAATATCCGGCGGTCAATCCGCTCGCAGTACAGTGGGATTCGCAGGGGTCGTTCGTCTGGCAGGCGCTCGACAACAAGTCGCACAAGGTGCGCGTCAGCATCGTGCAGCGCAATCCGGATTACGTTCTCGTCAAGGCCGATATCAAGGATGGCGACGCGATCATCACCCAGGGTCTGCAGCGTATCCGCGAAGGCGGGGCGGTGCGGACGGCCAATGAGGTTGCTTCCAATAATGGAGTGGCGACCCAATGAGCGTGACCGAGATCCACGACCGCGCTTCCGGCAAGCAGAGTTTCACCGCTCTCTTCGTGCGCCGGCCCATTCTGGCGCTGGTCTTCAACACATTGATGGTGGTTGCCGGCCTTGCTGCCTATGTCGGCATCGAGGTGCGCGAACTGCCTGACGTCGATCGCCCTGTCGTCACCGTGCGCACCACCTTCGACGGTGCGTCGCCGCAGACGATCGACCAGGAGCTGACGAAGGTGATCGAAGGCGCGGTTGCCCGCGTCAGCGGCCTGAAGTCCATCTCGTCGCAATCGCAGTTCGGCCAGAGCCGCGTGACGCTGGAATTTTCCGATTCCGTCGATCTTGCTGTTGCCGCAAACGATGTGCGCGATGCGATCGGCCGGATCACGCAGAACCTGCCTGACGATGCCGACGCGCCGCAGATCGTCAAGGCGGACTCGGATTCGCAGGCGATCATGCGTCTCGCCGTCACCTCCAGCAATCTGAACATGGACGACCTGACGCTGCTCGTCGAAAACGAGATCGTCGACCGGTTGGCATCCGTCGATGGCGTTGCCGATGTCGAGGAATATGGCGATCAGGAAAAGGTCTTCCGCGTCGATGTCGATCAGAGCGCGCTGGCAAGCCGCGGGCTGACGATCGGCGACCTGACGCAGGCGCTCAGCAATGCGGCGCTCGATGTGCCCGCCGGTTCGCTGAAGAGTACGACGCAGGATATCGTGGTGCGCGCCACCGCTAACTTGCAGAAGCCCGAGGATTTCCAGAACGTCATCCTGCAGGACCGTGTTCGCCTCGGCGACGTCGCGACCGTGACGCTCGGCCCGCGGGACGGCGAAACGGCGTTGCGTTCCAATGGCAATCCCGGCATCGGTCTCGGCATCATCCGCCAGGCGCAGTCGAACACGCTGAATATCTCGGCCGGTGTGCATGCCGCCGTCGAGCAGCTGTCCAAGACGCTGCCCGAGGGCACCAAGATCGCGATCACCAGCGACGATGCCGTGTTCATCCAGGGCGCGATCCATGAGGTCGAGCTGGCGCTGATCCTCGCCGCCGTGATCGTCACCGCCGTCATCTATCTCTTCCTACGCGACTGGCGGGCGACGCTGATCCCGGCGGTCAGCATGCCGGTGGCGCTGATCGGCACGCTGGCGGCGATCTACATGGTCGGCTTCTCGATCAATATCCTGACGCTGCTCGCCATCGTTCTGGCGACCGGTCTCGTCGTCGACGACGCGATCGTCGTGCTCGAAAATATCGTGCGGCGAAGGGCCGAGGGCATGGGGCCGCGTGCGGCCGCGGTGCTCGGCACCCGCGAAGTGTTCTTCGCCGTCATCGCAACGACGGCGACGCTCGCTGCCGTGTTCATACCGCTCTCTTTCCTGCCCGGTCAGGTCGGCGGTCTGTTCCGTGAATTCGGCTTCGTGCTGGCCTTCTCGGTGGGGCTATCCTCGCTCGTGGCTTTGACGCTTTGTCCGATGCTCGCATCGCGCATGCTGACAAAGCCGATGCGTGAGGATCACGGGGCGCTCGGTCGCTTCGGCAACCTGTTTGCCACCGCCTATAAGTGGGGGCTGCAGCGCTGCCTCAATGCGCCGCTCGTCGTCATCATCGTTTCGCTGCTGTTCGGGGGCGCTGCACTGCTCGCCTTCTCGACGGTCAAGAGCGAGCTGACGCCGAACGAAGACCGCGCCATGGTGATGATGCGCCTGACCTCGCCGCAGGGCTCCAGCCTTGAATATACGCGCGACAAGATGCAGCTCGTCGAGGAGTATCTGCAGCCGCTGGTCGATAGCGGCGACATCCAGAACGTCTTCTCGATTTCGGGACAGGGTGGCCAGGCCAATAGCGGCTTCATGGTGCTGACGCTGGCGCCCTGGGGCGAGCGTGAGCGGACCCAAGCGGAGATCGTCCAGGACATCAACCGGGCGGCGTCGCGTGTTCCGGCGCTGCGCGGCAACGCGATCTCCTCGAACAGCCTGCGCATCCGCGGGGCCGGCAACGGCCTGCAGATGGCGCTGATCGGCAACAATTACGAAGATCTGACGGCCGCGGCGCTGAAGCTGGTTCAGGCGCTTGACGCCACCGGCCAGTTCGATACGCCACGACTGACCAATGAGCCGACGCAGGCCCAGGTTTCGGTGTCGATCGACCGCGAACGGGCTTCCGATCTCGGCATTGATATCACCGGACTTTCGACGGCGATCCAGTCGCTGCTCGAGGGGCGCTCTGTCGTCGATGTCTTCGTCGACGGTGAATCCTACCCTGTGCTGCTGACCTCGACGACCCGGCCGATCGACGATCCGACCGATCTCGAAAACGTCTTCCTGAAAACGGGTGACGGCAAGATCGTGCCGATGTCGGTCATCGCTTCGCTGAAGGAAGGATCGGTTGCGCCGCAGCTGAACCGTGAATCGCAGCTGGCGTCGGTGGCAATCACCGCCGGTCTCAAGGACGGCATGTCGCTCGGCGATGCGGTGCATCAGGTGACGCAGCTTGCCGAACCGCTGCTGCCCTCGGGCGCCCGGCTGCTGCCGCTCGCCGAAGCTGCGACGCTGGAAGAGAATTCCAGCGGCATGGCGCTGACCTTCGGCTTCGCGATCGTCATCATCTTCCTGGTTCTGGCGGCACAGTTCGAAAGCGTGCTGTCGTCGCTGATCATCATGTCGACGGTGCCGCTCGGTCTTGCCTGCGCGGTGTTTGCGCTGATCATCACCGGGTCGAGCCTCAACATCTACAGCCAGATCGGTCTCGTGCTGCTTGTCGGCGTCATGGCGAAGAACGGCATTCTGATCGTCGAGTTCGCAAACCAGCTGCGCGACCACGGCGTCGAGGTGCGCGAAGCCATCGAGCGGGCCTGCGAGCTTCGCCTGCGCCCGGTGATGATGACGATGATCGCGACCATTCTTGGGGGCGTTCCGCTGGTCTTTGCCCATGGCGCCGGTGCCGAAGCCCGCGTGGCGCTCGGCTGGGTGATTGTCGGCGGTCTCGGGTTTGCGACTTTGGTAACGCTGTTCATCACGCCCGTCGCCTACCTGCTGATTGCCCGCTTCGCCAAGCCGCATGCCCATGAAGAGGCCCGGCTGCACGAGGAAATGTCGCATGCGACACGTCCGAAAGTCGTGCCGGATGCGGAGCAGCTGCAGGCTGCCGAATAAGCGTTTTCGCTATATTTTCAGGAGACGCCGCCGGATTTCCGGCGGCGTTTTTTATGGTCAACGAAGAATTGTAAAACAGCGTGAATCACTTCTGAAAGTTAGCCGTTTTTTAAGTATAAACGGCAATGATCGCGCCGTGACCGATCAATGCCTCCAGCGTTTTTGGAGGTGCTTTTCTTCCGCTGATCCCAGCGCCCGAACATGACGTTTCGCGGACCCGGTCATGTCAGTTAGTTGCGTATAGTTGTGTTCGGAGTTCGAGTTCTGTGAGTATCTTTCAACGCACATCGGTTGATGCGGCGCTGCATATTTTGCGCGACACCAACCGTAGTTTGACCACAACGCAAAATCATGTCTCCACCGGTCTTCGTGTCGCCAAGGCGCAGGATAACGGTGCCTATTGGGCGATCGCCACGACCGTTCGCACCGATAACAAGGCGAACGGCGCGATCCAGGATGCACTCGGCATCGCGGCGGCAACGATGGGCGTTGCCTATACGGCCGTTTCCAGCGCCATCGAGATCGTCTCCACCATCAAATCCAAGCTGGTGGCGGCAACCGAAGAGGGCGTCGACAAGACCAAGATCAATGACGAGATTACCCAGCTCAAGTCGCAGCTGCGTTCGGTGTCCGAAGCCGCGAGCTTCAACGGCGACAACTGGGTACAGCTGACCGACGAGGACGATCCGACGAAGCCGAAGGAGATCCCGGCGGCCTTCATTCGCGGCGACGACGGTTCGGTCAAGGTCTCGACGCTCACCTATCACATCGACGTTCCCTCGACCGGTGTCACGACCTCTGCCGACGCGCGCTACATGGTCGATGACCGTGCCGGCGGCACCGGCGAATATGGTGCGCTGACGACCGATCACTATGCGACCGAACTCGGCGCTGCGCAGAACTATGTGATGATCTTCAGCAAGGAAGGCGATACGACCGGCCAGGTCGAGATCGGTCTCGATGCCAATACGTCAGCCGACGATCTCAAGGACATGATCAGCGTCACCGATGCGGCCCTGAAGCAGATGACCACCGTCGGTTCGTCCTTCGGTGCACTGGAAAAGCGCATCGACCTGCAGAACGACTTCGCCAAATCGCTGACGGATTCCTATACATCCGGTATCGGCCGCCTGGTCGATGCGGACATGGAGGAGGAGAGCGGCCGGCTGGCGGCGCTGCAGACGCAGCGGCAGCTCGGCATCCAGTCACTGCAGATCGCCAATGCGAGCTACAACACCATCACACAGCTCTTCCAGAATATCTGATCGCTGTTCTCCAAAACGAATCGCCCGGGCTCTCCCGGGCGTCTTCGCGTTTGCGGATCGCCGCAAAGCTGGTGATATCCGGGCACAGTCTGACGCGCGCCGTGTGCATTTGCCGGATTTTACGGTATCGGATGTGCACGTTTCATCTTGTTGCCGCATTCCTTAATATTTGCTCGGGTCAGCTTCGAACGGAGAGCCTTCTGCCAATGATCAAGAAATTCATAGTCCTGGCGCTTGCCGCCACCTATCTGAGCGCCTGCACGACGACCGATCCCTATACAGGCGAGCAGAAGATGTCGAACACGGCAGGCGGCGCGATGCTTGGCGCCGTTGGCGGCGCGCTCGCAGGTGCTGCTCTCGGCGGACGCGGCCATGGCGCCCGTAACGCGGCCCTGATCGGCGCCGGTATCGGTGCGCTCGCCGGCGGCGCGATCGGCAATTACATGGACCAGCAGGAAGCCGAGCTTCGCCAGCAGCTCGAAGGCACCGGCATTTCCGTTACCCGCAACGGCGACAACATCATCCTCAACATGCCGTCGAACATTACCTTCGACGTCGACCAGGATGCGGTGAAGCCGGGCTTCTATCAGACGCTGAATTCCGTCGCGATCGTGCTGCGCAAGTTCAACCGCACGCTCATCGACGTCAACGGCCATACGGACTCGACCGGCAGCCTGCAGCATAACCAGGATCTGTCGCAGCGCCGCGCCCTGTCGGTTGCCGATTATCTCGGCGGCCAGGGTATCGACCAGCGCCGCGTGTCGGCCGTCGGCTTCGGCCCGTCGCAGCCGATTGCGTCCAACGCGACGGAAGCAGGGCGCTCGCAGAACCGCCGCGTCGAAATTCAGATCGCTCCGGTTACCCAGGGCTGATCCATACTCGCATGGGCATTCGAAGCGGCCGGGCCAATGCCCGGCCGTTTTCGTTCAGGCATGCATCCTGGCGCCCTTGGTGATCTTGTCGACGATCTTCTTGTCGGCGCGCATGGCGATGCCGACGACCTTGGCATCGTCAGGGGCAAATTGCGCGAAGACCTCGCGGTTGGCGGCATCGTGGCCGGTCGCAAACATTTCCTCGATGAAGATCGACGTAGCGATGCCGCGCTCCAGCGAGCGGCGGTGAACGGCGGCGATGGTCGCGTCGTCGGCCGACAGGACGATGATCGGCTGGACGGAGAGAGCGTTGTAGAGATTGCCCGCCTTGTCCTTGTAGGCCTCGCCGATGATATCGGGATTCTGCGCGGCGATGCCGCTCATCAGGAAGGCTGTGACATTCAGCGTCTGCCAGGAGGCAAGATTGTTTCGCAGGACGATCGCAATTTTGGTATCAAACATTCCAGGTTTCTTCGTGAGTGCGAGGTGGCATTGAGCCAGGATGTAAATTCAACCCTATTTCAGGGTCTTGAACGTTTGTGCGCGCCATCGGGCGCGGACGGAATCCTGACTGCGCCTGCCTTTCCGGGTATCGAGCGCATCGAGGCGCAATTCTCCGGCAATGCCTTCGAGCCGCACCGCCACGACACCTACGCGATCGGCGTGACGCTGAAGGGCGTCCAGACTTTCAGCTATCGCGGCGAGAAGCGTTTCAGCATGCCCGGCCAGGTGATCGTGCTGCATCCCGACGAAGAGCACGACGGCGGGGCGGGAACCGAGGACGGGTTGCAATACCGGATGCTCTATATCGAGCCGGCGCTGGTCGCCGAATGTCTGGATGCGGAGAAGATGGGGTTGCCCTTCGTCGGCGAGCCCGTCTTTGGCGATGCGGCGCTTGCCAATGTTCTGCTTGGGGCGCTCAGCGATCTCGATGGCGAGCTCGACGGTCTGTTCGTCGACGATTTCCTGACGGAGGTGGCGGGCGGTCTGGCAAGGCGGGCGAGTGCACCGGTGAAGCCGATCGGCAAGCTTGCCTGGCGGCAGGCGCGCAAGGCGCGTGACTATCTCGAGGCGCATGCGACGCGCGCCGTTCATTCCGAAGAGCTGGAAGTCGTGACCGGTCTCGACCGTTTCACGCTGTCACGGCATTTCCGCGCGGCCTTTGCCACCAGTCCGCACCGCTATCTGCTGATGCGGCGGCTGCAGCAGGCAAGGGCGCTGATCATCGAAGGCGAGAAGCTGCCGGAGATCGCCTTTGCGACCGGCTTTGCCGACCAGAGCCATTTCAACCGGCATTTCAAGAAAGCCTATGGCATGACGCCCGGGCAGTGGGCGGCGCTCAGACGCGGCTCATCGCCAGGCCGCTCTTCCTGGCGATGAAACGGGCCAGCATCGGGCCGGTCAGCAGGATGACCAGGAAGCGCCCGACCTGCATCGCCATGACGAAGGGCATGTCGACATCGCTCGATGCGGCGATGATGGCGACCGAATCGGCGCCGCCGGGGCTGGTTGCCAGATAGGCCGTCAGCGGATCGACGCCGGCAAGCTTGTGGAGCGCAAAGGCCATCAGGCCGCAGATCGACATTAGCGTCAGGATCGAAGCTGCGACGCGCGGCAGGGCGCGGGCGGCGTGCGCCATGATACCCGGCGTGAAGCGCAGGCCGATGCTCCAGCCGATCAGGGCATAACTGATGGCAAGCAGCCAGAGCGGCAGCTCGATCGTCAAAAGACCCAGTCCCTGCAGCGTCGAGCCGATGATCAGCGGCAGGATGATCGTGCCGCCCTGGATGCGCAAGCGCGCGGCGCCATAGGCGCAGAGGCCGGTCAGCGCGATCGTTGCGGCAAAGGCCGGCCAGTCGACCGGCGGGAAGAAGATCAGCGGCGGTGGTTCTGCGCCCTCGGCGCTGGTCCACAGGGTTGAGACGACAGAGGCGGCGACGGCGACGAAGACGACGCGCAGGTATTGCATGAAGGCGACGAGGCGGGCATCGGCGCCGTAGCTCTCGGACATGATGGTCATCGCCGCGGCGGCGCCGGGCGAGGAGCCCCAGACGGCAGTGGTGCCCGGCAGCACCTGCAGTTTGGTCAGCACGTAACCAAGCAGGCCGGCAGCGGCGATGATGGCAAAGATCAGCGACAGGAAGAGCAGGGCATCATCGGCCATGGTCTTGACGATATCGACGGTGATGGCGCGTGCCATCAGGAAGCCAACCAGCGCCTGCCCGAAGAGCAGCGGCCAGCGGGGCACGCGCAGCTGCGTCTTCGATGCCGTCAGCGCCACGACGATCGCGGCGACCATCGGCCCGATCAGCAGCGATGCCGGCAGGCCGAGCATTTCCAGGCCGAGAACCAGGATGACGGAGAGAGCAAGCAGGATTGCCCATCGCGGCAGGCTCGCCTTCGAAGGTAGGAAGCTGGCAAGGGCTTTGAACGGCATCAACGATATCTTCTTTGCCGATCGGCAGGCACCGCGAGAGCGGTCGAAGGATGATTATCGGCGTGACTTCTGGACCGGCGGGGATGCCGGAGGCGCAGTGCGGATATATTTGTCAGCCTGCCGCAGGGTCAACTGCGAAATGTGGCACTGCGCGCCGCCAGGGTCTGGCAGCGCTGCATCCGATCCGGTCACTTATGAACGCATTTCTTGCTGATATTGTTGTTTCGTTTCGCCTTGGTGAACTTCGCGATCATCCCGGCAGGGCAGGTCTTGTCGTCGTAAAGGACCGGCTCACCCGGCGTCATCGTGGCTGCCGTGGGCTTGGTCGTCACCGTCTTGATCTCGGCGCTTGCCGGCGATGTCAGCATCGCGAGAACCGCGCCTGTGGATGACAGGACGGTCATGCCCTTCAATTTCGCATAGGTCTTGGCCTGCATCTCTATGTCCCTCCGTTGCCGGGGAGGAAGACAACATGGCTTTGCGGCCTCTGCCAATTCGCCTTTTCGAGCTAACCGGCAGTTCTCATAGCTTGGCATGAGTAGCCAGGAAATCGAGGAGGGCGCGCACGCGGGCCGGAAGCGGGCCGCCCTGGCCGAGATAGACGGCGTAAAAGTCCTCGATATCGCCGGGATTGAAGTCTTCCATGACGACGGCAAGTCTCCCAGCCGTAATATCTTCCCGTAAGGTGAAGTCGGCGAGCCGGGCCAGCCCAGCGCCGGCAACCGCCAGATGGCGCATGGCTTCACCGTCGCTGACCTGCACCCCCGGTGTGACCGGCACGTTGACCGCTTCGGCGCCGTCCTGAAGCGGCCAGCCCTGGATGGCGCGGGAATAGGAAAAGCCGATGCGGCAGTGGTTTTCGAGATCGGCGATGGATTTCGGCACGCCATGCGTCGCGAGATAGCTGGGAGCGCCGACGATGAGCTTGCGGGCGCCGCCGAGCTTGCGGGCGATCAGACTGGAGCTTTTCAGCGGACCGGCGCGGATCGCCACATCGGCGCGCTCCTCCATGAGGTCGACGATCTTGTCGGTCAGGGTGATGTCGAGGGTGATGCCGGGATGTTCGGCCAGGAACTGCGGCACGAGCGGCGCCAGGATGTGGTTGCCGAAGGAGCCGCTGGTATTGATACGGATCGGCCCGGTCGCCTGTTCGCCGGACGATGCATAGCGCTCGGCCTCTGAAATATCGGCGAGGATCGAGACGCTGCGCTGGTAGAAAGCCGACCCTTCCGGTGTCAGCTGCAGCTTGCGGGTGGAGCGGTTGACGAGGCGGGTGCCGAGCCTTGCCTCAAGGCGGGTAATCAGCTTGCTCACCGCCGAAGGCGTCATCTTGCAGGCCGTTGCGGCCGCCGAAAAGCCGCCGAGCTCGACGGCGCGGACGAAGACTTCCATTTCGCCGGAGCGATTGATGTCCTGCCTGCTCATGATGAATTCAAATCACAAATGAGTTTCTTTGAGGCAATCTATATCAGCGTAATTTGAGTGTCTATCTTCTGGAGACAACAGGAGAAAGACTATGGACTATCGAAATCTCGGCCGGTCAGGCCTGCGTGTGCCCGTTCTGAGCTTCGGCGCCGGGACCTTCGGCGGCTCCGGCCCGCTGTTCGGTGCCTGGGGCAATACCGATGCCGCGGAAGCGCGCCGCCTCGTCGACATCTGCCTGGAGGCCGGCGTCAATCTGTTCGACACGGCGGACGTCTATTCGGCGGGTGCCTCCGAGGAGGTGCTGGGTCAGGCGATCCGCGGCAAGCGCGATCAGGTGCTGATCTCGACCAAGACGGCGCTGCCCGTCGGTGACGGTCCGGCCGATTGGGGCGCCTCGCGCTCGCGGCTGATCCGCTCGGTCGATGCGGCGCTGCGCCGCCTCGGCACCGACTATATCGACCTCCTCCAGCTGCATGCCTTCGATGCCTCGACGCCGGTCGAGGAAGTGCTATCGACGCTCGACGGACTGATTGCAGCGGGCAAGCTACGCTATACCGGCGTCTCGAACTTCGCCGGGTGGGAGCTGATGAAGTCGCTTGCCGCGGCCGATGCGAACGGACATCCGCGCTATGTCGCCCATCAGGTCTACTATTCGCTCGCAGGCCGCGACTACGAGTGGGAGCTGATGCCGCTCGGCGCCGACCAGGGTGTCGGTGCTCTGGTCTGGAGCCCGCTTGCCTGGGGCAGGCTGACCGGCAAAATCCGCCGTGGCCAGCCGTTGCCGGAGGGGAGCCGTCTGCACCAGACGGCGGAGTTCGGGCCGCCCGTCGACGACGAGAAGCTCTATGCGATCGTCGATGTGCTGATGGAGATCGCCGAAGAGACCGGCAAGACAGTGCCGCAGATCGCCATCAACTGGCTCACCAGCCGCCCGACCGTCTCGAGCGTCATCATCGGCGCCCGCAATGAAGCGCAGCTGCGCCAGAACCTCGGCGCAGTCGGCTGGTCGCTGACGCCGGAGCAGATCAAGCGGCTGGATGCGGTGAGCGCCGTGACTGCGCCCTATCCCTATTTCCCCTATCGCCGCCAGGAGGGTTTTGCCCGGCTGAACCCGCCTCTGGTCTGACGATCGTGCGGCGTGCGGCCTTATCCGAAAGGCTGCCCGCAGCTCACCCCAATTGCGCGCAATCTTGACTGGACATGTCATTCCACTTGTCCCATACCAGCCTGCCTGTCGATGGTAGAACGTATTGGAGATCAACGGGATGGCTCTCAAGGATGCGAAGGCTGGATTGCGCAACGAGGCAGGGATTTCTGCCGTTCTGGGCATCCTGAAGCAGAGTTTTGGCGAGCGTTTCCAGACCGGCGAATCCTTCCGCGCCCAGCACGCCCATACGACCACCTATATTCCGGCGCAGCTGCCCGACGGCGTGCTGTTTGCCGAGACGGCCGACGATGTCTCAGCCGCGGTGAAGGTTTGCGCCGAGCACAAGGTTCCCGTCATCGGCTTCGGCACGGGCTCGTCGCTCGAAGGCCAGGTCAATGCGCCCTCCGGCGGCATTTCCATCGATTTCAGCCGGATGAACCGCGTTCTCGAAGTCAATGCCGAGGATCTCGACTGCACTGTCGAGCCCGGCATCACCCGCGAAGAGCTCAACGTTTATCTCCGCGATACCGGCCTGTTCTTCCCGATCGATCCCGGCGCTAACGCCTCGATCGGCGGCATGGCCTCGACGCGCGCTTCCGGCACCAATGCGGTGCGCTACGGCACGATGAAGGACAATGTGCTGTCCGTCACCGCGGTGACCGCCAATGGCGAGGAGATCCGCACCGCGCGGCGCGCCCGCAAGTCCTCGGCCGGATATGACATGACGCGGCTCTTCGTCGGCTCGGAGGGCACGCTCGGCATTCTGACGTCGGTGACGTTGAGGCTGCAGGGGATCCCGCAGAAGATCGGCGGCGGCGTCTGCCCGTTTCCGACCATCAAGGCGGCCTGCGACGCCGTCATCATGACCATCCAGATGGGCATTCCGGTCGCCCGCATCGAGCTTCTCGACGCGTTGCAGATCAAGTGCTGCAATGCCTATTCGAACCTCAGCTACGAGGAGACGCCGACGCTCTTCCTCGAATTCCACGGCACGGACGAGACGGTGGCGCTGCAATCGCAACAGTTTGCAGAGATCGCCGCCGAGTGCGGGGGCGGGGAGTTCGTCTGGACCGTCAATGCCGAGGAGCGCGCGAAGCTCTGGAAAGCTCGCCACAACGCCTATTGGGCCTCACGGGCGCTGGCGCCCGAGCTTGCCGCACTTTCGACGGATGTCTGTGTTCCTATCTCCCGGCTGGCGGATTGCATCACGGAGACGCAGGCGGATATCGAGGCGCACGGCTTGCTGGCGATGATCGTCGGGCATGCGGGCGACGGGAACTTCCATGTCCTGGTGTTGTTCGACGACAAGACCGCGGAAGGTGTTGCCGGCGTCGAGAATTTCGTCTCGCGGCTCAATGCACGTGCGCTGGCAATGGATGGAACATGCACCGGGGAACACGGGATCGGACAAGGCAAGATGTCGTTTCTTCAAGAGGAGCTCGGCGGCACCGTCGATCTGATGCGCCAGGTCAAGCGCTCGCTCGATCCGGACAACATCTTCAACCCGGGCAAGATTTTTCACCTCGGCTGAAAACGGAATAATCTCATGATCTTCGGCCTTGCTACCGGCATGAATAACAGTAGTGTCGGCAACAGAATCCCGAATGGAGAATCCTTGATTTGGTAGGCCGGTTCCTCGTCTTTCTAGGGGGAGTGATCGTCGTAGTGCTCTTTGTGGCGCTACTCGCACCGCTATTCATCGACTGGACGGACTTCCGCAAGAATTTCGAGGATCAGGCAAGCCAGATCATCGGCAAGAAGGTCACTGTGCATGGCACCGTCGATGCGCGGCTGCTGCCGTTTCCGTCGGTGACCATGCATGACGTGCGCGTCGGCCAGGAGCCGGATGGCCAGCCGATCGTTCAGGTCGAGCAGTTCTCCATGGACGCCGAGCTTGCGCCGTTTCTCTCCGGCGAGGCGCTGATTTTCGACATGCGCGTCGTCAATCCGAAGGTGCGGCTGCGGCTCCTGAAGGATGGAACGCTGGACTGGATGCGCGGCAGCCAAGCGGAAATTCCGGCCAAGACCGTCGTGCTCGAAAATGTTCATGTCAGCGGCGGCGATGTGCAGTTCATCGACGACCAGTCCGGCCGCTCGCGCAACATCACAGGCCTGAATGCGGAGATGTCGGCAAAGTCGCTCGCCGGTCCCTGGCGCATCGATGGCGACGCCACGCTCGACGGCGAGCATGGCAGCTTCTCGATCGCCAGCGGCCAGCCGGACGAAAACGGCGTGTTGAAAGTCCGCACCCGTCTCGTTCCCGACCAGCATCCTGTCAGCGTCGATCTCGATGGCGAGCTGAAGCTCGTCGACCGCAAGCCGAACTATCAGGGCACGATGTCGGCAGCGATCGAGAACCGCGGGCAGAGCAAGAATGACAAGACGCTGCCGCCACCGCGCGTCAAGGGCCGTTTCGAGCTGACCAACGAGCGCATCCGCGTTCCCGAATACCGGCTGGAAGTCGGCTCGGCCGATGACCCCTATGTGATCACCGGGGAGGCGACTCTCGATACCGGCAGCGCGCCGGAATTCCTGCTGATCGCCAATGGCCAGCAGATCGACGTCAACCGCATCGGCAATCAGGGCGCGGGCGGCAAGACGGCGCGCGATCCCGGCCTTTCGGCCCGCCAGCGCCTCAACTCGCTGATCAATATCGTGGCGCAGGTGCCGATCCCGCAGGTGCCGGGCAAGGCAAGCGTGCGCCTGCCGGCCATCGTTGCCGGCGATACGACGATCCGCGACGTGCAGCTCGATCTGCAGCCGGCCGGTGACGGCTGGACGATCGACGATGCCGTCGGCACGCTGCCGGGGCGTACGCAGGTGGAAGGCAAGGGGCGGCTCGCGTTGCGCGGCCAGCCGTCATTCAACGGCCAGGTGACCGTCGCCTCCAATCAGCCGAGCGGACTTGCCTCCTGGCTTGCCGGTTCCGTCGATCCGGCGATCCGCCAGCTGCGTCAGGCAGGTTTTTCCGCCGATGTCAGCCTGACGCATCAGAAGCAGAGTTTCGACAATCTGGAGATCGCCGTCGGCCCCGCAACGCTGAAGGGCAGGGTGGAACGGCTGGCGCCCAAGGACCAGACGCCATCGCTGAATGTGGCTTTGAACGGCGACGCGCTGGATCTCGATGCCCTGAGGGCGCTGACCGGCCTCTTCACCGGCCAGGACGCCGGCGACAATGTGCTCGATCACAAGATCACGGCGCAGCTGAAGGCCGACAAGTTCACGGCCTTCGGCGTCGAGGCGTCGAATGTCGAGACGAGCTTCACCATCGCCGATGGCGCGCTTGCCGTCGAAAAGCTGGCGGTGAAGAATTTTGCGGGCGCCGAGCTGACCGCGACCGGCCGCGCCGAGGGCTCGCTGCTCGACTACAAGGGCTCCGGCGAGATCACCTTCAAGTCGGCCGATCCCGGCCCATTCTTCACCATGCTGAAGGAGCATCTGCCGCAGCATCCCGTCATGGACCGGCTGGTACGCAATTCGGCCTGGTACACCAATACGGCTCTGCGCGGCGCTCTCACGCTCGGCGGCGACCAGAATGACGGGCTGACGCTGACGCTCGCCGGTGTTTCCAACGGCAGCCGCGTCAATCTCGATTACCGCATGTCCGATCTTCTGGCGCTGACCGGCAAGGGGACGACCAGCCTCGAGGCGACGCTCGAGAATGCGACGACCTCTGTGCTGTTCGGCCAGGCCGGTCTCGATCCGCTGCCGGTGGAAGCCGATGCCAATGGCAGGCTGTCGCTGAAGGTGCAGGTCAACGGCACCGATCCCGCCGATGCCTCGCTGGCCTTTGCGACCGACCGCACGTCGTTTACCGCCAATGGCAAGGTCGATGTGCGTCCCGATACCTTCATGAACGGCCAAGTCGGCGTGTCCCTGGAGAGCGCCGATCTCGATCCCTACCTGATCATGAACGGCATCGCGCTGCCGCAGCTTGGAACCGGACTGCCGTTCGGCCTGCAGACGACGGCGACGATCGATAGCGGCAAGATCACATTCGCGGACCTGAAGGGCCATGCTGCCGACAACAAGTTCGCCGGTTCGCTGGCGGTCGACAGGGCAGCGAACAAGACCACGGCGAGCGGGGAGCTGGCGCTCGACCGCGCCGATGCGATCTGGCTCGGCGAGGCCGTCTATGGGCCGATGACCGATCCTGCAACCGGCAATCTGACGACACAGGGACTCGGACAGCCGGTCTTCAAGGATATGGACGTCAACCTGAAGCTCTCGGCCCAGCAGTTCTGGCCCGGCTGGTCTGGCGCCGTCAACGATTTCGCCAGCAACATCGCCTATAAGGGCGACGAGCTGCAGCTGAACGATATGCAGGGCACCTGGGATGGCGGCAAGCTTTCCGGCAACCTGCTCTTCACCAATGCCGACGGCACCGGCTTCTTCCAGACCAAGCTTGCGCTCGCCGATGCCGATCTCGGCGGCGTCGTCTGGTCGCGTGACGGGGCGCCGATTGCCAACGGCAAGTTCGGCCTGTCGCTGAGCTCCGAGGCATCCGGCAAGTCGATGACGGAGCTGGCGAGCTCGATGACCGGCTCCGGCGAGATGCGGCTTGGCGAGACCAGCGTGCGTGGCCTCAATCTGGCGATCCTGGCGCCGCTGCTTTCGGCCACCGATCCGATGCAGGACCAGCTGAATGCCGGCAAGGTGCATCCGATCGTCGAGACGCTGCTGAACAACGGCGAAGCGAAGCTGCCGCCGCTCGGCATCCCGTTCAACATCACCGACGGCATGCTGCGGGTTCAGAACGTCACCGTATCCAACGACCTCGCCAAGGTGACCGGCAACGCGCAGATCGACCTGCCGCAGGAGCGCATCAACGCCTCGCTGAATATCGGCTTCAATCCCGGCAACGACGCGCTTTCCGGCGCCGACCCGGCACTCAGGCTCGATTTCTCCGGTCTGCTGGCATCGCCTGGCCGCACCATGGACGTGACCGATATCACCGGCTACCTCTCGCTACGCGCCTTCGAGCGCGAACGCCGCCGCGTCGAGCGCCTGCAGGCCAACGTGCTCGAAAAACAGCGCCTGCGCCGCGAAGTGGCTCTCTACAAGTTCAACGACGCCGAACGCGCCAAGGCGGCGGCGATTGAGGCCGAGCGCAAGGCCGAGGAGGAGCGTCTGCGGGCGCTCGCCAAAGCGGCTGCGAAACAGAAGGCGGAAGCGGAAGTCAGGGCGAAGGCCGAGGCGGATGCGAAGGCTGCTGCCGACGCCAAGGCCGCGGCGGAGGCCGAAGCACAACGGCGTGCGGCTCAGCAGAACAGCAGCCAGGGCCAGGCACCGACAGGCGGCAACGGCCTGAATTTCAACACCATGCCCGGCGCCGGCATTCCGCAATAAGCCGGATATCCGTCTTTCCACAATCGACCAGCGATTTACGTCCTTCGGACAAGTTCGGGATGCGGCGAGCGCATTTATCTAGCGCGAATGCCGCAGCTTCTGATCGAAAGACGGCGTATCGCGGTTTTCAGAAACGCATAAGCTGAAATCGGGTGGTTACCCGAACCTAGCCATCAAGGGGTCATTGCCGGGCGCTCACGGGCGCGGCAATGACCTCGCCAAAGTTACCATCATCCGCTGTTCTTGAGCCAGGCGAGCACATGCAGGCGCAGCGCCGAGGAGAGGTTGCTGTCGGCGGCGCGGCTATCGTCGATCTCTGAAATCAGTGCGGCAAGCGGGATTGTGCGGGCGGTGGCGATCGCCTTCAGTTCGGCCCAGAATTCGTCTTCGAGGGTGAAGCTGGTGCGGTGGCCGTGAAGCGTTGCGGAATGCTTGCGGATCATCGGCGGGACTTGCTGGCTTGATTAAACGGACAGAGCAGTGCGATCGGCAACGGGCCTATTCGTCCTTGTCCTTCTCGATCCGGCCCTGGCTATGGGTCTTCTCCGCCTTGTCGTTCAGCGCCTTGGTCAACTGCTTCTCGGCTTTGGTGCGGCCGAAGCTGATGCGGTTCTGCTCGGCCTCTTTGTCCTTTTCCGAACGGGCCTGCTTCTTCCTGAACTGGCGGAGATTGACGATTTCGGCGCTCATGGCATGCCCCGATCTGAAATGAATTCGGCCGGCCAAAATGCACTTTGGCTGGAATGAAAAAGGGAAGCCTTGGCTTCCCTTCCGGTTACTGCTTCTTGCGGAAGGCGTCGAGCGAGACGACCGATCCGGGCTTCTTTTCCTCGCCGCCTTCGGCGGGCTTGGCCGCCGGCGTTTCCTCGCTCTTTTCGGGAGCGACCGGGTAGGCGGTGATTTCGGCTTCGGTCAGCTCCTCGCCATCGGCGAGCGGCACGTCGAATTCCAGCTCGAAATTCACCGAGGGATCATAGAAGCCGCGGATGGCATTGAAGGGGATGACGAGCTTTTCGGGAACGTCGGAGAAGGAAAGGCCGATCTCGAACAGCGATTCGGTGATCTTCAGATCCCAGAACTGGTGCTGGATGACGATGGTCATCTGCTCGGGATATTTGCTCTTCAGGTGCTGCGAAATGCGCACGCCGGGAGCGCCGGTCAGGAAGGTGATGAAAAAGTGGTGGTCGCCGGGAAGGCGGCCCGTCGCTCCGACTTCGGACAAGACCTTGCGGATGACGCCACGCAGCGCGTCCTGTGCCAGAATGTCGTAGCGGATGTGGTCCTGCCCCATGCTTTTCCTGTCTTTCGTTGGTTCGGAAGTCTTTTCGCTCGCTTATATGCCATGTCCGGCCGCGCTGCGGAAGCCTTGCCCCGAGTCATGCTTGACGGAAGCATACATGATTTCAATGGCAGGGAGAAGGTGAAGGCTTCTGTTGCCAGGTGCCTTCGGACCCCGCCTCAAGGGGCTAACCTAGAGGACTTGGAGCGGAATTCCCGCACCGCCATTAGGCAGCGAGAGCGTATTCCTTAGCGTTGTTGTCGTTTGCAACTACACTTGTGACCCGATAACGGCGGTATCATGCCGAGCGAAAAGTCGATCTTTACACCCTTGTCGATCCTATTTCGCCCCCATCAACAGCAGCCGTACATCCGGCTGTTCTTGGTGGAGGCGCCGGGTACCGCCCCCGGGTCCAATAGGCTTATTACACCGCCCATTTATCGCCATAGCCGGCCCGAAGACCGGCAAGGCTGATATAGTGTTTTCCTGACGGCATGGGAAGAGGCTCGTCACAAAAGCGTCGTTGATATCGGCGGATTTTGCTTGGAAAAGCGATGCCGCGTGGTTGGTTTCGGGGCAGGGACGGCTTAAATATAAGGCGAAAACGGAGTCGGCGGCGGCCATGAAGCAATATCTCGATCTTCTGACCCATGTGATGGACAAGGGCACCGACCGTGGCGACCGGACGGGAACCGGCACGCGCTCGGTCTTCGGCCATCAGATGCGCTTCGACCTGAACGACGGTTTCCCGGTTCTGACGACCAAGAAGCTGCATCTGCGCTCGATCATCCACGAGTTGCTCTGGTTCCTGAAGGGCGAGACCAATATCGGCTACCTCAAGGACAACGGCGTGTCGATCTGGGACGAATGGGCCGACGAGAACGGCGATCTCGGCCCGGTCTACGGCGCGCAGTGGCGCTCCTGGCCGGCGCCTGATGGCGGGCATATCGACCAGATCGCCAATCTGGTGAACGGCATCATCAAGAACCCGAATTCGCGCCGCCACATCGTCTCGGCCTGGAACCCGGCCGAAGTCGACAACATGGCGCTGCCGCCCTGCCATTGCCTGTTTCAGTTCTACGTCGCCGACGGCAAGCTCTCCTGCCAGCTCTACCAGCGCTCCGCCGACATCTTCCTCGGCGTGCCCTTCAACATCGCGTCCTACGCGCTGCTGACGATGATGGTGGCGCAGGTGACCGGCCTGAAATACGGCGATTTCGTCCACACGCTCGGCGATGCGCATCTCTACCACAATCACTTCGAGCAGGCGAAACTGCAGCTGACGCGCGATCCGAAGCCGCTGCCACGCATGCTGATCAAGCGCGACGTCAAGGATATCTTCGATTTCAAATTCGAGGATTTCGAGCTCGCCGGCTACGAGGCCGATGCCAGCATCAAGGCGCCGATCGCTGTTTGAGGAGTAATGCGTTGACGCATATCGATGTCAGTATCGTCGCCGGGCGGCGACCCGATCTGCTGCGAACGACGATGGCCAGCTTCGGCGAGCTAGTGTTTTCCAATTTCAACGTTGGAAGAGTGTCGATCAATATCGATCCGATCTTTGGATCGGATGAGGATGCGCGCGACTGCGCCGATATCGTCCGTCGTCTCTTCCCTGAAGCGGTTGTCTTCACTCCCGAACGCCCGAGTTTCTGCGCCGCCGTCAAGCGGCTATGGCAGGCGACGGAAGCGGATTTCGTCTTGCATCTGGAAGACGATTGGATCTCGCTTGGGCGGATAGGCGATGAGGCCTTGAGCGCCTTTGCAGACAGGGCCGTTCAGCAGGTATCGCTTCATCATGCCGATCAGAACTGGGACATAAAGGCGAAGGGGCATTTCCATAAAAGGAATAACTATCTCAAGTTCGCCGGGATCAAGATTCCGAAGTTCACGTCGTTCCCCAAGTTCACGACGTCGCCTTCTTTCCTGAGAGGGGACTTTGCGCGGACTTGCGCCGGATTGCTGATCGAAGAGTTCGATCCGGAAAAGCAATTCTACTCGGCGGTCAATCCGGCGCTTGAGCGGACGGTCGCCAATTTCAAGAATTACATCTATTCGCCGGATGCCCGGCCGGTCATTCGCGATATAGGGCGCGAGTGGCGCGACCAGCGGGCGATTTCAAAGACGGTCAGCAAGGGAAAATCGGTTTGGTCCGACCTTGGCGACCAGACCTCTCGATAGGGTGCCGCAATCGCTATAGAAATGCGAAATTGCTATCTCGGGCAGACATCTGCGAAACAGGCAAAGGCCAGGAGATGTTGATCTTGGGATCGAGCGGATTGACCCCGCCCTCGGCATCGGGCGCATAGGGTTTGTCGTGAAGGTAGATCAATTCGCAGTCCTCGCTCAAAGTCTGAAAACCATGGGCGAAGCCTGCGGGGATCAACAGGGAGCGGGCATTGTCCTGCGAAAGGATTTCACCGTGCCATTTGAGATAGGTCGGAGATCCGGGGCGCAGATCGACGGCGACGTCGAAGATGGCGCCCTTCAGGCAGGACACGAATTTGGTCTCATCATGAGGAGCGCGCTGGAAATGCATACCGCGGATGACACCTTTTTCCCTCGTCATCGTGTGATTCATCTGTGCGATGCTGCCGGTACCAAACCCGGATATTTCTTCGACGCAGAAAAAGCGGGAAAAGAAGCCGCGGTCATCGCCGAGACGCTGGCGTTCGACAAGCGTGACGTCGGGGAGAGGGGTCGGCGTGAAGGTGAAACGTGGCATGGCAGTTCTCGTGAAATTCACACGCCTCGGAGATGCCCCAGGCGGGACGGAAAGGCAAGCGGTCTTGAGCTCTTGACCTGACGGCGCAATTGGATGCAGGTGTCGATAATCTTCCGTGAGAAATGAAAATGAAGCAGCGCATATTATACACCAAACCTTCCATCACTGAGCGGGAAGTGTCCTACGCTACCGACGCGGCAGCCAATGGCTGGGGCGAACGATGCTACGAATATATCGACAAGTTTGAAGCCGCTTTTGCGGCTCATCTTGGTGTTAAGCATGCGATCGCGACGTCAAGCTGCACCGGCGCGCTGCATATGGGACTTGCTGCCCTAGATATCGGTCCCGGCGACGAAGTCATCATGGCAGACACAAACTGGATTGCCTCGGCCGCACCGATTGTACACCTCGGCGCAACGCCTGTTTTCGTCGATGTCTTGCCCGACAGCTGGTGCCTCGACCCGGCCAAGGTCGAAGCGGCTATCACGCCCAGAACGAAAGCTATCCTGGCGGTTCACATCTATGGCAACCTTTGTGATATGGATGCATTGCTAGACATTGGCGCGCGGCATGGATTGCCGGTGATCGAGGATGCTGCCGAGGCCATCGGTTCGGTGTGGCGTGGAAACCGTGCGGGGGCCATGGGCGCATTCGGCGCATTCTCCTTTCATGGCACGAAGACCATCACCACTGGTGAAGGGGGGATGTTCGTGACCAATGACTCCGCGCTTTATGCGCGAGTTCTCACGCTTTCGAACCACGGTCGCGCAAGAGGACAGACCAAACAATTCTGGCCGGACGAGATTGGCTTCAAATACAAGATCTCAAACCTTCAGGCAGCGGTCGGCCTTGCGCAGGTTGAGAGGATCGGTGAACTCATCGATCGAAAGCGCGAAATCTTCTATGCCTATAGGGATGGCCTAAGCGGGCTTAACTCGATTTCGATGAACCCGGAGCCGGCAGGCAGCCAGAACGGCTTCTGGATGCCGACGGTGGTCTTTGCCAAGGAAACCGGCATCACGCGAGAGCGGCTGCAAGAGGTCTTCGCTGCCGAGAATATCGATGCGCGTGTATTCTTCTGGCCGTTGAGTTCGTTGCCGTCGTTTGAGAGCGTTGAGAGCAATGCTGTCGCTTATGATCTTCCCGGCAGGGCGATCAATCTGCCAAGTTATCATGATATGAACGCTCGGGACATAGAACGTGTTATTTCGGTAATTGAAGCAGCCGGACATTGATGTTTTAACTAGATGGCTAGGCTAATAGCCATCTAGTTTGTGCCGAGGTGAACACTATTACTTCGTAATGCAAGCATACACTACGTTGCAATCCTCTGGATGCTCTTTGCCAAGTTCATACGATGCGCGGCAAAACTCCTCTTTCCAATTTTTTTGTGGACCGCCAACGCGCCCCCAACCAAAGCCGCCATCTTCCCACAGACCGTTTTTTAGGAACCAATCGATCTGTGGTGTGGAAAGCATTTTGTAAAACACTCCACCGGTCTTTTCTATCTTGAGTCCGGCCGCTGTAATGTCATCGGTGAATGTTTTCATCGAGTACGAGCGGCGGTGCCCTGCGATATTGATGTCAAATGGAGACAACTCTTCGCAAGAGGTAAGCGTTCCCATTAAAACTGCCAATCGGCGATTGATTGCGCGCGCATTTGGAACGTGGACAATCAACACTCCTTCTGCCGAAAGAAGCGATGCCGCCTTTTGGAGAACGTCAATGGGATCTGCAACGTGCTCGAGCACATTGATCATAGTAATTGTATCAAACCGCTCTTCGGTTGAGAAATCCTCGATAAGGCATTCATGCAATTCAGCATCAGGGAGATTCCTCTTGGCAAGCGCCAAATGCTTGCTTGAGGCATCAAGTCCTACAACACGCTTAAATCGCGGCGCCATAAGCGCCGTCACCAATCCGTCGCCGCAAGGCATATCTAACAGGCTCTCGCCACGTGCATGCTCGAGGCATGCCAAGCCCTGATACATCCCTAGAACTGCGTTATAGTCGGCAAACATCTGCGAACGGGCCCAGGAAAAGCCTTCCTGGAGCTCCTTCTCTGTTTGTTCACTCATCGATTTTTCCTTTCCCAAAGCCATCGATTGTTTTGATAAGTCCCTCGCGAAGGCTTGTTCTTGCGGTCCAATTGATGGCCTGCTTTGCCTTTGCCGCATTCATCGAGACCGAATTTGGCTTGGCAGACGTCGCCGAATACGCCAAATTGCTCTGACTCTCAGTCAATTCACATACCAGTTCAGCAATAACGCGGGTTGAGGTAAGGGTTCCGGTTCCGATATTTAACGGCCCCACGTAGCTTGAAGCTACCGCGCATGAAATGGCTTCCGCAAAGTCGTCAACGAAAAGTAGATCCAACCTCGGCTCTTCACTGCCATAGCGATGGGTGAGGATTGGTTGGTTCGCAATAGCCTTTCCGATAAAGTTATTTAAAAACTTAGGCTTCGGAAGATGTGGTCCGTAAATCGGCGGCGACCGGACTACGCAACATCTTAACGAGGTCATTTTCTCGCAATTGGCAATCATGGTCTCAGCAACGTATTTGGCTTCGCCAAGCGGCCCACGTGCAAAAAGTGGCGTAGTTTCGTCTGCTTCTAGGGTGCCTGAGTAACCAGAATAAACCTCTGCACTGGAGGGATAAAGCAGCGAGATATTGCGCTGCACGCAGACATCAAGAACGTTTCTCAACATGGTAAGTGATCTGCCGAACCCCAAATTGGATGCAGAGACTCGCGGATTCGCTAGATGGACAAGGTGCGTGACCTGATTTTCCTCAATGTAAAGCTCAAGCAGTGTTGTGCCCTTTTCAAGGTCAAGTTGGCGGCGGGTAGGTGACAGAACCTTGAAATATCTTTCGAGGGATTTGCGCACCGTTGATCCTGTTGTGCCACTTTCCCCAGTTACAAGGACAGTTCTGAGAGGCGCTTCGATATTGGTTGTGTTCGGCGACGAAATTGCGGCACGCACCGCACTCAGAACTGTTGCCTTTATTTCTCCTTCCCCAGTGGCCTCAACAACGAGACGTACGGCAGAGATGAATGGAATCCCCTGGAATTTCGATATAATTCCTGCGGCGATCGCGTTACTTCGTGACATGCCATAGTCGCATGCCACAACTGTTCGTTGACCCCGTCTCAACGAGGCTAAACCCTGCTCTATCCGCTTGCTTACCTCGATCAGGTCATTACCTTCTTTGTCGAGAAGGTTTCGAACATCAACGACCAAAACGTCATCGCGACCGAACACTTCATCGGCTGGGGCGGTACCAAGTTCAGGGGTGATCCAACGGATACTCAAGTTATGCCCCAGTCTTCAGCTGAGTGTCACTCACGAACCGCTCCGTGAGGCTGCGGAGATACCAGCCATATCGTATGGGAGGAAGCTTTGGATATTCGCCATCACGCGTAAAGCGAATGAAAACATCGAGCTCGTTGAAACCTGCCATCGCGCGAAGGTAGGTCGACGCAGAAAAGCGAGGATTGATCTCGAATGGAACAAATACGTCGCCGCGCATCCGCCCTTGAACATTTATTGGCCCCCGACTGCCTATCGCGAGCGCAATAGCTTCTGCCTGCTGTCTTACGAGCGCGTATTCACCAATATGGCCCTGGGAATAGCCGCTGGAGATCAGGCCGCCTCGACCGCGATACGATACCGAAAGCTTAGCATCCAGTGTGCGCCTTAACCCAATGGATCCTGCAACCTGACCGTTGGGCAGAGAAAGAACACCAACTGTGAACTCACCGCTACCAGCGTCAATATATTCCTGCGCAAGGGGAACTGTGCCTGAGCGCCGGATGAATTGTGCATAAGTTAAGGCCTCATCAGCGTTAGTCGCGAAGAAAACGGACGCACTTCCGCCGCTTCCAGTCGCAGGCTTTATCACGCATGGCAGCCCGACCAATTCAAGCGCTCCAGGCAGATCAGCTATCGCTGTTCTAGGCGTTGCGACTCCGGCTTCAGATAGGTATTCCGAGGCGCGTATCTTGTTCGAAAATACCCCGATAATCTCGGGCGAATTGCCTATCAAACGAACGCCAGCCTCCAACAATTGTTCATTGGCTGCGCCAAGCAATGTCATAGGCTGCTCGCCACCCGGCACGACGAACTCGGCATTGTTCTGCCGGCAAACCCTGATGATTTCCTCTATATAGTTGTCTCTATCAATCAGGAATGTGCTGTCGAAATTCTCATCATAAAGTCCAAATGCAGTTGGGGAAACATCCGCGCCGATCACCTTATAGCCGCGAGACAGCCGCAAGCATTTTGCGAGTTCTGTACCCAGAGATGCGCCGCCAATTCCCGCGATGACGACATTGCAGATTTGTGATCCGGTCGACATTTCAATGCTCCTGTTCAGGCGTTGCATCTACTTTGTAGCTACACTTGAAGTCAATCTTTGGACGTGGGGAACGCTGCCCATATCCCCGCTGATTTATCCAAGTCGCAGTAGCGACAAGAGCCGTTCCTTAACTGCTCGTCTCTTTGTCTTTGACAAAGGAGCAACCCGAAGTTCAATGTGCTTCCACATCGTCCGATCCATTGCGCGTCGCTCCGCCGGCGTCCAATCCCGCTCGTCCAACAGTCGGCGCGCTAGGTCGGTGTAACGTGCACGCGCTTGAAGCTTTTTCGAAGGAGAGAGCAGATAAGCTTGTTGTCTCTTTATGCGTTGAATGAAATGGCCGCCTTGAGAAAATGCAACCTTTTCATCAAGTATCGGCGGCAACAACATCACATGGTCAGCCGCCCAATCGAATGAATAACTAGATATCAAAAAATCGGCCATTTGCCCCGCCGTCGCCCAGTCCCAAAGGCCATAAAACCAGCTGGGATGACACCCGATTAGGACATCATGAATCCTGTCTACTCTCTCGCTAGCCGTGTTTGATGGCAATCCAAAGACTTTCTCCGAAGAATCCGAATGACGGAGAATGCTGGAGACTGCCAGAACGGCCGAAGGATTTGCTTCCAACGCCTGCACAAGACCTGCGAGATGTGTAGCCTCTGCCAAATCATCATCCGCACGCCACATGAAGTATTGGCTTTCTAATTGGCTGCGGGCGCGAAGAAAATTATCTAAGACAGGGACAGTTTTGTCGTATCGATGATGTCGGAACCGACGATCTGCCGTCGCGAACTCTTCGCAAATTTCACTAGTGCCATCCGTCGAACCATTGTCAGAAATGAAAGCTTCGAAGTCTTCAAAGGTCTGCTGCTGCAAGCTTTCAAGGCATTCCCGGATAAACTCCGCGCCGTTGTACGTCGGTATCCCAATACCAACCTTGGCCATGTCAGCATCCCTCTCTTGCAATCAGACATAAAATGTCACATTGAACGCGCATCTATGCCGATCGCGCGCACGTGTGGAAGGTGATAAGGCCGGCATCGCAATTGTCAATCGCGTCATGCCTTTCCAGGTACGCGCGCCTGGGGTAGCAGACCATGAAAATCGTCATTCTCGCCGGCGGGTACGGCACCCGCATTTCCGAAGAGAGCCATTTGCGGCCGAAGCCGATGATTGAGATCGGGGGGCGGCCGATCCTTTGGCATATCATGAAGACCTATAGCCATTATGGCTTCAACGACTTCGTGATCTGCCTTGGCTATCGCGGCTATATGATCAAGGAATATTTCGCCAATTATATCCTGCATTCGGCGGATGTGACCTTTGATATGGAGCGCGGTGAGACGACCTATCATTCGACCAAGGCCGAGCCCTGGCGCGTTACACTGGTCGAGACCGGCGAGGGGTCGATGACCGGGGGGCGTGTGAAGCGCGTCGCCAATTATCTCGGTGACACGTTCTGCCTGACCTATGGTGATGGTGTTGCCAATATCGATATTCAGGCGCTGACCGATTTTCATCATCGCCACGGCAAGGAAGCGACTGTTACCAGCGTCGTGCCGCCCGGCCGCTATGGCGCGTTGCTGACGGATGCGGGGCAGGTTCGCAGTTTCATGGAAAAGCCTGCAGGCGATAATGCGCGCATCAACGGCGGCTTCTTTGTGCTCAACCGCTCGGTTCTCGATCGCATCGCCGGCGACGATACGTCTTTCGAGGGTGCGCCGCTCGAAGGTCTTGCGCGTGATGGCCAGCTGATGGCCTTCAACCATGACGGTTTCTGGCGGCCGATGGATACGCTGCGTGACAAGAATCAGCTCGAGGAGCTCTGGCAGAGCGGCCATGCGCCATGGAAGGTCTGGTGATGGGCCGTCTGCCGGATAGCCGTTTCTGGCGCGGCAAGCGGGTGCTCGTCACCGGGCATACCGGCTTCAAGGGCACGTGGGCGCGGGTGTGGCTTTCGCGGCTTGGCGCAGACGTCTTCGGATATGCGCTGGCGCCGTCGACTTTGCCTTCTCTGCATGCGCTCGTTGGCAGCGCCGGACTGAGTGGCGAGACGATTGCCGATCTGCGCGACACCGACAGCCTCACGGCTGCGGTCGCGCGCAGCAGACCCGATATCATTTTGCACATGGCCGCCCAGCCGCTGGTACGCCGCAGCTATGCGGAACCTGTCGAGACGTTTGACGTCAATGTGATGGGCACGGTGCGGCTTCTCGAGGCGGCCCGCACAGTCGACGAGGTTAAGGCAATCCTCGTCGTAACCACCGACAAGGTCTACAGCAACGACGAGAGCGGCCGGCATTTTGTCGAAAGCGATCGCCTGGGCGGACATGATCCGTATTCCGGTTCGAAGGCCGCGGCTGAGATTGTCACCGCCACCTATCGCGATTCATTTTACCGGTCGCGGGGCGTCAGGCTTGCCACGGCACGCGGTGGCAATGTTCTGGGCGGCGGGGATTATTCCGAAGACCGGCTGGTGCCGGATATCGTGCGCGCCGCTTTGGCCGGCGAGGTCCTCGATATCCGCAGTCCGCTTGCCACGCGTCCGTGGCAGCATGTTCTCGATTGCCTGAATGGCTATTTCCTGTTCTGCGAGGACTTGTTTGCTGGCAAACAGGTGCCCGATTCGCTCAATTTCGGGCCATCGCCTGAGGAGGCGCAGATTGCTGTCGGACGCCTTGCCTCCGATGTTCAGGCGGCGATGGGTGTCGCGGGAACCTGGAACGATAGCTCTGCCAGCGACAAGCCCCGGGAGATGCAGACGCTCGGGCTGGACCCGACGAAAGCACGGGAATATCTTTCGTGGCAGGCAAAGCTCAGCCAGCCCGAGGCAATCGAATGGACCGCGCGCTGGTACGACCGCTGGCGTGGCGGCGGCGAGCCGCTGTCGCTTGTCACAGATCAGATCGATACTTTTATGAAAGGCGCGTAACAGCATGGTTCATGCCTGCCGCTTCTGCTCAACGCCGTTGACCAATGCTGTTGCCGATCTTGGCGCCACGCCATGGTCGAATTCCTTCCTGCCCAATGAGGCGGCGATCGAGACCGAGCGTTCGTTTCCGCTGAAGGTCATGGTCTGCTCCGAGTGCTTTCTTGTGCAGACCACCGAGACCGTGCCGCCGGGCGAGATCTTCAATGCTGAGTATGCCTATTTCTCGTCGTTTTCGACGAGCTGGCTGGATCATGCAAAGCGTTACACGCAGTTGATGACGGAGCGCTTCGGCCTCGGCGATCAGTCGACCGTGATCGAAGTTGCATCCAATGACGGCTATTTGCTGCAGTATTTTGCGGCAGCGGGTGTCAAGGTGCTGGGCGTCGAGCCGGCTGCCAATGCGGCCGAAGTTGCCGAGGGGCGAGGCGTGCGGACGAAGGTGGCGTTCTTCGGAAGCGATACGGCGAAGGCGATCGTCGAGAGTGGCATTCGTGCAGACCTGACGGCGGCCAACAACGTGCTGGCCCATGTGCCGGATATCGCCGATTTCGTCCGCGGTTTTCAGATCGTTCTCAAGCCGGAGGGCGTTGCAACCTTCGAATTCCCCCATCTTCTGCGGATGATCGAGGGCCTGCAGTTCGATACGATCTATCACGAGCACTATTCCTACATCTCCCTGCTCGCTGCCGAGAGGATTTTTGAGGCCTGCGGCCTGAAGGTCTTCGATGTCGAGGAGCTTTCGACGCATGGCGGTTCGCTGCGAGTCTATGCTCAGCGCAATGATGGAGTGCGCGCGCCGACCGAGCGCCTTCTTGCCATGCGTGAGGAGGAGGAGCGGTTTGGCCTGAAGGACATGCGGACTTACCGCGAGTTCGGCACCAAGATCGCGGCGGTATGCGACGCATTTCGCGATTTTCTGCGCCAGGCGCGAGACGAGGGCAAGGTCGTTGCGGCCTATGGCGCCGCTGCGAAGGGCAACACCTTCCTGAATGTCTGTGGTGTCACGCGTGATGATATCAGCTTTGTCGTCGATCGAAGCACCGTGAAGCAGGGCAAGCTTTTGCCCGGCAGCCACATTCCTGTCTATGCGCCGAGCGAGCTGGAGCGCGCAAAGCCCGACTACGTGGTGATCCTGCCGTGGAATCTGACGGCGGAGATCGTCGAATCCTGCAAGTATATTG
Source organism: Rhizobium sp. 21-4511-3d (assembly GCF_053522545.1). NCBI lineage: Bacteria > Pseudomonadati > Pseudomonadota > Alphaproteobacteria > Hyphomicrobiales > Rhizobiaceae > Rhizobium > Rhizobium sp. 21-4511-3d. The sequence continues at coordinate 410,625 of NZ_JBNWCF010000002.1, read as the reverse complement.
CGGATTGGGGCGGGCGTTTCGTCACCGCTATTCCGACGTTGCGGATACTCTAATGAGCCAGGCGAGGCCATTGCGCCTCGCCGATCGCTGTTTGACCTCTTCGCAATTTCAGCAAAGCGCTGGACCGGGAGACGATTGAAAACGTCTTTATCCGGCAATGTCTGAAAATGTACCAAGTTTCATCAGTAAGATCTTAATAGCTCTCGGTTATTTTCTCCCGCGCAGGTAATGCTCCCGGGACCGCAATGGACGATACTGACCTTCTTCCCCCAGATGTACTGTCGTCGATGCTGATGCGCATGTTCGAATTTGCGCCGATCGCCATGGCGATCACCACCAGCGACACGAAGACGTCGAGCTATGCGAAGGTCAATGACGCCTATCTGAAGCTGACCGGTCTGAAATGGGAAGATATCAGCGGCAAGAAACTGACCTCCGATGGAGCCGCGATCGACAATCCGGCGCGGGATCGCCGGCACCGGATGCTGGCTGAGGACGGTGCTTATGTGCTTGAAGAGGTCGATATCCGCCATGCCGACGGGACGATCATTCCGACGCTGATTTCGGCGCAGCGCACCATCGTCGGCGGTGTTTCCTTCGACGTCGAAGTGATCATGGATGTTTCGGCGCGCGTGCGCCATCAGCGTGAGATCGAGCTGGCGCTGCGTGCTTCGGCACGCACGGACGCGCTCTCCGGCCTGCCGAACCGGGCCTGTTTCGACGAGACGCTGGCGGAGCAGATCGAGGCGGCGCGGGCGGCGGAAAAGTCGATGGCGCTGGCATTCATCGATCTCAACGGTTTCAAGGCGGTCAACGACCGGCTGGGGCACGGTGCCGGTGACGAGGTGATCCGCACGCTTGCCAGCCGTTTCCGCGAGAGTTTTCGCGCAAATGATTTCATCGCCCGGATCGGCGGTGATGAATTCGTGGTGCTGATCGAGGTGGATCCGGTGCTGATCCACGATGTCAGGAATACGGTGACGGACGCTGCCGAGCGCATCTTCAAGCCGATCGCCATCGACGGGGCGATCACGGAGGTGGGTGCTGCTGTCGGCGTGGCGCTGCTCGAGCCGTCGGATACGGCGGCGTCCTTCGTCAAGCGCGCCGACAATTACATGTATCTCGCCAAGCAGACCGGCGAGCGCGTTGCCGTCATCTGGCTCGGCAATCCGGACGCGCAGCAGACGTCTGCGGGTCGCGCTGTTGGCTAGCTTTCCACGTGTTTCTCCATCAATCTGATATTCTGCCTTGAACACGAGCAGGCTGTGCGGTAACCACAGTTATTCAGGCTGTGCAACTATAGATTGCGTTGAAATGAACAGTAAGAAAGCTAAAGTTAAGATGCCGTCGGCGACGTCGATTGTTGCCCGCAGTTATCCCGATAATATAATTGGTATCGAGAATAGGCTGCCATGGCATCTGAAGACAGATCTGCAACTGTTCAAAAGGCGAACGTCTGGACATGCGATCATAATGGGTCGCAAAACTTTTGAATCACTCGGAAGCCGGCCGCTTCCCAATCGCACTAATATTGTCTTGTCTCGATCAGAGGTGAAGTCGGACTCTAGGCTTGTCCAGTGGGCCAAGGATCCGGAGACCGCGTTGCTGCTCGCCGATGTAAGTTCAATATTTTCAGGAAATCTGCAGTTCTTTGTTATCGGTGGGGAGCAGATTTATCAGATTTTCGAAAAGTACATTAATCAGGTGTATTTGACCGAGGTGTTTTGCGGAAACATCAACGGTGACGCGAAATTCGAGACTGATTTTGAGAAGGATGCTGTGGGCTCAAAATCTGAATGGAAGCGAGGGTTTGAGGACGAGTATCCAAAAACAGATTTCGACGATTTTCCTTTCAGAATTACCCGCTTTGAGCGCCGGAAACCTCATCACAGATACAAATCTAAGGAAGAATTTATGGGCCGGCAGCCAGAATTCGATAAATACTTTGAGTTGTATGAAAAGAAGGTCGCAGCAGATAGTGCTGGAGCTCAATACGGCTTTTTCAGCGACGAGGAAGAGCGCTAGGTCCAGCGGGTTATGGGCCGGTAACGAATTATTTCTCAAGAAACAACGTTGAGCCGCTCATGTCGCGTTGAAAGCAGGGTCGGCGATACCTATAACGGTCACAATCGCTTACCGTCTGCCGCCCCCGCGGGCATTATGCGATCGGGAGTTCAACGAACAAAGAGGTTTTGATGCCCTGGAGCAATCAGAATGGCGGCGGCGGCCCATGGGGCGGCGGCGGTAACAATAACAATCAGGGACCATGGGGGCAGGGCCCGAACCGTCCGAAAGGCGGCGGCGGGGGCAAGGGCGGTCCGCCCGATCTCGAAGACATCATTCGCCGTGGTCAGGACCAGCTGGGACGCATGGTGCCCGGCGGCTTCAATGGCGGCGTGGCGCTGATCATCGTCGCGGTTCTCGCAGCCTTCTGGCTCTTCCAGTGCATCTACATCGTCCAGCCGGACGAGCGTGGTGTGGAACTGCGCTTCGGCCAGCCGAAGCAGGAAGTCTCGATGCCGGGCCTGCATTTCCATTTCTGGCCGCTTGAGACGGTCGAAACGGTCAAGGTCACGGTGCAGCAGCAGAATATCGGCGCAACGTCGTCGTCGTCCTCGAGCGGCCTGATGCTCTCGGGCGACCGCAGCGTCATCAACGTCCAGTTCGCGGTGTTCTTCACCGTCAGTGATCCGAAGGCCTATCTCTTCAACGTCGAGAACCCGGCGGAAACGCTGCAGCAGGTTTCCGACAGCGCCATGCGCGAGATCGTCGGCCGCCGTCCGGCACAGGACGCGTTCCGCAGCAATCGTCAGCCGATCGAAACGGACGTTCTCAATATCGTTCAGGGGACGATGGACCGCTACAAGGCGGGTATCACCGTCACCGGCGTGACGATCCAGAACGTGGCTCCGCCCCGCGAAGTCTCCGATGCCTTCGAAGAAGTGCAGCGTGCAGGCCGCGACCGCGACAGCACGATCGAAGAGGCAAACCGCTATACCAACCAGCGGCTCGGCCAGGCGCGAGGCGAGGCGGCTCAGATCCGCGAAGACGCCGCAGCCTACAAGGACCGTGTCGTCAAGGAAGCGGAAGGTGAGGCACAGCGCTTCGCATCAATCAACGACGAATATGCAAAGGCTCCTGACGTGACGCGCAAGCGGCTGTTCCTGGAAACGATGGAACAGGTGCTGAAGAATTCGAAGAAGGTCATCATCGACGAGAAGCAGGGGGTCGTACCCTATCTGCCGCTCAACGAGATCGGCAAACCGGCACAGCAGGGAGGTTGAGCCATGACATCCAATAAGCTTCCCGCCGTGCTGATCGCACTCGCGGTCGTCCTCTTCGTCGTCTATTCGTCGGTCTTCGTGGTCAATGCCCGCGAACAGGCGATCGTCGTCCGCTTCGGTCAGATCCAGTCGGTCAAGACCGAGCCGGGCCTGTATTTCAAGCTGCCTTTCGCCTTCATGGATGCGGATCGCGTGCAGTATGTCGAGAAGCAGGCGCTTCGCCTCGATCTCGATAACATCCGCGTACAGGTTCAGGACGGCCAGACTTTCGATGTCGACGCCTTCGTGATCTACAACATCGCCGATGTCCGCCGCTTCCGCGAAACGGTGTCGGGCGACCGCGAGGCTGCCGAGGCACGTCTTCGCGCCCAGCTCGATTCGTCGCTGCGCCGCGTCTACGGTCTGCGTGACTACAATGCCGCTCTTTCCGAAGAGCGCGTTGCGATGATGCTCGAGATCCGCGACGATCTCAGGATCGATGCCGAGAACCTCGGCCTCAACATCGACGACGTCCGTATCCGCCGCACCGACCTCTCGCCAGAGGTCGCGCCGAACACCTATAACGCGATGCGTTCGGAACGTCTGGCGGAAGCCGAGCGGATCCGCGCTTCGGGTAATGAAGAAGGCCAGCGCCGCCGCGCCGTCGCCGACCGCCAGGTCGTCGAGATCACCGCGGAAGCGCAGCGTGATTCCGAAATCCTGCGCGGTCAGGGCGATGCCGACCGGAACCGGATCTTCGCCGAGTCGTTCGGCAAGGACCCGTCGTTCTTCGAGTTCTACCGCTCGATGTCGGCCTATTCCTCGTCGCTCTCGTCGCAGGATACGACGCTCGTGCTGTCGCCGAACTCGGAGTTCTTCCGCTACTTCGACAGCGCCACCGGTGCGCCGTCGGTACCGCCGGCAGCTCCGGCGCCGGCTGCACCCGCCGCACCGGCAAACTGACAATAGAGGACTGCAGGATTTCCTGACGGTGCCTGCATTCTTTCTCATGATCGAGGGGCTGGTCTATGCACCGGCCCCTCGTTTTTTGTGCAGAGGGCAGGGCTTTTGCCGTCGGTTGCGGAGCAACAGATTCGCGCTTTCGGACTGGCCGCTGTCGGTCCCGGGGGTGCCTTTGTCCGGCTTCTCACAGGCTGAGTTGAGATTGCGCGGGATTTCGCGAAAAGGTGATTTCACGCTCCATCATTCCGCCCTATGTTGGTGGTCAGACTGCCGCTTTGACCTGATATGAGGAAGCTTGATGGCCCCCACGACACGCCCGACCTTCAGACGATCGCTCGCTCTCCTGGCCGGCGCAGCCCTTCTTGCCAATATCGGTCTTGCCGGCACCGCAGCCGCTCAGGGAACGCCGCCGACAAACGGCCCGGCTTCCGTCGCCGATCTCGCTGAAGGCCTTCTCGATGCAGTCGTGAACATCTCGACATCGCAGAACGTCAAGGACGACGAAGGCGCCGGTCCGGCGCCGCGCGCGCCCGACGGATCGCCCTTCCAGGAATTCTTCAACGACTTTTTCAACAAGCAGCAGGGCGGCAAGGGCGGCGGCAACCACAATGTCAGCTCGCTCGGTTCGGGCTTCGTTATCGACCCCGCAGGCTATATCGTTACCAACAACCACGTCATCGAAGGTGCCGACGATATCGAGGTCAATTTCGCCAACGGCTCGAAGCTGAAGGCAAAGCTGATCGGCACCGATACCAAGACCGACCTTTCGGTTCTCAAGGTCGAACCGAAGACGCCGCTGAAGGCGGTGAAGTTCGGCGATTCCAGCGGCATGCGCATCGGCGACTGGGTGATGGCGATCGGCAATCCGTTCGGCTTCGGCGGCTCGGTGACCGTCGGCATCATTTCCGGCCGCGGCCGCAACATCAATGCCGGTCCCTATGACAACTTCATCCAGACGGATGCGGCGATCAACAAGGGCAATTCTGGCGGCCCTCTCTTCAACATGAAGGGCGAGGTCATCGGTATCAACACGGCGATCATTTCGCCGAGCGGCGGTTCGATCGGTATCGGCTTCTCGGTGCCGTCGGAACTCGCTTCGGGTGTCGTGGCGCAGCTTCGCGAATATGGCGAGACGCGCCGCGGCTGGCTCGGCGTTCGCATCCAGCCGGTGACCGACGATGTCGCCGACAGCCTCGGCCTCGATTCGGCCAAGGGCGCTCTGGTTGCCGGTGTCATCAAGGGCGGCCCCGTCGACAACGGCTCGATCAAGGCCGGCGACGTCATCCTGAAATTCGACGGCAAGGCCGTCAACGAGATGCGCGATCTGCCGCGCGTCGTCGCCGAAAGCCCCGTCGGCAAGGAAGTCGACGTCGTGGTGCTGCGCGACGGCAAGGAGCAGACCGTCAAGGTGACGCTCGGCCGTCTCGAAGACAGCGACCAGGCTGCGGCAAACAGCGATGACGGTTCGCAGAATGGCGGCGTCATCAATCCGGATCCCGGCGAGAACGACGACATGGACGAGCCCGACAGCGATCAGGCTCAGCCGTCACCCGACAACAAGGGCACGGAAAACAAGACGCCCGAGAACAAGGGAACTGAAAACAAGGGTCCCGAGAACAAAAGCCAGGGCCAGACAGACCAGCAGGGTCAGGTCGCGCCTGATGCGGCGGCGCCGAAGAACATTCTCGGCCTGTCGTTGTCGCTGCTCAACCCGGATATCCGCAAGACCTTCAACATCGCCGAAAGCGTCGACGGCGTCGTCGTGACGGAAGTGACGCCCGGCTCGGCTGCGGCCGAAAAGGGCCTGAAGCCCGGCGACGTGATCGTCGAGGTGGCGCAGGAATTCATGAAGTCGCCGGATGCGGTTGCCGCCAAGGTTCAGTCGCTGAAGCAGGAAGGCCGCCGCAACGCCCAGATGATGATCGCCGCCGCCAATGGCGACCTGCGCTTCATCGCAGTGCCTATGGAATAGGGCTAGCGGCGCTCCGGCGCGCTGATCGCATAGAGGACGTGGCGGATGAAGTCCGGGGTCGTGGCCGGGACCTTCGGGTGGTCGAAGTCGCGATCTTCATGATGCGTCATGCCGATGCGTTCCATGACCGCGCGTGAGCGGCGGTTCTGGGGGACGGTGAAGGCGACGATTTCCTTGAGCCCGTGGTTGTCGAAGCCGTGCTGCAGCAGCGCGGTTGCGGCTTCGCTGACATAGCCCGCACCCCAATGGCGTTTGGCGAGCCGCCAGCCGATCTCGACGGTGCCGTCGGGGATTGCCGGTTCGTGCGAGGTTCGCATGATGCCGCAGAAGCCGAGCGTGTCGCCGGTCTCCGTGTGTTCCAGGGCGTAGAAGCCGAGGCCGGTGTCGGCGACCAGCTTGCGGAGGTAATCGAAGAGCTCGTCCGATTCCTGGCGGTTGCGCCGCCGCGGGAAGAATTCCATGACATCGGGGTCGTAATTGATCTCGTGAAAGAGATCGCGGTCCTCCTCACGCCAGTTGCGGATGATGAGCCTGCTGGTCGTGAGGATCGTCTCGGTCATGGCGTCACGAAATCCGTTTTGCGGTAACCCTGGATGTAGAGAAGCGCGGTCAGGTCGCCGTGGTTGATGCGCATCTTCGCTTCGGCGGCGACGGCCGGCTTGGCGTGGAGCGCGACGCCGGATCCTGCGAGATGCAGCATTCCGAGGTCATTGGCGCCGTCGCCGACGGCGATGGCGTCCTCAGGGGTGATGCCGAGCTTTTCCGAGATGTCGATCAGCGCGTCGACCTTGGCCTGCTTGCCGAGGATTGGCTCGGCGACGAAGCCGGACAGGGTGCCGTTCTCGTCGAGCAGCAGGTTGGCGCGGTTTTCGTCGAAGCCGAGCGTGGCGCCGATGCGGCTCGTAAACACTGTAAAACCGCCGGAGACGAGGGCGGTGTAATAGCCCTTCGCCTTCATCGTGGCGATCAGTTCCGGGCCGCCAGGCGTCAGTGTGATGCGCTTGGCGATGACCTCGTCGACGACGGAAATGGGCAGGCCCTTCAGCAGTGCGACGCGCTCGCGCAGCGCCGGTTCGAAGGCGATCTCGCCGTTCATGGCGCGGGCGGTGATCGTTGCCACCTTGTCCTTGAGGCCGACTTCGGCGGCGAGTTCGTCGATGCATTCCTGGCCGATCATCGTCGAATCCATGTCGGCGATCAGCAGCTTCTTGCGGCGCGTCTCGGCGTTCTGAACCACGACATCGACCGGCTGGCCCGAGAGGACCGAAAGAATTGCAGCTTCGGCTTCCGCGGCATCCGTGCCGTCGCGAAGGGCGATATCGCAGGCGATGCCATCCGCCAGCCAGTAGAGTCCGGAAGCTTTAACGCTGTCATGCGCCTTCTCGGCAAGCGCCGGAGACAGAACGGGGTTTGACGGATTGGCAACAAGCGTGGCAACGAGAGCCATATGGAAAACCTTCTGAGCACAACAGGTGCGATCCTGATAACCGGGCCGACCGCAAGCGGCAAGTCCGCGCTGGCCGTGAAACTGGCAAAGCAGCATGGCGGCGCGGTGATCAATGCCGACAGCATGCAGGTCTACGACACGCTGCGGGTGCTGACGGCGCGACCCGATGACGCCGACATGGAAGGCGTGCCGCATCATCTTTATGGGCACGTGCCTGCCGGTACCGCCTATTCGACCGGTGCCTGGATTCGGGATGTCGTCGAGCTCCTGCCGCGTTTGCGGAACAAGGGGCGACTGCCTGTTTTCGTCGGTGGCACCGGGCTCTATTTCAAGGCGCTGACAGGCGGGCTTTCCGACATGCCGGTGATACCCGATGAAATCCGCGCAGGATTGCGCCAGCGGCTGATCGACGAGGGGCCGTCGCAGCTCTATGCGGCGCTGCAGGAGCGGGATCCGGCGGTTGCGGAAAGCCTGAACCCTGAAGATGGGCAGCGCATCGTCCGCGCGCTGGAAGTCCTGGAAGCGACGGGCCGTTCGATCGCCGCCTTTCAACAGCAGACCGGACCGGTGATCGTAGATCCCGATAGCGCCCGGAAGATCGTCGTGCTGCCTGATCGCGCGGTGCTGCACCAGCGGATCAACGGCCGTTTCGAGGCGATGCTGGAGCAGGGCGCGGAGGATGAGGTTCGGGCGCTGCTTGCCCTTAATCTACCAGCCGAGATGCCCGCCATGAAGGCGATCGGCGTTTCGCAGATTGCAGCGATGTTTCGCGGCGAGCTGACGAGGGACGAGGTGATCGACAGGGGTTCGGCGGCGACACGCCAGTACGCCAAGCGGCAGATGACGTGGTTTCGCAATCAGATGGACGACAGTTGGGAGCGTATGGCGCCCTGACGCATACACTCCGCGGCAAGCTTGGCGCGGGGATGCAGTTGTAGAGGCTCTCCAGGGACAATCTGGAGAAACTCCATGAACAACTTTCTGGCCAAGACGCTTGCTTCCATTAATGCAATCATCGCCGTCATCATCCTGGCATTCTCGACATTTTCAGCCGGAGCGGCCGCTTCGGCCCAGGGCGGGTCCGGGATGTTCGTGGTTGGCGCGGTGATCGGCGCCATCGGCGGTATCGTGCTGGCATCGCTGATCTGCGGCACGATCGCCTTTCTCACCCTGATCGAGCGCCATCTCAGCGTGATCGCTGCGGCGGCGAAATCGAAGAGCGTCTAAGCCTCAATCCTTGTTGTAAAGGCTGCTCAGCGGCTTCCTGAGGATGCTTTCGCGCAGGGAAGAGGTGCCGGGTTCGCGGCGCTGGACTGTCGGTGCCGGTTCCTGATTGCCGAAGGAGCGGGGCTGGCCGGCTTCCTCGCGGCGCATTTCACGGCGTAACGCCTCGAGGCGGCTGTCGATCGATCCGGCGGCTGCCGGCTGCGGATCCTGCGGCGCGTAGCTGCGCGGCAGCATGTCCGGGCGGTAGGGCTCGTTCAGCGACATCGACGGCGTGGCTGCGGCCGGCAGCGGATAGGGCTGGCCTTCCGGCGGCTCCTCGTCGTCGAACAGCATGTCGCTCTGGACCGAGGCGTTGTAGCTGTTCTGGAAATTCGAAATGTCCGGGCCGGCGGCGCCGCTGACGGCGCGCATGCGGGTGACGATCTTGCGCAGATCGACGGTATCGGGATCTTCCTCGGACTGCTTTGCCGTTGCGCCGTGGGCTTTCGGCAGCAGGTTCTGCGCAACGCGCGAGAATCGCATGCGCATGGGAACGCTGATCGCCTCACCGAAGGCGATCGCTTCGCCGTTGCCGATCGAGGAGATGAAGCTGGTCGTCGAGATCGACGAATTCGGGATCGCCGATCGGATGATTTCCTGGTCGCGGTCGTTGGACAGGCGCATCGCAAACAGCGTAGAGCACTGCGACAGGATCGTCTGGTCGAGTTCGCCAGGACGCTGGGTGATGATGCCGAGCGAGACGCCGTATTTGCGGCCTTCCTTGGCGATGCGGGCGATCGCCTGGCGGGTCGGTACGAATCCGAGCGTCGGGTCGGCCGGAATGTAGCGGTGTGCTTCTTCGCAGACGACCAGCATATGGATCGCGCCTTCGCTCCAGAGGCCGATTTCGAAGGCCATGCGGCAGAGCACGGACGCGACCGAATTGACGACTTCCGACGGGATTCCCGAGAGCTGGAAGGTGCAGATCGGGCGGCCTTCGCCCGGGATGCGGAAGATCTGCGCCACGGTCTCGACAATCGTGTCGGAGATCGTGTTGTTGGAGAACATGAAATGGTAGCGCGGGTCGTTGATGGCGGCGATGATGCGCATCTTCAGCGACCGCAGGAACGGCTTTTCGGCGCGGCCTTCGAGGCGGCCGATGCGCTCGTCGATCAGTGCCAGGAGATCGGCCATGCGATAGGGCACTGGCGTATCGGCGGTGATCGAGCTTTTCTCCGTCGTGCGGCGCACCAGCGAGCTGTCGCTGCCGCGGAAGGCGCGCTTGGCCTCCGGCATGATGTCGCGCAGCATGTCGAGCTCTTCGGGCACCGGCGGGCGGCCGCGGAAGACCACTTCGGCGAATTCTTCAAGCCGCATCAGCCAGAAGGGCAGGTCGAGCGTGTCGGTGTCGATGACGACGGAATGCTTGGGGAAGGCCGCGGCGAATTCGTTATGCGGATCGAGGATCAGCACGCGCAGCTTCGGATCGGCCTCGATCGCCTTGTGCAGCAGTAGCGACACCGCCGTCGACTTGCCGACGCCGGTGGAGCCGACGATCGCGAAATGCTTCGACAGCATCGAGGGCACGTGAATGGCCGCGTCGATGCTTTCGTCCTGGGTGAGGTTGCCGATGACGGCGGTCGCGCCGGCACCGGCATCATAGATGCGCATCAGGTCGGCAGAGCGGATCCGGTGGGCGATGGCGCCGAGATAGGGATAGCGCGAGATACCGGTCGAGAATTCCTCGCGGCCGTCTTCATCGACGCGGACTTCGCCGAGGAGCTCGGCCTCGATGCTGAAGCCGTTGTCTTCACCTTCGCCCCACATGTGGGAGCCGGTGTTCATCTGATAGACGAGGGCGACGACGCGGTTGCGCCCGACGCTGATCGAAATCAGCCGTCCGACGGACCAGAGTTCGGTGAGATCGGTGCCGCCGCCTTCGGCGATTGCGGCGATGGTCGTGCGGGAACCGCTGCATGCGACGACACGGCCCAGAAAGCGGTTACCCCGCGCCTGGCTATCGCGGCGGTCATGCTCGCCGGCTTTCCCTGACGTCTGCAAGTCGTTGTTGAGCAACGGCCTACTCCCTGCGTTAGCGATCCAAGATATGACTTATCTTTTAATAAATGGTTCCGGCCCTTAATTCTGGAGGGTAAGAACCTGTAGATGGCGCCGCCGGACGCGTCGTTTTTTTATTTCGGCAAGCGTTGACGCTGCGAAATTTTCTGTCTATCACTTGCGCCCATGAAAATCGCAGCAGCTCTTATTGTGGTGGGAAAGCGCATGGGCAGGATGGTGTAACCATCCGGCGATAGCCACCCATGCGCTAGATGACAGGCTCCCTCAGGGGCCTTTTTTTATGCCTGAAATTCAGGCTTGCCGACCACAAAACTTAAATCCCAGCAGTCAGAACGGAACAGAGAAATGACGGGCACGGACAATCAGACGGCAGATAGCAATCGGATGACGGGAGCGGAGATCGTACTCCGGGCGCTGAAGGACAACGGCGTCGAGCATATCTTCGGATATCCGGGTGGTGCCGTGCTTCCGATCTATGACGAGATCTTCCAGCAGGACGAGATCAAGCACATTCTCGTCCGCCACGAGCAGGGCGCCGGCCACGCGGCCGAAGGCTATGCCCGCTCCACCGGCAAGGTCGGCGTCATGCTGGTCACCTCCGGTCCGGGCGCGACCAATGCCGTCACGCCGCTGCAGGACGCGCTGATGGATTCTGTCCCGCTCGTCTGCCTCAGCGGTCAGGTTCCGACCTCGCTGATCGGCTCCGACGCCTTCCAGGAGGCCGATACCGTCGGCATCACCCGCCCGTGCACCAAGCACAACTGGCTGGTCAAGGACGTCAACCAGCTGGCGGCGATCATCCATGAAGCCTTCCGCATCGCGCAGTCCGGCCGTCCGGGTCCGGTTCTGGTCGATATTCCGAAGGACATCCAGTTCGCGACCGGCACCTACACGCCGCCGTCCGCCCATGTCATCCAGAAGAGCTACCAGCCGAAGGTCCAGGGCGATCTGAGCCAGATCCAGGCGGCGATCGAGCTGATGGCGACGGCGCGCCGTCCGATCATCTATAGCGGCGGCGGCGTCATCAATTCAGGCCCGGAAGCGTCCAAGCTGTTGCGCGAGCTGGTTGAGCTCACCGATTTCCCGATCACCTCGACGCTGATGGGTCTCGGCGCCTATCCGGCGTCCGGCAAGAACTGGCTGAAGATGCTCGGCATGCACGGCTCGTACGAAGCCAACATGGCGATGCATGATTGCGACGTCATGGTCTGCATCGGTGCCCGTTTCGACGACCGCATCACCGGCCGCATCAACGCCTTCTCGCCGAACTCGAAGAAGATCCATATCGACATCGATCCGTCGTCGATCAACAAGAACGTCCGCGCCGACATTCCGATCCGCGGCGACGTCGGCAATATCCTTGAGGATATGGTTCGCCTGTGGCGGGCTCTGCCGAACAAGCCGGCGAAGACCCAGACGGCGGATTGGTGGGCCGATATCGCCCGCTGGCGCGCCCGCAACTCCTTCGCCTACACGAAGAACAACGACGTCATCATGCCGCAATATGCGCTGGAGCGTCTCTATGAACTGACCAAGGATCGCGACACCTACATCACGACCGAAGTCGGTCAGCACCAGATGTGGGCCGCGCAGTTCTACGGCTTCGAGAAGCCGAACCGCTGGATGACCTCGGGTGGCTTGGGCACCATGGGCTACGGCCTGCCGGCAGCGCTCGGCGTCCAGATCGCCCACCCGGAAAGCCTGGTTATCGACATTGCTGGCGATGCCTCGATCCAGATGTGCATCCAGGAAATGTCGGCCGCGATCCAGTATGACGCGCCGATCAAGATCTTCATCATGAACAACCAGTACATGGGCATGGTGCGCCAGTGGCAGCAGCTGCTGCACGGCAACCGCCTGTCGAACTCCTATACCGAAGCGATGCCTGATTTCGTCAAGCTCGCCGAGGCCTATGGCGCCGTCGGCCTGCGTTGCGAAAAGCCCGAGGATCTCGATGCGACCATCCAGGAGATGATCGACGTCAAGAAGCCGGTCATCTTCGATTGCCGCGTTGCCAATCTCGCCAACTGCTTCCCGATGATCCCGTCGGGCAAGGCACATAACGAGATGCTGCTGCCCGACGAAGCGACCGACGAAGCCGTCGCCAACGCCATCGACGCCAAGGGCCGTCAGCTCGTCTGATCGAAGTAGAGGAAGAACAAGACCATGAACGCACACCTTCAACCCACCGGTTCCGCCTACTTCATCTCCCCCGAAACGGCTGCCGCCGAGAGCCATACGCTCTCGGTGCTGGTCGATAACGAACCGGGCGTTCTCGCCCGCGTCATCGGCCTGTTCTCCGGCCGCGGCTACAACATCGAAAGCCTGACCGTTTCCGAAACCGAGCATCAGGCGCATCTGTCGCGCATCACCGTCGTCACCCGCGGCACGCCGCAGGTTCTCGAGCAGATCAAGGCGCAGCTGGAGCGCATCGTTCCGGTTCACCGCGTCGTCGACCTGACGGTGCGTGCCCGCGAGCTCGGCCAGGACCGGCCGATCGAGCGTGAAGTCGCGCTGATCAAGGTAGTCGGCGAGGGCGATGCCCGCGCCGAGACGCTGCGCCTTGCCGATGCCTTCCACGCCAAGGTCGTCGACGCCACCGTCGATCACTTCATCCTGGAGATTACCGGCAAGTCCTCGAAGATCGACCAATTCGTCTCGGTCATGAAGCCGCTCGGCCTCATCGAAGTCTGCCGCACCGGCATCGCAGCGATGAACCGCGGCGCGCAGGGCATGTAAGCCCGACGCCGATTGCCGAATTCAGAGAGCGCCCGGGTTCGAAGCCCGGGCGTTTTCATTTTGCGTCACAGCATCTCCAGCGAGGACTTTCGCGCGGGTGGCGGGAAGGCGGCGTCGAGGGCGGACCAGTCCTCGTCGCTCAAATCGAGCGAGACGCTTTCGCGGTTTTCGCTCGTGCGCGCGGCAGACGAGGTCTTCGGGATGGGGATGACACCGTCGCGTTCGAGCAGGAAGGCGAGCGCCACCTGTGCCGGGGTCGCCTGATTGGCCTTGGCGATGCGGATCAGTTCGGGCTTGTGCAGGATGCGGCCCTGTTCGATCGGCGAATAGGCCATGACCGGCACGCCGTATTTCTGGCACCAGGGCAGCAGGTCGTATTCGATGCCGCGGCGGGCGAGATTGTAAAGCACCTGATTGGCTGCGCATTTGCGCCCGCCGGGCACGGAAAACAGCTCCTCCATATCGGCGGTGTCGAAATTCGAGACGCCCCATGCGCCGATCTTGCCGGCGTCCTCCAGGTCTTCGAACGCCTCGACCGTCTCTTCCAGCGGGTGCTCGCCGCGCCAGTGGAGGAGATAGAGGTCGATGCGATCGATGCCGAGGCGCGAGAGGCTGCGGTTGCAGGCCTCGATCGTGCCGGTGCGGCTGGCATTGTGGGGATAGACCTTGCTGGTGATGAACACCTTGTCGCGCTGGCCCTTGATGGCGCGGCCGACGATGCGCTCGGCGCCGCCTTCGCCGTACATTTCGGCCGTGTCGATCAGCGTCATGCCGAGATCGATGCCGGCCTTCAGGCTCGATATCTCGCGTTCGGATTCGGTGCCCCGTTCGCCCATGTTCCAGGTGCCCTGACCGAGCGCGGGCACTTCGATGCCGTTGGGGAAGGTGATGGTCGGGATCGGGTCTTCCTGCATGGCTTTGCCTTTCCGGGTTGTGATGACGGAGATTGCGCAGATACTCCATCTTTCAAGCAATTGTGTCACGGTGACAATCATCTGCTGGCGAAGGAAAAATAGGACAGTTAGGCTGACCTAATAAGCGGATCGCGGCAACAAGCGGTCGCTCTGGGAGAAGACGATGCCTTTGGACACTTTCGCAGCCCTGGTGCTGTTTGCCTTCACGACGTCGATCACGCCGGGGCCGAACAACATGATGCTGTTCACCTCGGGCGTGAATTTCGGCTTCCGCCGGACGATCCCGCATATGCTGGGAATCGGCGCGGGCTTCCTGTCGCTGCTGCTCGGCGTCGGCCTCGGGCTCGGCGCGCTGCTGCATACCGTGCCGCTGCTCTATACCGTGCTGAAATTTGCCGGTGGCGCCTATCTGCTGTGGATCGCCTGGAAGATCGGTTCGTCGCGGTCGCTAAGCGAGGGCAAGACGAGTGCGGCGCCGATGTCCTTCCTGTCGGCGGCGGCCTTCCAGTGGATCAATCCGAAGGCCTGGGTGATGGCGGTGACGGCCATGGCGACCTATACCAATCCGGACGTCTATTTCATCAGCGTGCTGATCGTCGGCTTTGCCTTTGCGCTGGTCAATGTGCCGAGCGTTTCGACCTGGGCGGGGTTCGGCTCGGCGCTGCGCGACTGGCTTTCCGATCCCAAGAGGCTCAAGTGGTTCAACATCACCATGGCGCTGCTGCTCGTGCTCAGTCTGTGGCCGATGCTGAAGTGATTTTCGTGGCTTGGCGCGGAAGCGGCAAGCGCCTAAACAGGATTGCAAAGCGCGGAGGGGACAGTCATGCACGATCACGACGACGATCACCATCATCATGGTCACCATCACCATCACGATCATGATCACGACCACGATCACGACAACCGCTATACCGACATGCAGGCGCGTGTCAGGGCGCTGGAGACGGTTCTGACGCAGAAGGGGCTGATCGATCCCGCTGCGATCGACGCCATCGTCGAGACCTACGAGACGAAGATCGGGCCGCGCAACGGCGCGCGGGTCGTCGCCAAAGCCTGGAGCGATCCTGCCTTTGCCGAATGGCTGAAGCAGGATGCGACGGCGGCGATCGCCAGCCTCGGCTATACCGGCCGCCAGGGCGAGCATATGCGCGCCGTCTTCAACACGTCAGATACCCACAATCTCGTCGTCTGCACGCTGTGCTCCTGCTATCCGTGGTCGGTGCTCGGTCTGCCGCCGGTCTGGTACAAGGCGCCGGCCTATCGCTCGCGCGCAGTCATCGATCCGCGCGGCGTGCTTGCCGAATTCGGCGTGACGCTGCCGGAAGAGAAGAAGATCCGCGTGTGGGATTCGACGGCAGAGCTTCGCTATCTCGTCATTCCCGAGCGTCCTCAAGGGACCGATGGCCTCGATGAAGAGGCGCTTGCCGATCTCGTCAGCCGCGATGCGATGATCGGCACCGGCATTGCCGCAGCACGCGGAGCAGCCGCATGAACGGCCCTCACGATCTCGGCGGGCAGATGGGGTTCGGGCCGGTGGCGCCGGAGCCGAACGAGCCATACTTCCATGCCGAATGGGAAAAGCGGGCGCTTGGCGTCGTGCTGTCCTGCGGTGCCTTCGGCGCCTGGACGATCGATGAAAGCCGCCACGCCCGCGAGAGCATTCCGCCGGCGCAATATCTGTCGGCGAGCTACTACGAGATCTGGACGCGGGCACTCGAGGTGCTTCTGGAGCGCCACGGCTTTGCGACGCAGGCGGAGATCGCCGATGGCCACAAGCGCGATGACGGTGCGGCGCCGAAGCGGGTGCTGAAGGCCGATATGGTGGCCGGCGTGCTGGCCAAGGGTGCTCCGTGTGATCGGCCTGTTCAGACGGCTGCGCGCTTTGCCGTCGGGCAGGCCGTGCGGACGCGAAACTTCAACCCGGAAACCCATACGCGACTGCCGCGCTATGCACGCGCCAAGACCGGCGTCGTCGAGGCCGTCCAGGGCTCCTTCGTGTTTCCCGACGATCACGCCCATGGAAAGGGCGAGAACCCGGAATGGGTCTATACGGTCGTCTTCGATGGTGGCGAGATATGGGGCGAGGGCGCCGATCCGTCGCTGACGGTGTCGATCGATGCCTGGGAGAGCTATCTTGAGCCAGTGTGATCAGGTGTCACCGCTGCGGGACTCGCCGCAACTGCCGAAATCGGCCGAGGGCGATCCGGTGTTTCCGGAGCCCTGGGCAGCGGAGGCCTTCGCGATCACCGTGCATCTGCATGAGCGCGGATTGTTTGCCTGGAGCGAGTGGGCGGAGACGCTGTCCGCCGAGCTGCACAAGCCCGGCCGCGCCGTCGATGGTGCCGACTATTTCGATTGCTGGGTTGCTGCGCTGTCGCAGATCGTTGCGAGCAAGGGCGTGACCGATGCCGCGACGATCCTGTCGCTGCAGGAAAGCTGGCAGCGCGCCGCCGAGGCGACGCCGCACGGCTCACCGATCGAGCTCGCCAACGATCCCCAGTGCTAGGACGGGAACTGCCGGTAGCACTCCTCGGCGATCTGGCGCAGCAGGTCGCGGGAGATTTCGCCGGTGACGGCATAGCCGAGCTCGCCGTCGATCCAATAGAAGGTCTCCAGATTGTCGGCGGAGGCGAAGCGGAAGCTTGTGGTGCGATTGCCGGCATTGCGGCCGACCAGCACCGTCAGGCGCTCGCCGCCCTGGTCCTCATACATGAACATCGCCCCCGGCTTGCCATCGACCGGCAGCAGGCGGCCGCCGACGAGGTGGAAGCCGAGTGCCTGCAGATCGGGCACCTTCAGGTTCTGGATCGCCAGCCGCTTGCCGAGCCAGGTGGCGAGATGGGCTTCCTCGTTGGCAAAGACCTCGACGGGGTGGCGGACCTCGCTTGCATAGACGAGGAAGGCGTTCTGGGCCTGCTGCGGCAGGGTCTCGGACGCCGTGAGCTGCAGCTCCGGCTTTTCGAACAGGGCAGGGCCGTAATGGCCGCTCAGCGCACCGGCGGCGAAGATCGCGGCGATGGAGGCGGCGATTGCGGCGCGGCGGGGCCATGACGGCCGGGCGCCACGAGGCGTAACGAGCAGCGCGTCGTCGGGGCGGGCTGCGGCATAGGGGCCGAACATCTTCTGGATTGCGGCGCTCTGCGATTGCCATTCGGCAACGGCGGCGGCCTCATCGGGATTGTCCTTCAGCCATGCCTCGATGCGGGCGCGTTCGACTTCCGCCAACTGGCCGTCGGCATAGGCATGCAGGTCCGCTTCGGTCACGGTCGGGTTGGTCTCGCTCATTTCGGTCTCCGAAGCGTAATCACATTATCGGCCTTCATTCTTTCGGCAACGCGCTGGCGGGCGCGCGACAGGCGCGACATCACCGTGCCGATGGGGATATCGAGGGCGGTGGCAACCTCGCTATAGGTGTAGCCCTCGATGACGACCAGCATCAGCACCGCGCGGTTTTCCTCCGAAAGGCTGTTCAGCGCATCTTCCAGGCGGGCGCGCTCCAGCGGATCGGACGGCGTCTCGGGCGAAGCGATGTTTTCAGCCGTATCGAGATCGACGGTCATGCTGCGCGGGCCGGGACGGCGGGCATTGCGGTAGAGATTGGTCATGATCGTCAGCGCCCAGCCGCGCAGGTTCAGGCCGCGCCATTGCGAGCGGCGGGCGAGTACCTTTTCGACACAGTCCTGCAGCAGATCCTCGCCTTCGGCATCCGAGCGGGTCAGGCTTCGCGAATAGCGCCGGAGCGAGGGAAGGAGGGCCAGGATCTGGCCCTCGAATGTTTCGGGTGCGGGTGTTTTCACGCGCGGGTACTCAGGGCTTGGCAAGGTCCCAGTTGCCGCCGACGCCATCGCCGGTGATATCGCCCTTCTTCTTGTCCTTGACCCAGAAGTAGAGCGGCATGCCGTCCTTGGCCCACTGTTTCGTCCCGTCCTTGCGATCGATGACCGAATATGCCCCATCCGCCTTGGCATCGCCAGCGGCAGCGAGCGGCGGCCAGTTCTTGGCGCAATCGCCATTGCAGTTGGACGTGTCCTTGGCGTCCTTCTTGAAGGTGTAGAGCGTCATGCCGTTTTCGCCGGCGAGCACCTTGCCCTTGGCGGATTCGACGGTCTGGACGGGGGCAGCTGCGAAGGCGGCGGTGGCAGCGGCTGCGGCAACGGCAAATGCGGTTGCGAAGGTTACGATCTTCATGTGGGTCTCTCCTCACGTTCGGCAGGCTTTCTTGCTTTGCCGGACATGAGACACGCGGGGCAGCGATTTTATTCCGCCCTGTCACGCATTTCTTTCGAGGGCGTCCCAGAGCGTGGTTTTTTTGAAGCGCCAGTTCTCTGGCGGGGCGGAGTATGCATCGGGCGCAGCGATCACTGCTGCGAGCAGTTCCTCGGCATCGCGGCGCTTCTGATCGATGGCGTTGGTGGCGATCAATCGCCTCAGTTCTTCTGCACGCGCAGCTTCGATTTGCGCTGCCGCGAGAATGGATTTCCAGGTTCGCTGTTTGAAGAAGATTGCTCTGGCGCTGTGACCGAGGATCCGCTGTTCCTCATGGCTGATCAACCCGCGCGCCAGCATGTCACCAAGTGTGGACACGACATTGACGAGCGGTTCGCTGAGCGAGCGGTAGCCGAGTTCGCCCGGGGCATGCAGCTGGGCGACGGCGCTGTCGTCTTCGAGTTGGCCACTCGCATACATCTCATAGATACGGCCGATGCCGGTCATGCCATAGGCGGCGCATTCGGCGGCGCGGAGCGCGCCCATGCTCGCGGCGCCGAAGACGCGGACGCCCTGCGACAGGGCAAAGAGGATTTCCTTGTGCCAGATGGGGGCGGCATATTCGAAGTAACCGTCGACGATGCCGATGACGGTCGCGCCATCCCTTACGGCACGGAAGACGTCGCCCTGCGATGCCGGAGGACGGACATCGATCCTGCCGTCTGCAAGCTTGCCGGCATCCGGAAGCGTCGGGCCGACGAAGACGGTCTTCATAGGAACTCCATCGATCGCGAGATGGCGCGCGGGCCAAAGCGGTGCTTGCGATTGCCCTCGGGATTTTCGAGAGCGGGGACGAAGACTTTCGAGACGGCGATCGGCAGGCCGGGCTCGTGGAGCTCGATGGCGATGGCGGGACCGAAGCCGGTGGCGCTGAGCTTTTCGAGAGTCAAGGCGATAAGCGCGGCAGCGCCGAACGGCAGGTCATTGTTTGCGATCCCCACGTCCCGAACGTGGGCGGCGAACAATGTTCGCGTCGCTTCCGGCAGCGGCCGTGCAAAGACCTCGGGCAGGATGTCGTCGCGGGCGCCACTGATGAAGGTCAGGCGCGACTGGGCGGCTTCGGTGATGGCCCGGATGACGGCGCGGACGGGATTGGGGTGGCAGCCGCATCCGTGAGTGACGTCGACGAAGCGGACATGTCTTGCCTCGGTGACATTGCCGGGGCCGAGCAGGCCCGCGATGCAGGGGATGCCGATATCGCTGGTGACGTCGAAGAGGCGGAGCGAAAGACCGGCAGCGGCGATGCGCGCGCAAAGGCTGTCGATCGCCGGATCGCCGAAGGTTTCAGCTGCCACCGCTTCGACCTGGCTCGCTGGCGTCATCTGCCACAGGGCGTAGGCGTCGCGTTCGATCCGTTCGAGAAGCGCATGGAGTCTCGCTTCCTCGACAGTATTGCCGGATGCGAGGCCGTCTGAGGATTGCCAGAAGCGGCAGTCGTGCTGTGTGCGGTCGAGCGGGATCGCGTCCCTGGGGACGTAGATGGTGGCGTTGTCCTCGAGGCTTCTGCCGGCGACCCACTCCAGCTGTTCATCGGCTTCGATGTCGCCGTGGCCACCTGCTATCAGTTCGTTGAGCGGATGCCAGCGGGCGCCCGATGCGGAGAGTTCGGTGCCGGTCGCGGGCCTGCTGATCAGATGCGGGTCACCTGCGATCGCGCGCTCCAGCGCCTCCATGGCGGCGGAGACCTTTGCGTCCGTATCGGTGAGACCCTTGCCCTGGTTGATGACGATCGAGCGGGCGTTGGGAACGATAGCGTTCCAGACGGGGATGCCGATGCAATCGAGGCCGGTGACGCGGGCGAGGCGGGTGATGCCGTAGCGCGGCAGAAGGGGAGCGATGCGGGCGAGCGTTTCCTCCGGCGCGCAGGCGCGGTCCGAATAGATGCCGGAATTCTGACGCTCTGTCTCCGTCACATCCCTTCCTTCTGATATCAGGGGCCGTTGACCAGCTTCAGGATCAATGTCTGGACATTGCCGCCGTCGCCCATCTCTACCTTGTCGAAATCGCGGCCTTGCTGGCGCTGGTGGCCGGAGAGCTCGCCGAGCCGCTGCTGCAGGGTGACGCGGATCTTCTTGCACTGCGGATCGTCGGCTGCCGTCAGGCCGAAGCTGAAGGCCTCGATCTCTCTGACCATTTCCTTGATCGTCTCGCCATGCCAGTGCTCGTGCGTTTCGACGCCTGCGAGGAAGCTCTGCCAGCTGGCCTTGACGGCGGGCGGAAGATCACCCGATGGCTTCGGCAGCGTGTAGATGATGATCAGCTTCGGGCGCGCGACGGTGATCTTGCAGGCATTATCCGGCTGAACCACGTATTTGCGCGTCCAGGTCAGCTTGAAAGTGGTGTGGGCGATGACCCGGCCATTGCCGGCAGCGGGGCCGCGCTCGCCGATCGACTGGTAGAGCTCGGCACCTGTCCGGCCCGATATCGCATAGGTCTTGATCTGCTCGACGGGCTGCCAGTCCGCATGGGCGGCGGCGGGCATCACGAGCGATGCCGTGATCAGAGCAAGGACTGCAATATTCTTCACGCGATTCCCCTTCGATGCGAGCTCTGCGAGACTAAGGGCGAGGGCGGTACCTTTCAATCTCGGCCTTGCGCAACTGAGGGGCGTTTTCGCCTTGCGTCCGGCTCGCGAATCCTGCCAAGTCGCTCATCATGCAATTTGCTCCGCAACAGGATGAAGCCCTGAAGGCCGTTTCGAAATGGCTGAAGGAGGGCAGGTCACCGCTCTTCCGTCTTTTCGGCTATGCCGGAACGGGCAAGACGACGCTTGCGCGCCATTTTGCCGAGAATGTCGATGGCGACGTGCTGTTTGCGGCCTTCACCGGCAAGGCTGCGCAAGTGCTGCGCTCGCGGGGCGCTTCGAACGCGAAGACCATCCATTCGCTGATCTACCGGCCGCGCGGCGAGGAAGCCGTCGAGGACGAGGAGACCGGCAAGACCTCGATCGCGCCGATGTTCACCATCAACCGGCAGAGCCCGGTCGCCAAGGCGGCGCTGATCATCGTCGACGAATGCTCGATGGTGGACGAGGCGCTCGGCAGGGACCTGATGAGCTTCGGCACGCCGATCCTCGTGCTCGGCGATCCCGGCCAGCTGCCGCCGGTTTCGGGTGGCGGCTATTTCACCAATCAGGATCCCGACTACCTGCTGACGGATATCCACCGTCAGGCCCGCGACAATCCGATCATCAAGCTCGCCATGCAGGTGCGTGAAGGCAACGAGATCATGTATGGCGACTATGGCGCCGCGCAGGTGATCTCCAAGAACGAGGTCAATCAGGCGCTGGTCATGGATGCCGACCAGGTGCTCGTCGGCACCAACCGGACGCGGCGGCGCTATAACCAGCGGCTGCGCGAGCTGAAGGGCTTTTCGGCCGATTATCCGCAGACCGGCGACAAGCTCGTCTGCCTGCGCAACGACCCGGCCAAGGGGCTGCTCAACGGCTCGCTCTGGCAGGTGATGACGTCGTCGAAGGAGACGACGAAGCCGGGGATCAACCTGCTGATCCGCCCCGAAGACGACGACATGGATCGGGGTGCGGCGAAGATCAAGCTGTTGAAGCAAGCCTTCGAGGATGTCGAAGGTGAGATCCCCTGGAACACCCGCAAGCGCTATGACGAGTTCGACTACGGCTATGCGCTGACCGTCCACAAGGCGCAGGGTTCGCAGTGGAACAATGTCGTCCTGTTCGACGAAAGCTGGGCTTTCCGGGATACGCGCGAGCGCTGGCTCTACACGGCGATTACGCGCGCGGCGGAGACGCTGACGATCGTGCGGTGATGGGACAGGCGTGGCGGCGCCGTTCCTGTTGGGATTTCTCCGTCAGACCTGGACGATACCGAGCAGGACGGCCTTGGCGATCGCCTGGAAGCGGTTGTTTGCCCTGAACTTCAGGATGATCGCGGATTCGAGCGCCTTTGCCTCGTCATGGGTTAGATCCAATGCCCTGGCGATGCGTTGCGTCGAATAGCCCTCGGCCATCAGCGACAGGCAGCGGCGTTCCTTGTCCGAGAGACCGGCCGGATCGTCATTGTCGTTCAGCGGCGGCATGTCGCCCTGGGCGTCGAGATCGAGCAGGTCCCCAACCTGCTGGAGCTGGCGGTGCAGGGTGGACATCTCGGCCGTCAGCTCTCGCTTACGGACGCCGAGCGCCTCGCGGAACATCGCTTCGGCCTCGTCCTGCGAGCGGGCGCGGCGCAGTTCGTCCATCAGGTCCTGAATGACGGCGATCGGCATGCCGGTTTCGCGGCAGACGTTGATGACGGCCATGCGCATCACGTCGTCCTGGCCGTAGACGCGCATCAGGCCGATGCGGTTGGCCGAGAGCAGGCCCTTTTCCTCGTAGAAATGTAAGGTCCTGTGGGTGACACCGAATGCATTCGCCATGTCGGCGATCGGCACCGGTCCATCAGGGAGATCCGGCGGCAGCGCGGCAGAAGGCAGGAACCGGTACTTGGACCGGGCCTCCGAAGCGTTGCCGGCGGCAGCAAACATGCGTTTGGAACCGTCTGGCATGAACCCTCCTAGGGCATACTGTTGCACCTCATGCGGTTGCCAGTTGCTTCGACGGCGCTGTGGAGTGGGGTTTTCCTCGAGGCGTTCTTGTCGTTGGGTAAGGAAGCAGTACGCGGCGTACTAAACTCGAACCATATTCTTCACGTTATGCGTGAACGGTCTTTTTTGTAAGTGCTAAAAATAATCGTTTTTAAATAGGATAGCAATGAGGGCCGGAATGCCCGGAATGCCGAGAAAAGATAGCCGGATGCCGTTTGCGGGAGCGAAAAGATTTCTTCCAGCTGAACGGGAAATACTCAAAGCGGTACTGAAGACATCACGCAGCGTGAAGCATCACAGATTTGCATGCGGTCATCTGCGAATCTCGTTGGCCTTGAGGGCGCCATTGGCATAAAAGCGGAGCACGCCCCGACACCGAATGGATCATCGCCATGCCGACAACGCTTTCCGTGAACCTCAACGCCATCGCCATGCTGCGCAATCGCCGCGATTTGCCGTGGCCGAGCGTCGAAGCGCTGGGGCGGATCGCGCTGAAGGCGGGAGCGAGCGGGCTGACGGTGCATCCGCGCCCGGACCAGCGCCATATTCGCTTTTCCGACCTGCCGGTGATCCGCAACCTGATCGATGACGAGTTTCCGGAAGCCGAGTTCAATATCGAGGGCTATCCGACCGAAGATTTCCTGGAGCTCTGCCGCAGCGCGGCGCCGGAGCAGGTGACGCTGGTTCCCGATGATCCGACGCAGGCGACATCCGACCATGGCTGGAATTTCCGCAAGGACGAGGCCCTGCTCACGGACGTGATTGCCAAGCTGAAGAAGATGGGCACGCGCGTTTCGCTGTTTGCCGATGGCGACGGCGATGTCGAGGCGGTGAAGATCGCCAAGGCGGTCGGAGCCGATCGCATCGAGCTTTATACCGGCCCATACGGCGGCTGCTACGATGCGCCGGAGCGTGTCGGGCCGATCCTCGAGGGGCTTGGAAAGACGGCGGATGCGGCGCTGGCGATCGGTCTCGGCGTCAATGCCGGCCACGACCTGACGGTCGCCAATCTGCCGCCGCTGGTGAAGCGCATTCCGAAGCTCGCCGAAGTCTCGATCGGCCATGGGCTGACAGCGGATGCGCTGGAATATGGCATGGCGGAAACCGTCCGCCGCTTCTGCCGCGCCTGCGGCCAGAAGATTTAATTTGAAAAGCCCGCCGCGGTGGTGCGCGACGGGCTCTCCTGCAGCACTCTTTTCACCTGCACTCAGGCGGTGAGCGCTGCCTTGCGGTCTTCGATGAACTTGCGGAGCGTCTGCGGCTCCTTGCCGGTTAGCGTCGTGAAATCGCCGCTGAGGCTGTCGAAATTGCCGGCGCGGATATTGGCGTCTGCCGATACCAGCATGTCGACGACGAAGGACGGCAGACCGGCGCCGGTCATGCCGGCGGAAAGCTGCTCGTCGGTGACATCGATCACTTCAAGCGGGCGGCCGGTGATGGCGGTGACGGCAGAGGCGACATCGGCGATCGAGTAGGACGTCGATCCCGTCAGCGTGTAGGTCTTGTTCTCGGGCTTGCCGACGAGAGCAGCGGCGATGGCGAGGGCGCAGTCTTCACGGGTGATGTAGGGCACCTTGCCCCCCTTGGTCGCCGTGTACCACTTGCCGCCTTCGAGATTATGCGGCAGCGACATCATGAAATTGTCGAAGTACCAGGCGTCACGCAGGATGGTGTAGGGCAGGCCACTTGCCTTGATGGCATTCTCGGTGCCGAGATGGTCTGGCGCGAAGGTGACCAGCGATTTGTCTGGCGAGGGCATCGAGGTATAGGCAACGTGCTTGACGCCGGCCTTTGCAGCGGCATTGACGGCGGCGGTGTGCTGCTTCAGGCGCTGGCCGGGAACGGCGAGCGCATCGGTGCTGATGATGAGAACGGTACCGGCGCCCTCGAAGGCGGAGACGAGACCGGCGGCATCGTCGAAATCGGCCTTGCGGGTGGCGACGCCCCTGGCGGCGAGCTCAGCGAGCTTCGACGGATCACGGGTTGCGGCGATGATCCTGCTGGCCGGAACCTTGTAGGTTTCGAGCAGGTGGTGGACAACGCGCTGGCCGAGCTGGCCGGCCGCGCCGGTGACGAGAATGGTATCGCTCATGGTCTTCTTCTTGGTGGTCTCGAAAAGAGAGTAACTCTAAAATAGGAATTGACCGCGTTCTGTAAAGAAGGCAGTTTTGGCGCCATACGTTACCAAAAGGGAACCACCCCATGAGCGGCGCGGTCGTCAACCTGAAGAGCAAAGCGGCATCCGGCATTCGCCGCGAGATCGATTTCGGCGAGCTGAATTTCGATAACTGTCCGGTCAGGGACATGATGCAGCAGATCGGCGGGAAGTGGTCGACGCTGATGATCGAGGCTTTGTCGGCGCGGCCTTATCGCTTCGGCGAGCTGCGGCGGAAGATCCCGGATATCTCGCAGCGCATGCTGACGCAGACGCTGCGCGACCTGCAGCGGGACGGCTATATCGAGCGCGAGGTTTTCCCGACCAAGCCGCCGAGCGTCGAGTACCGCATCACCGATCTCGGGCGCTCGCTCTATGCAACGATGGCGCCGCTGTTGAACTGGGCGGAAGCGAACCATGATGCGGTTCGTGCCGCCCGTCTCCGCTTCGATGCCGCGGAAGGCTGAGACGCGGCTTACTTGCCGCGTCCCTCGGTGAGGAAGAGCAGGAAGGCGAAAGCCGGGAAGCAGAAGCCGATCCAGGCCGTCATCGTCCAGCCGCCCGTTGCATAGGCCCAGCCGCCGAGGGCCGAACCGATCGCGCCACCCGCAAAGAAAGTTGCCATGAACAGGCCGTTGAGGCGGCTGCGGTGCTCGGCGCTGATCGCATAGATCGCACGCTGGCTGCAGACGAGATTGGTGGTGACACCGAAATCGAGCAGGATTGCCGAGGCCGTCAGCAGGCCGATCGCCAGCGTCGAACCATCCGTTGCGAAATGGCTGACCAGGAACGAGCCCATGCCGAGCAGCATGGCGAGCGTCGAGGCAGCCTTGGTCATGCCGCGGTCGGCGAGACGGCCGGCAATCGGCGAGGCGATCGCACCGGCGGCACCGGCGAGCGCAAAGACGGCGATGCCATTCTGCGTGAAGCCGAAGGCGGGGCTGGCAAGCAGCAGCGGCGTCGTCGTCCAGAACAGGCTGAAGGCGCCGAACATGCCGGCCTGGTAGAGGGCGCGGCGCTGCAGGACCCGCGAGGTGAGCGCGAGGTGACCCATCGAGGCGAGCAGGGCGCCGTAGCTGAGCTTCGTATGCGGCTTGCGGACCGGCAGGGTGGCGCGCAGGACGAGGACGAGCAGCACCATGATGACGGCGGTGACGTAATAGACCATGTGCCAGGACGAGGCCTCGGCGACGAAGCTGGCGAAGGGCCGTGCCAGCATGATGCCGCAGAGCAGGCCGCTCATGACATTTCCGACGACGCGGCCGCGGCTTTCATCCGGCGCCATGTGGGCGGCGAAGGGCACGACGACCTGAACGGCGACCGAGGAAAGCCCGATACAGAGCGAGGCGAGCAGGAAGAGCGAGGGCGTGGAGGCGAATGAGGCGCCGACGAGGGCGACGGCGGAGGCGGCGATCAGCACCAATACGAGGCGGCGGTTTTCCAGGAGGTCGCCGAGCGGAACGAGCAGCAGAAGGCCGAGACCGTAGCCGATCTGGGTGAGCGTGACGATCAGGCCGGTGGCGGCCGGGGTGAAGCCGAGATCGGCGCTGATCGGGCCGGCCAGCGGCTGGCCATAATAGAGGTTGGCGGCGACGAGGCCGCAGGTGGCTGCGAACAGAAATGTCATCAGCGACGAGATTGCCGGGGAGGCGGCCGTCTCGTCCGTTGCCGAGGAAATGCTCATAAGAACTCCAATATGCGGATCTGGGGGAGGATCGGTATAAAAGTCGGTTCAGGCCACCCGTTTCGGGAGGGTGGCGTCAGGTCAGTAATTTCATCGCGGTTTCGGCCACGGCATTCATTTCGGCGGCGGTGCTGCCGGTCTTGCCGACGATGCGCATGCCGTTCATCACACAGAGCAGGCTGATCGCCGCTGCGGCCGGATCGACGGACGGCGAAACGGAGCCGTCGGCCTGTCCGATGATGATGAGATCAAGGATGAATTCCTCGTTCGACGTATAGGCATCCTCGATGCGCTTGGCAGCTTCGGCGTCGAAGGTCGAGATTTCGTTGGCGCTGCCGACGACGAGACAGCCGCGGCGGCCGGATTCGCCATGCGAGGAGACGGCGTAGAGGCCGAGCAGGGCCCTGAGCTTGTCGCGTCCGGTCTCGGCGCCCACCATGCTTTCGCTTATCTTGCCGCGGCGGATGGCGCGGTAGCGGTCGAAGGCAGCGAGAAAGACGCCGCGCTTGTCCTTGAAGGCTTTGTAGACGCTGCCGGAGGTCAGCCCCATGGCCTCGGTCAGTTCGCTGATCGAGGTGGCATGGTAGCCGCGTTCGGAAAACACCAGAAGCGCCTTGTCGAGGGCGGCATCCATATCGAATTCGCGCGGGCGGCCGCGGCTGCGGCTTACGTCTTCGGGGGCGAGCGTCGTCATGGCTCACTCAATTAGGAAATGATCGTTTCCAAATCAAGCGAAATTTTTGCGACGCACAGGCGTCAGAGGACCAATCGATTGGCCCTAGAGGTCGAGGACCCAGGTCTGGCCGTTCTCCTCCGGGCCGAACATGCGATGTCTTTCCTCGGAGACAAGCCTGAAGCCGGCCTTCACATAGATGGCGCGAGCCGGGTGGAGGACATCGTTGGTCCAGAGCGAAATCTGCCGGTAATCCTTTGCTTTCGCGAAGCGGATGCATTCGTTGACCAGCGTCTTGCCGAGCCCGAGGCCGCGGGCGGCCTTGTCGACATAGAGCAGCCGCAGCTTGGCGATGCCATCGCCGCCATTGGTGATCAGGATCGAGCCGATGTTGATGCCGTTGCGCTCGGCGATCCAGCAATATTCCATGGCCGGATCGAAATGCGCCAGGAACTTGCCGGCGACCTCGGCGACGAGGCCTTCGAAGCGCATGTCCCAGCCATATTCCTCGGTATAGGCCTTGGCCTGGCTCTGGACGATCCAGCCGATATCGCCGGGGCGGTGAGCGCGGATGATCGGGGCGGGAGACTTGGCCTTGGGGTCGAGCAGCGAGCGGATCGTCTGCATCGCGCTAACGACGCTCTGCGGCTCGCCATCTGCCAGTGTCTCGAAACGCTCGGCGAGCTGAGCGTTGGAGCGGCGGCCGAACTCTTCGAACTGCTGCTGTCCCTTGCCGGTGACGTGGATGATCTGGCTGCGCTTGTCGTTGTCGTCGGCCTTGGTCTCGACCAGGTCTTCGGCGCGGAAGCGCTTGAGGATGCGGCTGAGATAGGCGGGGTCGAGCTGCAGATCAGAGGCGAGTGTGGTGGCGCTGATGCCCTTGTGCGAGCCGATCTCGAACAGTACCCGCGCATCGGTCAGCGTGAAGGGCGTATCGAGATAGGCCTTGTTCAGGACGCCGAGGAAGTTGGTGTAGAAGCGGTTGAAGTCGCGGGCGGCTTCGATGAGGGCGGAATCGGTCATGGGCAAAATCTCCTGTCGAAGATTTTGTCCATTATTTGTTTGACTGAGTCAACTAAATGCTCAGGCGGCTTTCTGCTTGCGCTCGTCGCCGATGGAAAAGCCAACGGCGGCCTCAGCGTGGATCGCCGTGGTATCGAAGCCGGGCAGGGGCAGATTGTCGGGATCGAGGATCAGGCAGATCTCGGTGCAGCCGAGAATGATGCTGTCGGCGCCCTTGGCCTTCTCGCGCTCGATGATCTGCATCAGCTTCTGGCGCGAGCTGTCCAGCACCTTGCCGGCACAGAGCTCGTTGAAGATGATGTCGTGAACGACGGTACGGTCTTCGGCTTCGGGAACGACGATATCGACGCCGAGGTTCTTCATGCGGTCGGCATAGAAGCCATGCTCCATCGTGTAACGCGTGGCGAGCAGCAGCGGGCGCTTGCGGCCGGCTGCCTTCAGCGAGGCTGCCGTTTCGTCGATGATGTGGATCAGCGGTACGGAGATGCGGGCTGCGACCTTCTCGGCAATCAGATGCATGGTGTTGGTGCAGATGAGGATGCACTCGGCGCCGGCGATCTGCAGTTTCAGGGCCACGTCGCCGAGGCGGCGGGCGGCGCCATCCCAGTCGCCGGCCTTCTGCATGGCGACGATGTCTTCGAAGTTGACGGAATGCATCAGCAGTTCGGCCGAGGACAGGCCGCCGCAGCGCTCGCGCACCATCTCGTTGATCATCCGGTAATAGACTGCAGAGCTCTCGAAGCTCATGCCGCCGATCAGGCCGATTGTGCGCATTTCCGTTCTCCCATGTCATGTATTCGATGTGCAAATCATGCCGCACACCGCGCGCCGAATGTTTGCATTGTTTTAGCGGCAATGCGACATGGCGCTTCCATTTTGTGGAGAAATGACAGATCGTGCAAAAATTGAGCGCATGATGGAGGTGAGGCAATGCTTGATGATCGCGACCGCAGGATTCTCGACCTGCTGCAGGCGGATGCCGGGATATCCGTGAGCGAGCTCGCCGAGCGGGTCTCGCTTTCGGTGTCGGCCTGTTCGCGGCGCATCCAGCGGCTGGAGGAGAGCGGCTATATTGCGCGGCGGATCGTCGTGCTCGACCGGGAGAAGATGGGGGTTCCGACCACTGTCTTCGCGCTGATCAAGACCGCGCATCATTCCGACGAATGGATCGAGAGCTTTCGCAAGGCGATCAGCAGCGTGCCGGAGATCGTCGAGGCGCACCGTCTGACGGGCAATCACGATTATATCCTGAAGATCGTGCTGCCGCGGGTCGAGCATTACGACGTGATCTACAAGCAGATCGTCCGCAAGATCGAGCTCTTCGATGTTTCGGCCTCGATCTCGATGGAGATCCTGAAGAGTGGCACGGCGATCCCTGTCGGATATGCCGGATAGCTGCAGGGGAGCTATTCGCAAACGTTCATTGAAACTGCCCTGGAAGTGACGACATTAGCGTCGGCTGAATGACGCTAAAGGGGGTTGTCATGAGCGAACATCGCGTCGTCGTTGTCGGCGGCGGTTTCGGCGGGCTGCAGCTCGTCAATGATCTCAAGGGTGCCGGCGCGGCAATCACGCTCGTCGACCGGCGCAACCATCATCTTTTCCAGCCTCTGCTTTATCAGGTCGCCACGACCATCCTGTCGACCTCCGAGATCGCCTGGCCGATCCGTCATCTCTACGGCAATCGTCCGGATGTGACGACGCTGCTCGGCGAAGTCACCGGCGTCGACAGCGCGGCCAAGACCGTCAGCTTACGCAACGGAATGACCTTGCCTTACGATACGCTGGTGCTGGCGACGGGGGCGACGCATGCCTATTTCGGTCGCGACGAGTGGGAGCCCGTGGCGCCGGGCCTGAAGACGCTCGAGGATGCGACGACGATCCGCCGGCGCCTGCTGCTGGCCTTCGAGCGCGCCGAGACCGAGACCGATCCCGCCATCCGCGAGGCGCTGCTGACCTTTGCGATCGTCGGTGCCGGACCGACAGGCGTCGAGCTTGCCGGCATCATCGCCGAGCTGGCGCACAAGACGCTGCCGGGCGAATTCCGCAATATCGATACGCGCAAGACCCGCGTCGTGCTGATCGAGGCCGGGCCGCGCGTGCTGCCGGCCTTTGCCGAGGAGCTCTCGGCCTATGCGCAGCGCGAGCTCGAGAAGCTCGGCGTCGAGGTGCACCTGCGCGAGCCGGTGACCAATTGCAGCGCCGACGGCGTGTCGATCGGCGAGAAGTTCATCGCGAGCCGGACGATCGTCTGGGCTGCCGGTGTCGAAGCCTCCGCGGCCGCGAAGTGGCTGGGCGTTGCCGCCGACCGAGCAGGGCGCGCGGTGGTCGAGAAGGATTTGACGGCGCCGGGTCTGCCTGACGCCTTCGTCATCGGCGATACCGCGCAGGTAATCCAGGCGGATGGCAAGCCGGTTCCCGGCATCGCGCCGGCGGCTAAGCAGCAGGGTTCCTATGTGGCGAAGGTCATTCGCGCCAGGATCGCCGGGAGGCAGGCGCCCGCAGCCTTCCGCTACCGGCATCAGGGCAGCCTTGCGACGATCGGCCAGAGTGCGGCGATCATGGATTTCGGCAGGATCAAGCTGAAGGGCTGGCTCGCCTGGTGGGTCTGGGGCATCGCCCACATCTATTTCCTGATCGGCACCCGCTCACGCTTCGCCGTCGCCTGGAGCTGGCTGTGGATCTATCTGAGCGGCCAGCACAGCGCGCGGCTGATCACGCAGAAGGAGACGATGCGGGAGGAGAATTAACGGCGCTCTATAAAGGAAAACTGGTGCCCGGGGCCCCCTCATCCGGCCCTTCAGGCCACCTTCTCCCCGATGGGGAGAAGGGAAGCAGCGGCAGCCCCTTGCGCCAACTCTCCCTCTCCCCAGCGGGGAGAGGGCAGGGTCAGGGGGCTCCGGGCGCGACGGGTTGGTGGCGCACGGACTTGGTGGGGCGGCGCTGAGCGCCACCCCTTATTCAATGCATCAGGCTGCCAGCGAGGCGATGTCGATGACGAAGCGGTAGCGGACGTCGCTCTTGAGGACGCGTTCGTAGGCTTCGTTGACCTGCTGGATGTTGATCTTCTCGATCTCGGAGACGATGTTGTGCTCGCCGCAGAAATCCAGCATTTCCTGGGTTTCCTTGATCGAGCCGATCATCGAGCCGGAGATGCTCTTGCGGCCGGGGATCAGCGAGAAAGCGTGAACCGGGATCGGGTTCTCGGGAGCGCCGACGACGACCATAGAGCCGTTGACCTTGAGCAGGCCGAGATAGGCGTTCCAGTCGATTTCGGCGCTGACCGTGCAGATGATCAGGTCGAAGGTACCGGCGAGCTTGGTGAAGGTCTCGGCATCGTTCGTCGCGTAGTATTCCTTGGCGCCGAGCTTCAGGCCGTCTTCCTTCTTCGACAGCGACTGCGAGAGGACGGTGATGTCAGCGCCCATGGCGGCGCCGATCTTCACGCCCATATGGCCGAGGCCACCCATGCCGACGATCGCTACCTTCTTGCCGGGGCCGGCATTCCAGTGCTTGAGCGGCGAGTAGAGGGTGATGCCGGCGCAGAGCAGCGGCGCGGAGGCGTCGAGCGGCAGGTTTTCCGGGATCGACAGGACATAGCCTTCCTTGACGACGATCGAGTCGGAATAGCCACCCTGGGTCGCCGTCTTGCCGTCGGCTTCGACGCTGTTGTAGGTGCCGACGAGGCCGGGCATATACTGCTCGTTGTCGACATCGCGGCTGGCGCAGCCGACGCAGCTGTCGACGAAGCAGCCGACGCCGACGTGGTCGCCGACCTTGAACTTGGTGACGTTGGCGCCGACGGCGGTGACGATACCGGCGATCTCATGGCCAGGCACGATCGGATAGACGGCGTTCTTCCACTCGTTGCGGACGGTATGAATGTCCGAATGGCAGATGCCGGCATACTTGATGTCGATGACGACGTCGTCGGCATTCGGTTCACGGCGTTCGAAGGTGAACGGCGTCAACGGCTTGGATGCGTCGGTAGCGGCATAGCCTCTTGCGATTGGCATGGGGTAGTTCCTTCTTTTCAGGAGGGTGGAAGGGATGGCGGACTATGCCCCGGCTCTCGTCACAAGCGGTATAGCGATCCTGCAAGCTTCTTGTACGATCCTGCAAATCTCCTTGCGCCCAAACGCCATCCGATCCATGATCTGGCCAAGCGCCTGTGGCGTAACATCAAGAAAACAAATGGTAATGTTATGACGTTACATATTGGCCCCTTCGATGAAATGACATCGATCATTGCCCGTTACGCCAGGAAAGACGGGGATTCCGAGACGGCGATCGAGAACCTGCATGTGTTCAAGGGCAGCTGTCCGACGCGGCTGCAGCACATGGCCTACAAGCCCGGATTCTCCCTGGTCCTGCAGGGAAGCAAGCGGCTGATGGTCGGTTCCGACGTGCATGTCTATGGCGCCGGGCAATATGTGCTGACCTCGCTCGACCTGCCGGTTGCCTCGCATGTGACGCAGGCGACAGCCGATATTCCCTATCTCTGCTTCACGCTGTTCATCGACAGCGAAAAGCTCAGCGATCTCCTGTCGAAGACAAGGATCCAGCGCGTGCCGCCATCGCCTGACGATGCCCGCGGTCTGGTGGTCAAGACGGCGCCGCCGGAGCTGCTCGATGCCTCGGCCCGGCTGCTGCGCTTGCTCGATAATCCGCAGGACATTCCGGCGATGGCGCCGCTGATCGAGCAGGAGATCTCCTATCGCCTGCTGAGCGGCCCCGATGGTCCGCGGCTGCTCGACATGACGCTTGCCGAAAGCCAGAGCCACAAGGTTGCCCGGGCCGTCGCCTGGCTGCGCACCAATTTCGTCCAGCCGCTGCGCATCGAGGACCTGGCCGACCACGTCAGCATGAGCGCGTCGTCGCTGCATCACCACTTCAAGGCGGTCACGGCGATGACGCCGATGCAATATCAGAAGCAGTTGCGTCTGCATGAGGCGCGCCGGCTGCTGCTGACTGAGCATGTCGATGTCGCGACGGCGGGATATCGCGTCGGCTATCAGAGCCCGTCGCAATTCAGCCGCGAATATAGCCGTCTCTACGGTCTGCCGCCGCTGAAGGACATCGAGGCGATGCGCGGGCAGATGGCCGCCGAGTAGCGCTTTTCTTTTGATGCGTCGCAGCAACGAATTTCGCTTGACGGCGAAAAGCACCTCGTTCATAACACGCCGCGAACCGTACCGTACGGTACGTATTGGGGAGTGCTTATCGTGTCTGCCGAAACCTTGGAGCCCAGCGAATTTTCGCCGCGTCAGAACGCCGTTCTGGAGCAGGCGTTGCAGCTTCTCGTCGATGGCGGAGAAAAAGCGCTTACCACCTCGGGCGTGGCGCGCGCCGCCAATTGCTCTAAGGAAAGCCTCTACAAATGGTTTGGCGATCGCGACGGCCTGCTGTCGGCGATGATCGCCTATCAGGCCAGCAAGGTGCGCACCTTCGAGCGCAACGGCGAGCGCCTGACCTCGGCCAGCCTGCACGACCACGTCGTCATCTTTGCCCGCGATCTCCTGGAAGTTCTCGCCGGCGACGTGTCGCTGGCGCTGAACCGGCTGGCGATCGGCCAGTCCCATCGCGACGGCTCCAAGCTCGGCAAGCTGCTGCTCGAACGCGGCCGCCGCCAGATCGACCGCCGCGCCATGGCGCTGATCGATGCCGGCAAGCGGGCAGGGCTATTACGCTTTCATGATGCCGACGAGGCATATCACACGCTTTACGGCCTTGTTGTCTCCGACCTGCATGTGCGCATGCTGCTCGGCGAACCGGGCCTCAAGGATACGGGCCGTCAGGCGGAGAAGGCGGTCACCGCTTTCCTGCGCCTTTACGGCACGGAGAAGGTTCTTGCGGAGATGCCGGCACTCGCCTGATCTCCGCGTCTATCAAACGATGCGACAAGCAAAAGGGAAGGAACTCTACAATGCGCGTCTATTACGATCGTGATGCCGATCTCAACCTGATCAAGTCCAAGAAGGTCGCCATCATCGGCTACGGTTCGCAGGGCCGCGCCCACGCGCTGAACCTGAAGGACAGCGGTGCACAGAACGTCGTCATCGGCCTCAAGGCCGGTTCGCCGACGATCAAGAAGGCCGAAGCCGATGGCTTCAAGGTCATGACCGTTGCCGAAGCTGCCGGCTGGGCCGACCTGATGATGATGGCCACCCCGGACGAACTGCAGGCCGACATCTACAAGGCCGACATCGCCGCCAACATCCGTGACGGCGCTGCGATCGCTTTCGCACACGGCCTCAACATCCACTTCGGCCTCATCGAGCCGAAGGCTTCCGTCGATATCGTCATGATCGCGCCGAAGGGCCCGGGCCACACGGTTCGCGGCGAATACCAGAAGGGCGGCGGCGTTCCCTGCCTCGTTGCCGTTCACCAGAACGCTTCGGGCAACGCTCTTGAACTCGCTCTCTCCTACGCCTGCGGCGTCGGCGGCGGCCGTTCGGGTATCATCGAAACCAATTTCCGCGAAGAGTGCGAAACCGACCTCTTCGGCGAACAGGTCGTTCTCTGCGGCGGTCTCGTCGAGCTCATCCGCGCTGGTTTCGAAACCCTGACCGAAGCCGGCTACGCTCCGGAGATGGCCTATTTCGAGTGCCTGCACGAAGTGAAGCTGATCGTCGACCTGATCTATGAAGGCGGTATCGCCAACATGAACTACTCGATCTCGAACACGGCTGAGTGGGGCGAATACGTCACCGGCCCGCGCATCATCACGGCTGAAACCAAGGCTGAAATGAAGCGCGTCCTGCACGACATCCAGACCGGCAAGTTCACGTCCGACTGGATGCAGGAATACCGTGCCGGCGGCTCGCGCTTCAAGGGCATCCGCCGCATGAACGACAGCCACCAGATCGAAGAAGTCGGCGCCAAGCTTCGCGGCATGATGCCGTGGATCGGCAAGAACAAGCTGGTCGACAAGTCGGTCAACTAATCGCTTCTGCGACTGATATTGCGAGAGGCCGGGGCGAAAGCTCCGGCCTTTTTCATTTCCGGACGGTGAGGAAGAGCCAGCGGGTCGGCTTGCCGTCGTAGCCGCCGCCATCGGCTTCCGATAGTGCGATGTCGCGCCAGCCGCCTGCGGTCAGGCACTGCGAGAGCCAATCGGGCGAGGGGTAGTTGTAATAGCGGCCGAAGCCGTCATGTCCCTCGGCTTCTCCGGCCTTGAAGCTGGCATGCAAGGGAGCGCCCGGTTTGAGGGCGCCGTGGATGCGGGAGAAAACGTCGAAAAGTTCCCCGCGGGGAACATGCAGCAGGCTGGCTTCCGCCCAGACGCCGTCGAATTCGCCGATGGCCTGCAGATCCTGAAACCGCATGACGGTCACCGGCCGGCCGATCAGTTTTTCCGCCTGCCTGGCGAGCTCTGCCGATCCATCCGTCGGCGTCACGTCGAAACCCTTTCCCAGCATATAGGCGCTGTCCTGCCCGCCGCCGCAGCCGAGTTCGAGGATTTTTGCGCCCGCCGGGAGTGCGGCGAGGAAGGCATCGAGGCGCTTGGTTGGCAGGCGTCGCTCGCGGGAGGCGTAGGTTTCGGCATTGCCGTCGTAGAAGGCTGAGGTTTCGTCGTTGGACATGCTTGGGGACCTCTCCAATAGCAAGAAACCGGGCGAGGAGCCCGGTTTCGAAGGTGGTTTCGTCCGTTGCGGCTAACGCAAGGTCAGGCCGGAATGAGGCGGGTCCAGCCGCGCTCGTCGTTGGTGGTGCCCTTCTGCAGGCCGACGAGCTGCTGGCGCAGTTCTGATGTCAGCTTGCCGGTCTGGCCGTCGCCGACCAGGAACTCGCCGCCGGCATGGCGCACGAGGCCAATGCCTGCGAGAACGGCGGCCGTGCCGCAGGCGAAGGCTTCCACGAGCTTGCCGCTCTTGGCATCAGCCTGCCATTCGTCGAAGGAATAGGGACGCTGTTCGACGCGCAGGCCCTTTTCCTCGGCAAGCACGATGACCGAAGCGCGGGTGATGCCCGGCAGGATCGTGCCACCGAGCGGCGGGGTGACGACCGTACCATCGTTCATCACGAAGAAGACGTTCATGCCGCCGAGTTCTTCGACCCAGCGGTGTTCGGCTGCATCGAGGAAGACGACCTGGTCGCATTCCTTCTTTGCGGCTTCGGCCTGGGCCACGAGGCTGGCCGCATAGTTGCCGCCGCACTTCGCTGCACCGGTGCCGCCGGCGGCCGCGCGGGTATATTCCGTCTCGACCCAGAGCGACACAGCCTTGGCGCCGCCCTTGAAGTAGGCGCCAACAGGCGAGGCGATGATGCAGAAGATATATTCCTGCGCCGGACGAACGCCGAGGAAAGCTTCGTTGGCGAACATGAACGGGCGGAGGTAGAGGCTGGCATCGCCCGAGGGGATCCAGTTCTTGTCGACGCGGACGAGCTCTTCGACGGCCTTCAGGAAAAGATCTTCAGGCACGGCGGGCATTGCCATGCGGGCCGCCGACTGGGCGAAGCGGCGGGCGTTTTCTTCCGGACGGAAGAGAAGGACGCGGCCGTCATCAGCCTTGTAGGCCTTCATGCCCTCGAAGATTTCCTGGGCGTAGTGCAGGACGGCGCTGGCGGGGTCGAGTTCCAGCGGGCGGCGCGGCGTCACCTTCGCGTCGTGCCAGCCCTTGTCGGCGGTCCATTTCGCCAGGACCATGTGATCCGTAAAGACCTTGCCGAAGCCGGGGGTCTCAAGCGCCTTGACGCGGTCGGCGTCGGAGACGGGAGACTTGTGGAATTCGATTGTGATTTCAGGAGAGGGCGACGTCGCGGTCATTGCTGGCACCTTGGTAGTCCATTGAATAATGCGCGGCACACTACTGCTGCCGTACCCGCTTTGGAAAGGTCTGTTTCAGCGAGTTTCGGCATTTCGTCAGCGAATGATGACTGGGTGCGGCGAATGTTCGAGGCAATTCGGTCCGGTTTTCTCATCAGTGCCGCTTTCCGCGACCAATTCGCCCAAACTTGTCACCGCGACAAGAAAATAGGTCAGCATTGTTGACATAATTTCTGTGCCGTGGTGATCTGCCAGCATCATAAAAAGAGACTGAGGAAACCCCGATGCTGAACTGGGATGAAATGTTTGCGACGCGCTCGTCACGCATGCGCGCCTCCGAAATCAGAGAACTGCTGAAACTGCTCGATCAGCCCGATATCATCTCCTTTGCCGGCGGCATTCCGGATCCGGCGCTGTTTCCGGACAAGGAGTTCAAGGCAGCCTATGCCGGGATTTTCGATGGCGGCGCGGTCAACTCGGCGCTGCAATATTCGGTCAGCGAAGGCTACAAGCCGCTGCGCGAATGGCTGGTGAAGCAGATGGCCGGTCTCGGTATTGCCTGCGAGGCCGAAAACGTCTTCATCGTCTCCGGTTCGCAGCAGGGCCTCGATTATCTCGGCAAGCTCTTCCTGTCGCCGAAGGATACGGCACTGGTGACGTGGCCGACCTATCTCGGCGCGCTGCAGGCCTTCAACGCCTATGAGCCTTCCTACGACCAGCTGACGCCAAACGGCAACCGCACGCCCGAGAGCTACAAGGCGGCAGCCGCGCAGAACGGCGGCAAGGTGAAGTTCGCCTATCTCTCCGCCGACTTCTCCAACCCGACCGGCGAGACTGTCGACCGCGAAGGCCGCGAGAAGGTTCTGGCGCTGGCCGAAGATCTCGATATTGCCGTCATCGAGGACGCGGCCTATCAGAATCTCCGCTACGACGGAGAGGCGATTCCGCCGATCCTGTCGCTCGAGATCGCCAAAAAGGGCCATATCAACGATACTCGCACGATCTATTGCGGCAGCTTCTCGAAGACGCTGGCGCCGGGCCTTCGCGTCGGCTTCATCGTCGCCAACGCGCCCGTTATCCGCAAGCTGGTGCTGATGAAACAGGCGGCCGACCTGCATTCCTCGACGATCAACCAGATCGCCATCGCCGAGGTGGCCGAGCGCGGTTTCGATGCGCAGGTCGCCAAGATCAAGGCCGCCTACGGCCATCGCCGCGATGCGATGCTGGCAGCACTCGCCAGGCACATGCCTGATGGTGTCAGCTGGACGAAACCGGAAGGCGGCATGTTCATCTGGATCACGCTGCCGGAGGGCATGGATGGCGCGGCGCTGCTCGCCAAGTCAATCGAGACCACGCGGGTCGCCTTCGTTCCCGGCAAGGCCTTCTTCGCCGACGGCTCGGGCGCCAACACCATCCGCCTCAGCTTCTCCTGCGCCAACGATCAGATGATCGAGGAGGGCATTGGCCGTCTCGGCAAGCTGGTCGCCGGTGAGATCGGCGCGCTTTAGGGCGGATAGTCGGCGTGATTGGTGCGACGCGAGCTCCTGTCGGATACCCGGTTGCATCGACTCGCCTCGCGTTGCATCTTCCCGCCGCTTCGGAAGGTTGAGGAACGACGATGAGCGGGATCAAGGTCAGGATGGCAACTCTGTCTGATGCCGAGGAGCTGGCGAGGCTGATGGCCGAACTGGGTTATCCGACAACCTCCGACAGAATGACCGCCCGACTTGAGCGGCTGAGTGGCCGTGAGGACCACGCTATATTTGTCGCCGATGAAGACGGTGCGGTTGCCGGAATGATTGGCTTGTCCGTCTCTCCGACGCTCTACCGAGACGATCTTGATGGTGCCATCGTCGCGCTGGTCGTTTCCTCGAACTTCAGGGGAAGAGGCATTGCCGGATTGTTGGTCGCTCATGGCGAGCGCTGGCTCTATGACCGCGGCGCCCGCCTCGCGACGGTGAAACCCAACTCCCGCCGAGAAGACGCGCACCGCCTCTACAAGCGTTGCGGGTATGAACATACCGGGTTGAGATTTACGAAGGTTCTTGAAAGGCTCGGCGGATAGCGGTTCTCCGATGCCAAATCGGCGCCTGAAAGGCGCCGATCATTCTCTGATTTTTACTGGTTCAGGTGCGGGGCGATCAGTTCGAGATCGGCCTCGCTCAGCCGGTCGCTCGCCGTGTTGCGCTGGTGCCAGTAGGGATAGAGCAGCGGCGGGACGCTGACGTCGTCGAGGCGCTTGCGCTCTTCGGCTGTCAGCTTCAGGTCGGCTGCTGCAAGATTGTCCTTGAACTGCGCTTCCGTGCGGCCGCCGATGATGACCGAGGTCACCGTCCTGCGGCCGATCAGCCAGGCGAGCGCCACCTGGGCGGCCGAGACGCCGCGGCTTTCGGCGATCGAGACCAGCGTATCGACGATATTCCACAGACGGTTCTCGTCGCGGATCGGCGGCTCGGGCCAGCCGGCGAACTGGCGGGTGCCCTCAGGCGTCGCCTGGTTGCGGCGGTGCTTGCCGGAGAGCAGGCCGGCGGCCAGCGGGCTCCAGACGAGGACGCCGAGGCCCTGGTCGATCGACACCGGCAGCAGTTCGTATTCGGCATCGCGGGCTTCCAGCGTGTAGTGGATCTGCTGGCTGACGAAGCGCTGGTAGTTATGCTCTCTGGAGACGCCGAGCGCCTTCATGATGTGCCAGCCGGAGAAGTTGGAGCAGCCGATATAGCGGACCTTGCCCTGGCGCACGAGCGTATCGAGTGCCTCCATGGTTTCCTCGACCGGTGTCTGCCCGTCCCATTCATGCAGCTGGTAGAGGTCGATGACATCGGTCTTCATGCGGCGAAGGCTGGCTTCGCAGGCTTCGATCAGGTGCTGGCGTGAGGAGCCGACATCGTTCGGGCCGTCACCCATGCGGAAGCGGGCCTTGGTGGCGAGCATGACGCCGTTCTTGCGCTTGCCACCGAGCACTTCGCCGATGATCTCCTCGGAGGCGCCGGCCGAATAGACGTCGGCGGTATCGATCAGGTTGACGCCGGCATCGAGGCAGAGATCGACGAGGCGGCTGGCTTCGGCCACATCCTGGCTGCCGGTCGCCTTCGCCCAGCCGACGCCGCCGAAGGTCATGGTGCCCATGGTCACGGTTGAAATCTTCAGGCCGGAACGGCCAAGCAGACGATATTCCATTATCCTCTCTCCCAAATTTGAACGGAAACGCGCAATCTGCCGCAAACAAATAGCGGCTCGGCGTCATGGTCAAGCGCAGATGGCCATCTTCGACGCGGCATCTTTAGCCGACTGTCACAATCATGTTATTCGGCCTGTCTATGGAACGGCTAACTTTCACGCTCAGGGATATCACCATGAAGAAGAAGCTCTCCGCTCTCGCTGCGCTGATCGCGGCCGGTCTCGTCTCCGTTTCCGCCCATGCCGGCAATCTGGTGCTCTATACGAGCCAGCCGAACGAAGACGCACAGGCGACCGTCGACGGCTTCATGGCCGCCAACCCCGATATCAAGGTCGACTGGGTGCGCGACGGCACGCCGAAGATCATGGCCAAGCTGCAGGCCGAGATCGAGGCCGGCAATCCGGTTGCCGACGT
Source organism: Rhizobium sp. 21-4511-3d (assembly GCF_053522545.1). Taxonomy (NCBI): domain Bacteria; kingdom Pseudomonadati; phylum Pseudomonadota; class Alphaproteobacteria; order Hyphomicrobiales; family Rhizobiaceae; genus Rhizobium; species Rhizobium sp. 21-4511-3d. The sequence goes on along the minus strand of NZ_JBNWCF010000002.1, from coordinate 369,322 downwards.
TCTGCTGATCGCTGATACCGTGACGCTCGAGCGTCTGAAGGAAGCCGGCAAGCTGATGGCCTACAAGTCGCCGGAAGCCGCCAACTACGATGCGGCGCTCTATGACGCCGACGGCTACTACTATTCGACCAAGCTGATCACCACCGGCATCATGTACAACACCTCGGCCTCGATGAAGCCGACGAGCTGGAAGGACCTGACGAAGCCGGAAGCCAAGGGCCTCGTCACGATGCCGAGCCCGCTGACCTCGGGTGCGGCGCTGATCCATGCGCAGACGCTGGCCGGCGTTTCCGGTCTCGGCTGGGATTACTACAAGGCGCTTGCCGATAACGGAGCGACCGCCGCCGGCGGCAATGGCGCCATCCTGAAGGCCGTCGCCTCGGGCGAAAAGGCTTACGGCATGGTCGTCGACTACATGCCGATCCGCGAGAAGGCCAAGGGCGCGCCGGTCGAGTTCGTCTTCCCGGAAGAAGGCGTTTCGGCCGTGACCGAGCCGGTCGGCATCCTCGCCAGCGCCAAGAATGCCGATGCGGCGAAGAAGTTCGTCGACTACGTTCTCTCGGAAAAAGGCCAGGAAGGCTTCCTGAAACTCGGCTATATTCCGGCCCGCAACGGCATGAAGCTGCCGGAAGGCTTTCCGGCGCGCGACAGCATCAAGGTGCTGCCGATCAATGCCGCCGAGGCGCTGAAGAATACGGATCAGGATCTGAAGACCTTCTCGGGTATCTACGGGTCGAATTGATCGAAACCGGATAGTCGATGCAGGGTTACGTTCGTCCGGGAAACAGCCAGCCAGCCTGGCTGTTTCCCTTTATCATTCTGGTGGTGCTTGTTCTGAGCGTCCTGCCGCTGGCGCGGCTGGCGGTGGCGGGGATCGCTGCGCTGTCGAATGGCGGGGCAGGGGCGGTGCTCGGCGACCCGGCGCTCTGGTCGGCGACCTATTATACGCTGCTGACGGCGGTGTTCGGCACCATCATCTCGCTCGTCATCGGCTGCGCTTTCGCCTTTCTGCTGACGCTGACGGATATTCGCGGCAAGGGGCTGATCAGCTTCCTGTTCGTGCTGCCGATGATGATCCCGCCGCAGGTCACGGCGCTTGCCTGGGTGCAGATGTCCGGGCCATCGAGCCCGCTTCTGAAGGCGCTGCATATCGCCCCGCCGCTCGGCACGCCGCAGCCGCTCTATTCGGTCGGCGGCATCGCGCTGCTCTACGGCGTCCAGCATGCGCCGCTCGTCTATCTCGCGCTGCGGGCCGGGTTGATGAGCCTGCCGCGCGACGGCGTCGAGGCGGCCCGGCTTTCCGGCGCCTCCAGCCTGCGGGTGTTTCGCGATATCATCCTGCCGCTGTCACTGCCCGGTGTCATCGCGGGTGCGGCGATCTCCTTCGTCTCCTGCACCGGCAATTTCGGCATTCCTGCGATCCTCGGCATTCCGGCTTCGATCTATACGCTGCCGACGCTGATCTTCTCGAAATTCTCGGCCTTCACCAGCCGCACCTTCGGGGACGTGGCGCTGCTCTCGGCGATCATCGCGCTGATCTCGGTCGCGGGTCTCGCCATCCAGGAGCGGGCGCTTCGCGGGCGGGATTACCGGGTGCTGGGTCTCTCCGGGGCGACCGCCGCATTCGAGCTCGGCGGCTGGCGTCATGTCTTCACGCCGCTGCTTTGGATCGTGCTGTTCTTCATGCTGGCGGCGCCGTTCTTCGCGCTGGTCGCGGGCGCGCTGGTTCCGGCTTACGGCGTGCCGCTGACCTTCAAGACCATGTCCTTTCACGCCTTCTCGGAAATCCTGTTCCGCCAGGCGATCACCCGCACTGCGTTCGTCAATTCGCTGTCGCTGGCGGCGGGTGCTGCTCTGTGTCTCCTGGTGGTGACCGTGCTTGCCGCCTATGCGCTCAGCAGGCGGCGGGATCTTCTGGCGCGGCTGGTTTCGAGTGCGATCGAGATACCCTATTCGCTGCCGGGCATCGTCATTGCCGTGTCCTTCATTCTGGTCTTTGCGGCGCCGCTGCCGGTTGTCAACGTCACGCTTTACGGCACGGTCTGGATCATTCTCGTTGCCTATCTCTCGAGCTTCTTCGCCGTCAGCCTGAAGCCCGTCGTCAGCGCCTTTCATCAGCTCGATCCGGCGCTGGAAGAGGCCGCGCGTCTTGCCGGAGCCGGCTTCTTTCGGCGGCTTGCCGATATCATCGTGCCGCTGATTGCGCCTGCTGCCGGCGCCTCCGTCATCCTCGTCTTCCTCATTGCCTGCAACGAGCTGACGATCTCTGCGCTGCTCTGGTCGGCGGGAACGCAGACGCTGGGTGTCGCGATCTATAATCTCGACGACAGCGGCAGTTCGGATCTTGCTTCGGCGCTCTCCGTGCTGGTCGTGCTGATGGTCGTTTTCATGATGCTACTTCTGGAACTGATGGCAAAGCGGCTGCCCAAGGGAGTGGTGCCGTGGCGAAACTGACGCTCAATCAGGTCAGCAAGGACTTCGGCACCGGGCGTGCGGCCGTCAGTGGCCTTTCGCTCGATGTTCGGGACGGCGGCTTTCTGGCGCTGCTCGGTCCCTCCGGCTGCGGCAAGACGACGGTTCTCAGGATGATCGCCGGGTTCGAAACGCCGACGGATGGTTCGATCCATCTCGGCGAGCGGCTGCTTGCCGATGCCTCGCAATCGCTGCCGCCGGAGCGGCGCAACATGGCGATGGTCTTCCAGTCCTATGCGCTCTGGCCGCATATGAGCGTTGCCGACAATGCCGGATATCCGCTGAAGGTGCGCGGCGTGAAGGGCGAGGCCTATCGCAGCAAGGTGCGCGAGGCGCTGGCGACGGTGCGGCTCAGCGACTATGCGGACCGGCGCCCCGCCGATCTTTCCGGCGGCCAGAGGCAGCGCGTGGCGCTGGCCCGCTGCCTGGTGACATCGCCCGATGTCGTGCTGCTCGACGAGCCGCTCGCCAATCTCGACCGGCACCTGAAGCAGGAGATGGAAGAGACGTTCCGCGAGTTCCACCAGCGCTCCGGCGCGACGATGATCTATGTGACGCACGACCAGAGCGAGGCGATGGCGCTGGCGACCGACGTTGCCGTGATGTCGGAAGGGCGACTGCTGCAGGTGGCGGCGCCTGCCGAGATCTATGCGCGGCCGGAGGGACGGATGGTCGGTGGGTTGATCGGCCGTGGTGCTATCTTGCGTCTTGCGTCACCGCTTGGTGATAAGCGTGTGCTTGATTGGGACGTGATGCGTACGGCGCTGGAGGCTACCGGTACGGGCGGTGACATGAGCGATATCCTCGTGCGGCCCGAGGATGTGGTGATCGGCGGCGAGGGCATCCCCGCTCTCGTCGACAGCGTGCTCTATGAGGGCGAGCGCTATGCGGTGAAGCTGTTGCTTGCCGATGGCCAAGTTCTCCGCGCCTTCAGCCGCGAGCGGGTTTCGGCGGGCGATAACGTGATGGCGGCGGTGCGTTCGGCCTGGCGGCTCTGATCGGGCTTCGGCCTTCACGAATGCAATTTTCGTCTGTACCAATGGCGAAGCAGCATGCAAACGGGAATGCCTGATGTCGCTTCGCCTCGCTACCTTCAATGTCGAAAATCTGATGACGCGTTTCGACTTTACCGGCTTTCGCAACCAGCTGCGCCAGGACCGGGTCATCCAGCTCTTCGAGGTGCGCAACGAGGGCGTCTACCAGCAGCTGGAGCAGGCGCGCGTGATCGCGGCGACCGACGATACCCGCCAGATGACGGCCTTGGCGATCGCTGATGCCGATGCGGATATCCTCTGCCTGCAGGAAATCGACAACATGGCGGCGCTGCAGGCCTTCGAATACGGCTATCTGTTCCGCATGGTCGGCAATGGCTACCGGCAGAAATATCTGGTCGAGGGCAATGACAGCCGCGGCATCGACGTTGCCGTGCTGATGCGCGAGGAGACGCGCGACGGACGCAAGATCGAGCTTCGCGACATCAAGAGCCATGCGATGCTGACCTATCGCGATCTCGACCTGTTCGACGAGACGCTGGGCCAGAATGCCCATATCGACGACAAGATCTTCAAGCGCGACTGCCTAGAGCTCGATCTCCTGATCGGCGGCGTGCCCTTCACGCTCTATGTCGTGCATTTCAAATCGATGGGCAGTCCGCGCGACGGGCTGGACGGGCGGCAGGCGACCATGCCGGTGCGCCGCGCCGAGGCGCGCGCCGTGCGCCGGATCATCGAGAACCGCTTCGGCGCCGGGCAGACGGCCACGAAGAATTTCGCCATCTGCGGCGACATGAACGACTACCAGGAACGCGTCGATGTGATCGGCACGCGCCGCACCGGCTATCGGTTCGAGCACAAGAACGAGGCCGAGAGCGCACTCGACGTTTTCAGCCATGACGGTTTTGCCGAGAATGTCATGCGCCGCCGCGACGAAATGGATCGCTGGACGCTCTACCACGCCCGCGGGCCTCAGGAGCAGTGGCTCTGCCAGCTCGATTATATCTGGCTGTCTCCGGCGCTAGCCAGCGTCAATGCCGGGCGCCAGCCCGAAATCATCCGCCACGGCCAGCCTTTCCGCACCGTCTTTCCGCCGGGCCAGGAAGTCGAGCGCTATCCGCGCACCGGCTGGGACAGGCCAAAGGCGTCCGACCATTGCCCTGTAGTCATGACACTGGATTTGAAATGAACTCGATATTTTCAGAGGAATTTGCCGGCTGGCCGCCGGAGCAGACCGTATTTCCCGTTGCCAAGATCGACCTTCGCGTTCTCGACGGCGAGCATCCCTACCGGATATCCAGGCGCGACGAGATCGCCGCCAACTGGGAGGCCGAGGTGAAGGCCAATCCGGCGCTTTTCGACGGGCGCATGGTGTTTCAGCACCGGCTGGCATTCGGCGAGGATGGGATCAGGGGGCAGGGATACGTGATCCCGTTCTCGACCTTCATGTACTGGCGGCGCCAACAGGACCGGACGGGCGGCATGCACCTGTTCGCCTATCCTGTCATCGAAACCTCCGACAACGCGCTGGTGGCGATCCGCATGGGCGCGCATACCGCCAATCCCGGCCAGGTCTATTTCGCTGCCGGTTCGCTGGAGCCCGAGGATATCGCATCCGGCGTCTGTGACCTCGAATTCAACATGCGCCGCGAGGTGCTGGAGGAGACCGGTCTCGATCTCGCCCATTCGACGCCGGGCGACAGCTACTATGCCAGCCGCTTCCGCCGCACCGTCACCGTCATGCGGCTGTATCGTTTCGATCTGACTGCGGACGAGATCGTCGAGCGGATCGCGGCGCATATGTTGGTGGCCGAAGACAAGGAAATCGCCGGTGCGGTGGCGATCCGATCCGCCGATCATTCCGCCTATCCGTATAACGTCGCCATGCTGCCGGTCATCGATTGGTATTTTGGTAATCCAGACAAAACCTAAAACCTTGCACTCGTTTCGCCGGTCGGGCAGGTTGGCGGTTCGATGACCGATTCAAGGAGGCCGATGTGGCGCGCAGCTACAGCGTCTACGATGTGTTCACCGACCGCAAGCTCGCCGGCAATCCGCTGGCCGTCATCTTCGACGGCGAGGACCTGAGCGACGAGGCGATGCAATCGATCGCCCGCGAAACCAATCTGTCCGAGACCGTCTTCGTCCAGAAGTCGGCCAATCCCGCCTATAGCGCCAGGATCCGCATCTTCACGCCGGGCCGTGAACTGCCTTTTGCCGGTCATCCGACCGTGGGTACCGCGATCGCGCTCGCCGAGCGCACGCATGGCAGCGATGCGACGCTCGATCTCGTCTGCGTGCTGGAAGAAAATGTCGGGCCGGTGCGCTGTGCGGTGCGGCTGCGCGAGGGCGTCGCGAGTTTTGCCGAATTCGATCTGCCGCGCAAATCGCAGCAGATCGCCATGCCGCTCGAAAAGCTCGGTATCGCCAACGCGCTGTCGCTGAAGGTGACGGAGGTGGGATTCGAGAATCACGTTCCGTCGATCTGGAGCGCCGGCGTGCCGTTCCTGCTGGTGCCGATCCATGACGTCGGTGCGGCCCAGCGCATGGAGTTCGATCCGCAGCTTTGGGAAAAGACGGTGCCCTTCGTCGATGGCGCGCTGGCTTCGGCCTATATCTACTGCCGCGGCGGGGTGAACCATTCGGCGAAGTTCCACGCGCGGATGTTTGCGAGCGGAATGGGGATCGTCGAGGACCCGGCGACCGGTTCTGCGGCGGCTGCACTCTCCGGAGCGATTCACCATTTCGACCGTCTGCCTGATGGTCATCACCCGATCACCATCGAACAGGGTGTGGAAATGGGCCGGCCCTCGATTATCCACCTTCACATGGATGTCGAGGCTGGAGCGATCTCAAACGCCCGGATTGGCGGCCAGGCAGTGCGTTTGGCCACGGGTTCGCTCGACCTTTGATTTCATTGCATTTCAGCCATGCAGAAAAAAATCGAAGAATTTTTCGAGGGGCGCTAGACAAGGTCGAATATCCTGTTTATACGCCCCCTCACACCGCGCCGAGAGGCACGGGACACCGAGCGGAAACGCAAGGGAATGGGTGATTAGCTCAGTTGGTAGAGCAGCTGACTCTTAATCAGCGGGTCGTAGGTTCGAGCCCTACATCACCCACCATCTTCTCCTTGAAAAGATTGAAGATAAAGCACCGCAGCGCCCCACCAGGGGCGCTGCGCTTTTGCGTTTTGGAAAGCCGCTAACGCGGGAATTTGTTGTAGAAAGATTCCGGATCGTAGACGCAGGCGTAGTCGAGAACGCACTGCTTTCCGGTGGCGTCCCTGAGGCTCGTGGTCGCCCATTTGTCGCCCAGCCGGCACTGCGATGGCGGGTGGCGGAAACTGCGGCCGCCGATGCCGATCCGGACGAAGACGGCCGGGTTCTGGCGGATGATTTTCGCGAGTTCGCTGCAGGTGTGATCGCGAGCCTTGACCTCGATGGCATCCAGGGCGAAGGCGGCCGACGGCAAAAGCACTGCGGCGGCGAGTGCGGCGATGACGATCTTCATATGCGGATTCCCTCTCATGCGCGGCGGCAGGAATTGTCTCTGGCCTCCATCATCAGATGGTTGCGTTTTCCGGCCAGACAAGCCCGTCAGCGCGCGATCGCGGTGCGTCTGATGTAGCGGGCGCAGAGAGCCAGCAGGATGACGCTGAAGGCGCAGAATACGCTTCCGCCCGCCGCCTTGTATCCGAGCACGCCAGCGACGCCGCCAAGCAGGAAAAACAGCACTGTCGCAGCATGCAATGTCAGGCGGCGGACGATCTGCGGGCGTTCCGGTGCGGCCTTGCCGCCGATCAGCAGCGCGAGACCGACGCCGATATCGGTGGCGATGCCGGAAACATGGGTGGTGCGCACGCGGCTGCCGGAGATGCGCGTCGAGGCGGCGTTCTGGATGCCCATGGTGAAGCTGAGGAGCCCGGCGATGGTGATGCCGTTCGCGGCCGGTCCGGCGCTGCCGGCATAAAGCCCGACGGCGAGCAATAGCGCTGCTTCGGAGAGCAGTGTCAGGGCGTAGATGTTGGCAAGCCGCCGCTGCTTGCCGATCTCGATGAACAGCGAGGCGCTGAAAGCGCCGAGCACGAACATCACGACAATCATCAGGAAGGCGAGGGCAGCGCTGAATTCGCGGATCGACATGTGATCGGAGATCATCGAGACATTACCGGTCATGTTGGCGGAGAAATAGCCGAAGGCGAGGAAGCCCGCGCTGTTGACGCCGCCCGCCACAAAGGCGAGCACGGCCGCGAGAAGGAGATCGATCTTAGATGTGCGGCTATCGCCTTCGTGGACCAGCATATCGGGGAAGCTCGCTGAAACGCCTTGAGAGCCCTCAGTCAGCCGTGAGTCTGCGATCGGCGCAAGCCGTGAAAATCATGGGTGTTATGCGAACATCCGCGGATCGGCGCGGGCGGCGTCTTCCTGGCGATATTCCCAGCCATCAGGGGTGATGCGGCGCCAGGTGGGCCGTCCATCGCTCGTATAGCTGCCGTCGATCGACTTGCGGGGCGGGAAGGGCGCGGCACACTGGTGCCAGATATAGCTGTTCGGCGGTGGTGGATTCAAAAACCTGGTCAATCGCTTCAACATGGCGAACCCCGAGGGTGGTGAGGCCCGCCGCGTTAGGGGTGAGGCGGGCCTTTGAACAGGAGGACATACGCAAAACTGACGCCTCGTCATGGTTGTAGCATTGATGCCGGAAAATCCAGCGTGACACGGGCGTGACATTGGCATTTGCGCGGTTACGTTGAATAAATCGTAGCGAAGCTGCGGCCGCTATTGATTTCGGCACAGTTGGTAACATCTTCATCCCATTGCCAGTTTCGACACAGGGGATATCAATGCCGAAGTCCGCCCTCGCTTTTGTCTGCCTTTCCGCTCTTCTTTTGTCTTCCTGCGGGAATACCGCCTGGGGCCTGAAGAAGGACGGCCAGGACGCGAGCCATGCCATGGACAATGCCACGCATCGTGTTCTCTCGGCCGGTGCCAAGAAGTAGCGCCGCCCGGCCTGCAGGCGGCGCCCTTCGGGCTGCCGCCTAGCGCATCGGCTGCGGCGTCGGCGCGCTGATCGTGCTCTTTGAAGAGAACAGCACGAAGGCAAACAGCAGCACGCCCACAAAGACGATCAGCGAGGAGACGGCGACGAGCGGTTCCATCGCCATATTGCCTTCGAGCATCATGTAGAGCGACGGCACCATGATCACGACGCCGGCCGTATATATGTAATATTGGATCATCGCGATCCGGCGCTCGGCCTTGGCCGGGTTCAGCGCGTAATAGACGCCGAACAGCGCCATGCTGACCCATCCCAAGAGATTACAGTGCGCATGTGCACCGATCACCGTATGATCTTCCGATATCGCCATCTTCAGCCCGATGCCGATGCCGATGATGAAGAAGATGACCGCGGTTTTGAAGTAAAGTTCAGCTAGACGTGGCATGATATTTCCCCTCCGTTCGTCTGCAATCAAGACTAGCACTTGTTGCGATCCGGGAAAATGCATGCTTTTCTATGAGGAGCTGCTGACGTTTCTTTCGATAGAAAGAAACCCCGCCGGGGGCGGGGCAGCTGGGGAAGTGAGAGTAAAGCGATCTCCATCGCACGATATGAACTAGGGCGGCACGCTTTGCCGGCTACCCCTCATGAGCAGAAATTCCGTGTCCGGGTATGGTTAATTTTTTAACTATATCGGCAGTAGGGTGGAACGGAAGCGAGCTGCTTGCCGTTGTGGCAGCGAACTGGAGGAAACGATGATCTTCAAAATCTTTGCTGCCAAACCCGAAGTCGAAACCGCCGACACCGGCACCTTTGCGGATGGGCATTTCGAAACCCAGCGCATCGACGTCAGCAGCCGGCGTGATGGCCGTTACCGTTCCTCGCATGAGCGTGACTATGGTCCGGGACGCAAGATTGCCGAGGTTCCGCTCGGTCTCGCCTGATCGTCAGGCGGTCTTTTCCGTCAGTGCCCGGAAGGCGAATTTCCGGTTGCACTCACATCTGATGATATAGGTCTCCTGAAAATTGGAGGCCTTTTCCTCGAAGAAGCCGCGCGGCATCTCGTCTATTAGAAATGCCGGATGCTTGCGCGTCGGGTGATCGTCTTCCGAGACTTCTGCGATACCGGTATTGCCGCATTGCGGGCAGGTGAGCTTCTTCGAAAAGCGGTCGCGTGCGGCCATTTCATTTCCTTCCAGATTCACCCGGTCATACAGGCGAACGGCTTTCCAGGAAAGCCGCTCAGGGTGCTGGCGTCTCGATATGCTGTGGTTTCGGCGTCGATCCCGTCGTTGCGGGATCGGGTCCGGGCGATATGGCGACCGTGCCTGCAATGATGACCGCGACGATGGCGCCGGCGATCCCGAAGGTCCAGATCAGCCAGCTGCGGCGCTCCTGCTCGTAGATACGCTGTTCCTCCTCGGCGGGAGAAATATAGGGTTGCCGGCCCTCGGCCCTGTTTTTATCAGCCATGAAAACTCCGTGCTTTTAGGGGGAACAGGCCGATGCCCGGATTGTTCCCGCCACGGAGCTTCAAAACCGGCTCAGTCGGTGGCGACCGTCGTGACCGCAGGCGCCTGGTTGTCGGAGGAGACGACGGCCGTCGGCAGCGGCGTCCCGCGCTTGCGCTCGCGCACCAGAGTCAGCAGGCCGGAGCAGATGATCAGCGCGATGCCGCCTGCCATCGGCAGGTCGATCGTGTCGTCGAAGATCAGGTAGCCGAAGGCGATCGCCCAGATCATCTGGCTATATTGCGGCGGGGCCACGAGATTGGCCGGAGCGAGGCGGGCGGCGGTCATCAGCAGCACGTTGCCGATCGCGCCGAGAATGCCGTAGCTCGCAATGAAGAACCATTCGCGTGCCGTCGGGATGGCGATGTTGGAGACCATCAGCAGGCCGCTGACGATCAGCGTGCCCAGGAGGCCGGCGCCATAGAGCGACAGGCGCTTTTCCGCCGGACCCATGGCGCGCAGGATGACGATCGAAATCGCGGCGCTGATGCCGCCGATCGCGGCTGCCAGATGGCCGACGGAGAGTTCGCGAAAGCCCGGGCGCAGCACGATCAGCACGCCGATGAAGCCGACGATGACGGCCGTCCAGCGCTGCCAGCGGACATCCTCCTTCAGGAAGATCACCGAGAGGATAGTGACGAAAGAGGGGAGCAGGAACAGCAGGCAGAAGGCTTCCGCCATCGGCAGCTTGGTGAAGGTGATGATCGAGGCGATGGCGCCGATCGCGCCGCAGGCAAAGCGCAGCATCCATAGAGTGCGGTTCGAGGTCTTCACCAGATCCGTCCAGCTGTCGTCCTTGCCCTTGATGAAGGGGAGGACGACGATGCCGAAAGCGCAGCCGAGAAAGGCAATCTGATAGGCGGGGATCGCACCGTGGAGGATCTTGATCGACGCGTCGCTGAAGGCAAAGACGGCATAGGCCGCAAACGCGACGAGGACGCCGCGAAGCGGCGAGGCAGAGGAGGGCATGACATAGAATCGCGTGAGAGGGATCGCAGCCTTCCATACGCGGGAAATACCGCCCCAGGCAGGGGCGGCGGCGAATAGCTGCCATGCCGTTTCGGCGGTGCTGTCTTGCCGTCAGCGTGCCTCGCTGCGCAGCTGGGCGCCATATTCGCGGTAGATGCTCAGGCAGTCGGTGTAGCTCAGCGTGCCATTGTCGCCATAGACGATATGGACGCTCGAGGCGTCGGTTGCGGCTTGCTCGACGACGAAGAGAATGGCGTCGCCGAGCGATTTGCCCGTGATCGGCAGGTCGCTGCCATCTTCCTTGGTCATTCCTTCGACGGTGGCTGCAATCTTGCGATGGCTGAAAACGGCGCGTCGGTCTTCCGGCGTCATGAAAATGTCCTCAATCGAAAAGGGGGCGATTTGCCCTTACGATCGATGAAACGCCCGGCGGGGCATTTTGTGCCAAAGAGAGTGAACCGATCACGCAAGATTTGACCTTTCCGAAGCCGGATAAGGGGCGTATGCACGGTCATCCCCTTTTTGCCGGCCGGTCCGCCCCGGGCCATCCGCCGCCGGCGCCACGGAATCGCAATCGCATTGGCTTCTCGATGACCCCGGCTGACATGACAGACAAGATCGACGACGCGGCAAGCGCCCGCCAGGCGAAGATCGTCGCGCTGGTGGTTGCCGTTTCCTTCTTCATGCAGATCCTCGACGGCACGATCGTCGCCACGTCGCTGCCGCAGATGGCGGCAAGCTTCGGGGTGCAGCCGGTGTCTATGAGCATCGGCATCACCGTCTACATGCTGACCGGCTCCGCCTTCATTCCGCTGTCTGGATGGCTCGGCGACCGCTTCGGCGCCCGGCGTATCTTCCTGATTTCGATCGCCGTCTTTACCGGCGCCTCGCTGCTTTGCGGCCTTTCCGGCAGCCTGACGCAGTTCATCATCGCCCGCGCCATCCAGGGCGCAGGCAGCGCGCTGATGACGCCGGTCGGGCGGATCATCGTGCTGAAGAACGCGCGGAAATCCGAACTGGTCCAGGCGATCGCGCTGATCACCTGGCCGGCGCTGACGGCACCCGTCGTCGGCCCTGTGCTCGGCGGGTTCATCACCACCTATGCGAGCTGGCACTGGAACTTCCTGATCAACATTCCGATCGGCCTGATTGGTCTGTTCCTGGTGATGCGCTTCGTGCCGGAGCAGAAGGAAGAGGAAACAGGCAGGCTCGATATCCTCGGCTTCATCCTCAGCGCGCTCGGGTTGACGCTGCTGCTGACGGCGCTGGAGATTTCGGTCAAATGGCATGGCGGGATGCTGCCCGTCGCCGCGATGTTCGCCGGCGGCGTGCTGTTTTCCTACCTCGCGACGCGCCACTTCTTCGTTGCGCAAAACCCGCTGCTCGATCTCTCGGCCTTCAAGGTGCAGACCTTCGCGCTCTCGACGCTCTATGCCGGAACAGCCTGCCGCGTGGCGATCAATGCGACGCCGTTTCTGCTGCCGCTGCTCTTCCAGCTCGGGTTCGGGATGAGCTCGATTGCGGCGGGCGCCTACCTGCTCGTCTACTTCCTCGGCAATCTCGGGATGAAGACGGTGACGACGCCGCTGCTGGCGATCTTCGGCTTCCGCAACGTGCTGGTGTTCAACGGCCTGATCGCGGCGGGCTCGATCATCGTCTGCGGCTTTTTCACCGAGAGCACGCCGCAGGTGCTGATCTATGCCATGCTGTTCATCGCCGGTCTGTCGCGCTCGATGGAATTCACGGCGCTCAATACGCTGGCCTTTGCCGATATCAATTCGGCGCAGCGCAGCTCCGCCTCGACGCTGTCGAGCATGCTGCAGCAGGTATCGCTGCTGCTGGGTGTTGCTGTCGCAGCGGCTGCGCTCAACATTTCGGCTGCCTTCCGCGCAGCGCCCCAGCCGGAGCTTTCGGATTTTCGCTGGGCGTTTCTGACCGTCGGGCTGATCGGCATCGTGTCCTGCCTGCGGTTTGCCAAGCTTCCGCCGGAGGCGGGTGCCGAGGTTTCGAAGCACCGGCGATACTCAAAAAAAGTCTGATTGCGATGGAACCATTTGGACTTACCGGCGTTTATCGCGCGGGTTAGTGCGTCCTCTTGTGTCTTTTCATTCTTAATCGCGCCTTGGCGGATACTACCGCAAGGTGAAGGTACATTGCAGATGGTGTCGTTTGAAATTCGACGGTCGATATATTTCCGGGGACGGGGCGGATTTGCTGCTGTTTACGCACGATGACCGATACAATACGACAATCCAGAGCAGACGATTCGGCCGCCAGGCAGCCACGTTGCTGCGAGGCAGAGTCCGGAGGCGGAATGGGTGACGACACGGTCGATGCGGGCAAGACGATCCGCATCCTCTACATCGATGACGACGATGCGCTCGCAATGCTGATGCGTCGCAATCTGTCCCGGCGGGGTTTTACCGTCGAATGGGCGGAAGACGGCGCGACGGGGCTGAAGCGTGTTGCCGAAGGCGGCATCGATGCGGTCATCCTCGATCACTTCCTCAAGGCCGAAACCGGGCTCGACATCCTGCCGAAGCTGATGGAACTGCCGGATCATCCGCCCGTCATCTACGCCACCGCGTCCGGTGATACGAGCGTTGCCGTCGCCGCCCTGAAGGCGGGGGCTGACGATTACGTTTTGAAGGGCATCTCGCACGACTATTTCGATCTTCTGGCCGCCGCCCTCGAACAGGGGCTGGAGCGGGCACGCTTCCGCCGCGAGACAGCGCAGGCGCAGGAAGTGATCCGCCAGCAGCGTGACCATGCCGAAATGCTGCTCGCCGAAGTCAATCATCGCATTGCCAACAGCCTCGGCCTCGTCGGCGCGCTGATCCGCATGCAGTCGTCGATGACGACGGACCAGGTGGCGATCGACGCATTGCAGGAAACGCAGATGCGCATCAATGCGATCGCCAGCGTGCACCGCCGCCTCTATACCAATCGCCAGGTCGGCACCGTGCAGATCGACGAATATCTCGGCAGCCTGCTGACCGAGCTCGAGGCGTCGATGCGCGACGACAAGCGGCCGCACCGGGTGGTGCTGGCGGCAAAGCCGGTCAATCTGGCGACCGACAAGGTCATCACGCTCGGCCTTATCGTCAGCGAGCTCGTCACCAATGCCTTCAAATACGCCTATGGCGACGGCATCGAGGGCGAGGTTCGCGTCATCATCGACCAGACCGACGATCTCCTGCGCGTCATTGTCGAGGATGATGGTGCCGGTTTCGATCATGCCGGTCCGGCAAAGGGCACGGGCCTCGGCACGAAAATCCTGACCGCGATGGCCGCTAGCCTGAAATCCGAGCTCGGCTACGACAGGGAACATCGCGGCACGCGGGCAACGCTTGTCTTCTCGATCGGCTGAGCGGCTGACGAAGCGCCGGGGAGGGACGCTTGGCTAAAATCTGTACGCCTGACGAGGTGCTGCGCTTCTGGCTGGAAGAATGTGGCCGTGACATGTGGTTCCGGTCGTCGCTGGCGCTGGACGAGCAGATCATGGCGCGGTTTCGCGACACGCATCTGACGCTTGCCGGCGGCGGCGTCGAGACGTGGCGGGCGACGCCCGAGCAGCGTCTGGCCGCGATCATCGTCCTCGACCAGTTTCCCCGCAATATCTACCGCGCCACGCCGCTTGCCTTCGCGACCGATCCGCTGGCGCTGCGGGAGGCGAAGCTCGCGATCGAGGCGGGGGCGGACAAGGCGATTGCGGCGGCGCATCGCTGCTTTTTCTACATGCCATTCGAGCATTCAGAAGTGCTCGCCGAGCAGGATCGCTCGGTGGCGCTGTTCGAAGAGCTGGGTGATGCCGAATATGCCGATTACGCGCGGCGTCACCGCGAGGTGATCGTCAAATACGGACGCTTTCCGCATCGCAATGCGATCGTCGGGCGCAGTTCGAGCGAGGCGGAGCTCGCCTATCTCGCGCAGCCCGGCTCCGGCTTCTGACCGGGCATTTTCACATCCGCCTTTCTGTCGCCTTTCTTTGCGATAAGAAGCGGCCTCATTGATTGATAGAATCCTGCGGGGATATTTTGCGGCCCATTCATTTCCTGCTCCGAAGCCTCGTTCTGGTGATGCTGACGATTGCGACGCTGGCACAATCCGCCGGTGTGCCGATGGCGCAGGTCGCCCAGCCGGCCGCACCGGCACCCGCCGCGCAACCGGCGCCAGCACCGGCAGCCCCGCCTGCAGCCGCTCCTGCCCCAGCCGCCGCGGCTCCCGCAGCCGCTGCGCCGCAGGCTGACGCTCCGCTTGCCAATAGCGGGCTCGAACAGGCTCTGAAGGATATCGAGGGCGCCAAGAAGAAGCTTGCCGCCTATCAGGAAAGCGCCAAGACCAATGCCGGCGATGACGACGCGCTGGTGACGCTTGCCGGTCAGGTGGACGAACTCGGCCGCGGTGTGATCGCGACATCCGTCGGTCTTCGCCCGCGTTTCGATCAGATCAAGAACCGCCTGGCCGAGATCGGCGAGCCGCCGAAGGACGGGCAGCCGCCGGAAGCCGAGATCGTGACCAACGAGCGCAATGCGCTGACGGCCGAGCGGTCACAGATCAACGCGGTGACCGGCGATGCCGAGAACCTCTCGATGGCGATCAACAAGCTGACCAATCAGGTCGCCGAGACCCGCCGCCGGCTGTTTGCCGCAACGCTGCTGCGCCGGACCGACGTTTCGATGTCGGTGCTCGACGATGCCGGGAGTTCGTTCCTGGTCGAAGTCGGGAAGTTCAATGACGCGCTGACAAGCTGGCTGGTCTTCGTCTGGAAGTTCAAGAGCCTGCCGATGTTTACGGCGCTGTTCCTGTCGCTGGCGACCGCGCTCATCCTGCTTTCCGGCGGCTACCGGATTTTCGGCCGGTATCTGAGGCGCGACGACAGCATCGAGCAGCCGAGCTATATCAGCCGCCTGTCGATCGCCTTCTGGGCGACCGTCATCCGCACCTCGTCGCTCGTCGTGCTGCTCGTCACCTCCTATTTCTTCCTCGATAGTTTCAATGTGCTGCGGCCCGACATCGCGCCTGTCGTTGCCGCGCTGTTTGCGGCGATCGGGCTTATCTATTTCGTGCGGCGCTTCACCAATGCCGTCTTTGCGCCGGGTGAGCCGCACTGGCGCCTGGTGCGCCTCTCCAATCGCGGGGCGCAGTCGATCGGCGCCTGCCTGCTGGCAATGGCGATCGTCAATGCGCTCGATTATTTCTTCGGCAGCATCGGCGAGGCGATGGGATCGCCGCTGGTTCTGACGGTAGTCCGCAGCCTGATTGCGTCGATGATTATCGGCCTGATCCTGATTGCCGCCTCCTTCGGCCGCCCGATGCTGGCCCGCAGCGGCGATCCGGATGCGCCCGGCCGCCGCTGGCCGCGCGGCATGGCGATCATCCTTAGGGTGCTCGGTGCCGGCCTGATCATCACGGCGCTGACGGGCTATGTCGGTCTGGCGCGTTTCGTCGCCACGCAGCTGATCATCACCGGCGCCATCGTCGTCACCACCTATATCGGTCTCTTGTCTGGCAAGGCGATCTCGAAGACCGAGACCTTTGGTGAGACTTTCATCGGCCGCTTCCTGATGCAGCGTTTCAAGCTTGGTCCTGTTGCAGTCGACCAGGCGGGGCTTGCCGTTGGTCTGGCGATCTATGCCGTGGCGCTTATGACCGGCATTCCGCTGGTGCTGCTGCTCTGGGGCTTCCACATCCAGGATCTGCAGCAGATCGCCTACCGGCTGTTCACCGAGGTTCGTCTCGGCGGCATCAGCATCTCGCTGGTCGGCATCTTCACCGGCATTCTGCTCTTTGCCGGCGGCTATCTCGTCACGCGCTGGATCCAGCGCTGGCTCGACGGCAATGTCATGGCGCGCAGCCATGTCGATCTCGGCGTGCGCAACTCGGTCAAGACAGGTATCGGCTATCTCGGCGTCGGCGTTGCCGCCATCATCGGTGTTTCGGCAGCTGGTATCGACCTGTCGAGCTTCGCGCTCGTCGCCTCGGCCCTGTCGGTCGGTATCGGTTTTGGCCTGCAGAATATCGTTTCGAATTTCGTCTCCGGTCTGATCCTGCTGGTCGAGCGTCCCTTCAAGGTCGGCGACCACGTTGTATCGGGAACGGCCGAAGGTATCGTCACCCGCATCTCGGTGCGCGCGACCGAGATCGAGACCTTCCGCAAGCAGTCGATCATCGTGCCGAACTCGGAGCTGATCAACGCTGCCGTCGGCAACTGGACGCATCGCAACAAGGTCGGCCGTTCGGAAATTCCGGTCTCCGTCAGCTACGATGCCGATCCGCAGAAGGTGATGGATATCCTGCTCGAGCTCGTAAACGCCGTGCCGCAGGTGCTGCGCAATCCCGAGCCGCATGTCGAGTTCCTGCGCTTCGGCACCTATTCGCTGGATTTCGAACTGCGCTTCATGCTGGCCGATATGGGCGACGGCTTGAAGGTACGCAACGGGCTGCGCATAGCCATCCTTCGCCGCTTCCGCGAGGAGGGGATCGAGATCCCGCTGCCGCAGAGCGACATCACCTATCATCGCGACAATGCGACGCCGCCGCTCATCCAGGCGAAGGACGAGCCGGAAGAAAATCCTAAGGATAACGAGACAAAGGAAGAAGGCGGCCAGGTACGCCAGTTGCGCGGCAAGACAGCCGATGGCAAGCTCAAGGGCTAGGGGTCTTATTCAGCGGCCGTTCACGGGCGGCCGGCTATAAGGTTCGGGTAATCGGGTTTTCGCTGCTGGGGGCAGCAGCGCCGATATGCTCCTGGGGAGGGCGCGTCAACGCGCCGTTACGAATGGCAAGACTTGCCGCCGGACTGCTTCTTTCCCTCTTCGCCGCCTGGGGCGCATCAGCGGCGACCATCACCAATACGGACCCAGCCGCGGTCGTCCTCGTCATCACCGAGGGCGGCAACAAGGTGGAGATCGTCGTCGATAGCGGCGCTTCCGAAAACCTCTGCGCATCCGGCTGTTTCATGACGACGCCTGACGGCGATCGCATCGGCCTCGATGGCGGCGAGACGATCGAGATCGTCAAGGGTTCGGCAGTCATCAAGTAAAGCGCTTGCGCCCGGAACGGGGTTGTAGCCGCTGACGGCCTGCTCAGCTCTTGCGGGCGCTTGCGCATAATCTTTTAAGCATAAGCAAAAGAAGGTATCGGGCGGGCGCTGCAAGAACTTCCGGGCGGTTTTCCGGGGCGTTCGATTAATAATTATTCAAATGAATTGATATATCTGTCCCATCGAGGGGCACATTTTCATTCAAAGGTTTGCTATGTCGTTTTTAGGTATTTCGGGAATGCAATATTCCGGCGAAATGTTTGCGGGTGCGCGTATTATTCTTGCCGAGGATTCCAACGTCTTCACGTCGATGGTCAGCAAGCGGCTGAAGGAGCTGTTCGACATCACGGTCGAAGTATGCCGTGACTTCGAGGAGCTGCAGCTCGCCTACGACAAGTCGTCCGATCCGATCACGCTGGCGATCTCCAACATCAACCTGCCGGGCGCCGAAAAGGGCGAGGCACTGGAATATCTGGTCGATCTCAGCATTCCGACCATCGTCTTCACCGGCACGTTCAACGAGACCCTGCGTGACGAGCTGATGGCCAAGGACATCGTCGACTATATCCTCAAGGACAATGTCTTCGCCGTCGATCTCCTGTCGGAATCGATCTGCCGTTTCCTCACCAACAAGCGCCATCACGTGCTGATCGTCGACGACAGCGCGACGGCCCGTGCACTGCTCTCCAGCCGTCTGAAGCGCTATAATTTCCGCGTCAGCGTGGCCGAAAGCGGCGCCAAGGCGCTCGAGATCCTCAAGGCCAATCGTGACATCGGCCTGATGGTCACCGATTACAACATGCCCGATATCGACGGCTTCGAGCTGACACGCCGGATCCGCGCCAATATCGGCTCGCATGAACTGCGCATCATCGGCGTTTCCTCGTCTTCGAACCGGCTGCTTTCTGCCCGCTTCCTGAAGGCCGGCGGGAACGATTTCATGCTGCGCCCGTTCATCGACGAGGAGTTCTATTGCCGCGTCAATCAGAACCTCGATACTTTGCTGCAGATCAAGACGATGAAGCGAGAGCGAGCGGTTGCATAGTTCGACGATCTTCCATGACGGATTGTGGAGGGCCCCCGGATGAACGAGGGCCCTGCTTCCGTTGTTAAGAGAAGTCGAATTTTTGCAATTTCAGGTTATTTTAGAGCCCGCTTGGCTCTTCACCCAATTGGGTGTGTCCGCTATCGTCCGAGCCGTTGTGGAAAGAGTCGATTCGACTCTCTCTTGCAGCACGGGGAGTAGGGGACTGAATGGCTTTCCAGGCGGATTTCAATCGGGACAGTTCCGCGCCGCGTTTCGGCGGCCATAAGATACTGCTGGTTGAAGATTCCCGCATGTTTTCCGCGGTTTTGTGCCATCGCTTCCAGACGGAGCTCGGCCTGAACGTCAAAGCCTGTCCTTCGCTCAAGGCGCTGCAGGAGGCGCTGGCCCAGGATTCTCACGGCTACACAATGGCCGTTGTCGATCTCAATCTGCCGGATGCGCCCTATGGCGAGGCGCTGGACTGCGCGATCGAGCGCAAGATTCCGGCAATCGTCTTTACCGCGACATTCGACCTCGAGACGCGCAACCGGATCATGGAGCGCAATGTCATCGACTATGTGCTCAAGGACAATGAATTCGCGCTCGACAATCTGGTATCGACCGTCCGCCGGGCGATCACCAATCGCAAGACGCGGGTGCTTGTCGTCGATGACGTCGCATCGGCGCGTCAAGTGCTGGTCGATCTCCTGACGGCGCAGCAATATATGGTGGTCGAAGCCAATTCCGGCCTCGAAGCGTTGGCAGCGCTGGAGGCATACAGCGATATCGAGCTGGTGGTGACTGATCATCACATGCCCGACATGAGTGGCTATGAGCTGACGCGGCGCATCCGTCACCGTTTCGGCTCCGACAAGATCCGGGTGATCGGTGTGTCCTCGTCCAACGACAGGATGCTCTCGGCGAGCTTCCTGAAGGCCGGGGCGAGCGATTTCGTCTACCGACCCTTCGTGGCCGAGGAGCTGCAGTGCCGTATCGCGAACAATGTCGAGACGCTGACGCAGATGAAGCAGCTGCGCGCTGCTGCCGCCTGCGATTATCTGACAGGTCTCTATAACCGGCGCTATTTCTACGATTACGGCCCGAAGGTCGTGAACGAATGTCTGCGCCAGAAGTCGGCGAGCTCGGTCGCCATTCTCGACATCGACCATTTCAAGCGGCTGAACGACACCTATGGTCACGAGATCGGCGACAAGGTGCTGATCGCGGTGGCCGCGCGGCTGGCGACGATCTTCGAGGGCAGCGACAATCTTCTGTCGCGCCTCGGCGGCGAGGAATTCGCCATCCTCTTCCCGATGATGGATTCGCAGGCTGCGACGAAGCTCTGCGACGAGGTGCGCTCGGATCTGTCGCGTCTGAAGGTTTCGGCCGACGACGAGGAGCTGTCGGTGACGGTCTCCATCGGCGTTGCCGAAATTGCCGGCTATGAGACCTTCGAAAACTATCTGAATGCTGCCGACCAGTTCCTCTACATGGCCAAGCACAAGGGCCGGAACATGGTCTATTCGGACGCCCGCATGACGGAAGAAGCGGCGCAATAGGCGCCGCTCCGAATGTCCAATCCCGCTATTTTCAGGCTGCCAGCGCCTGGCGCGCCGTTGCCATGGTCATCTTGCGTTCGGCACGCTCCTGCTGGGGCGAGCGGTTGTAGAGTTCGCGATAACACTTGGAGAAGTGCGAGGCGGAGACGAAGCCACAGGCGACGGCCACTTCGACGACAGGCATCGACGACTGCACCAGGAGATGGCGGGCGCGGTCGAGGCGGATTTCGAGATAGTAGCGGGCAGGCGAACGGCCCATTTCCTGGCGGAACAGGCGCTCTATCTGGCGGCGCGACAGGCCGGCGCCATCGGCGATCTCCAGCAGCGACAGCGGCTCGGCGAGATTGCCTTCCATCAACTCGATGATGGAGAGAACCTTGGCGTTCTGGACGCCGAGGCGGGCGCGCAACGGCAGGCGCTGGCGGTCATGCGGGCTGCGGACGCGGTCGGTCAGGTGCTGCTCGCAGATGCGGTTGACGAGACTCTCGCCGAAATCCTGGCCGACGAGGTTCAGCATCATGTCGAGCGAGGCGGTGCCGCCGGCGCAGGTATAGAGATTGCTGTCCACTTCATAGAGGTCGGCATAGACCTCGGCCTGCGGGAAGGCTTCGGAGAAGCCCGGCAGGTTTTCCCAGTGGATCGCGCAACGCTTGCCATTCAGGAGCCCTGCCTGAGCAAGCAGATGCGCGCCCGTACAGAGACTGCCGACGGCGACGCCGCGGTTATAGCTTTCGCGCAGCCAGGCGTTGACGGACTTGTTGTTGAAGTCCTCGACATCGATGCCGGAACAGACGAGCACCATGCTCGGGCGGTTCTCGCCGCCGAGATGACGGCGCTCTTCGGCGAGCGAGGAGTTCGCCTCAACGCCGATGCCGCAGGAAGAATAGACCTTGTTGCCGTCAACCGAGGTGAGGCGCCAGGTGTAAGCCTGATAGCCGAGCATACGGTTGGCGATGCGCAGCGTGTCGATCGCCGCCGAGAACGGCAGCATGGTGAACTGGGGAACCATGAAGAAGACGAGAGAGCGCTTCTTGGTCAGCATCTTGTTCATTGAGCAAAATCCATGCTGGAGGGCGATGCATATTGGTTGCCTGAAATGCGTCGCCTAGATGTTCCAAAAGCGACATTCGCATGGAAATATGCGGCTAGTAAGAGCAATTTTGCGACATTGTCGGAAAGGGCTTCCGTCAATTGCCCAAAGCGAGGGTCAAAAGTCGCTCGGTGAAACTGCTTTCAAATATATGCTTCTGAAATTCAAGATTAAATTTTGCCGCCCGGAAACGATGAGGGCGGCGCTGCCAGTGGCAGGACGCCGCCCTCACGCTGGGAGGTATGTCGCATTCATTACATAACCTTGCGTTCGTCCGCGGCTTCTGCCGACGGGTAACCCACGTCCTTGCGGATGTCGAACGGCATGGATTCGATTTCACGCGCTGCCTGCCACTGCTGCCAGGAGTGCGAAACCTTCTGAAGAAGGCTGCCTACGTCGAAATGCAGGCCGGATGAGCTCTTGGTCTCGCGATAGGTGATGGTGGTCATTGTCCTCGTCCTTTGTTCGTCAGGCGTGTTGCGCCTGTTCCACATATTAGATCTTGCTATCCATCAATCAAACGAATTGATTTTATGGATACCATCAGTTTTGTTGAAGCTCTTCGTCATCAGCTCACGCTCGGCTGCGGCGGCTGCGTAAGGATCGACATCGGCGATCAGGTGATGGGGCAGGGCCGTCATCTGGCGCATCGTGTTGTTCCAGGCGGTGCGCTGGATCTGCCGCGAGCGGAGCGCGAAGAAGGCGTCAATTGCGGTCTGTACAGTGTCAGTCATCATGGCCTCCTGTGTTCGTGTTTCAGCCATGAGTAAAATATAAGGTTCGATTGACTTTCAAACAAACGAAATGATATGGTGTTTAAATTCAGAAAAATTGAAAGATGCGCCGATGACGATGCCCTTTCGCAGGCCTATCCCGCTTCTCGATAACGACGTTCTGCGCACCTTCGTGGCAATCGCGGAAACCGGCAATTTTTCGACTGCGGCCGAAGCGGTGTTCAGGACGCCGTCGGCCGTTTCCATGCAGATCAAGAAGCTCGAGGAACAGCTCGGCGCGACACTGTTCATGCGCGACGCGCGCTCGGTGACGCTGACGCAGCATGGCGAGCTGCTCTTGACCTACGCGCGCAACATCCTGGCGCTCTCCAATGAAGCCGTGTCGCGATTCATCATGCCGGAGCTCAGCGGCGTCGTCCGTCTCGGCGCACCTGAAGATATCGGCGAGCGGCTGCTGCCGAGCATTCTGAAGAGTTTTGCGGAGAGCTATCCCGGCATCATGGTCGATGTGACGATCGACATGAGCATCGGCTTGAAGAAGCGGATGGAAGAGCAGCGCCTCGATCTGGCGCTCGTCAATTTCGCGACCAGGCCTTTCCCGACCGGCGGTGAGATCGTCTATCGCGAAAAGCTCGTCTGGGCCGGCGCCAAGTGCGGCACGGCGCATCGCAAGGAGCCGCTGCCGATCTCGATATGGGAAGAGGGCTGCATCTGGCGCCAGGAAGCGTTGGCGCAGCTCGAGCGCAACAAGCGGCCCTATCGCGTCGCCTATCTCAGCGGTCACACGATGGCGCAGCGCGCTGCCGTGGTGTCCGATCTGGCGATCGCGCCGCTGCCGCGCTCCTATGTCAGCGAAGACATGGTGATCCTCGGCGCTCAGGAAGGTTTGCCGGAACTCGGCTCCTTCGAAATCCGGCTGCTGACGGCATCGCAGCTTTCCGGTCCGATGCAGGCGGTTGCCGACAGCATCCGTCATGCCTTTGCAGAAAAAGCCAAGGCTGCTGCCGCCTAAGCCATTATTGGCGTGAACCTTTTTGGCCTTGGCGCGTTAATCGCCCGGAGCGGCGCCCGCCGCTTCGGAGAGGTCATATTTGCAAAGGATTTCCAAAATGACGACGACAGCCAAAATCGGTGCTGCCTTCCTGCTTCTGCTCGCCCTGTCTTCCTGCGGCAACACGATCCGCGGCATGGGCCGCGATACGGCCAACGCCGTCAACGCCACGCAGGATGCCGGCCGCTCGGTTGACCGCGCGGCGCGCCATTAACGATCAGATCTTGGCTGCCGGATAAGCCTTTTCGAGGCCGCCGGAGCGGGAGAGACCATTGCGGAAGGCCTGATAGGCCGGATGCTGGCTCGACTTGGCGGCCTCCATCAGCCGGATCTGAAGACGGGCAGGTGCAGCCGTGCCGATCCATGTGCCCGTCGTCTCAAGCTTCAGCGAATTCAGGAAGCGGCTCTCTGCGGAGAGATCGAGATAGCGGTGCAGGCCGTCGACCAGATTGTCGTCCTGCGCGACGTTTTCCATCAGCAGTTCGATATAGGACTTGTCGGCGTCACTGGCGCCGGCAAACTTCTGGGCAACGGTTTCGCGATCGGGGAAGGAAGCGGCTGGGGTCATCGGGTACCTCAAGAAAATCGTTTTGGCGCGCAACAGAGGCGCGGTCGTTATCGGTTCTTCCTTTTGCCCGCTCTGGCCTTCGCGAAGCTTGCAGCGATTTAGAGCGCGCGCTTGACCCGTGCGGCGATCTCTTCGGGAACCCAGGTGGTCCAGAGTTCCGGATAGTTCTCCAGGAAGTAGACGGCGGCGTTCCGGCTGCTTTCGCTGTTCTCGTCCTGCCAGGCGAGGACGTCGTTGATCGTGCCGTTATCCCAGCTGCGCTTGCGCAGGTAGTCCATTGCCGGGCCGGCGCGATCGGCAAAGGCCTTCGTGGTGACGGTGACGCCCTGCGAGGTCGGGTATGCATTGCGTCGCGGGCGGGCGCAGCCGGAGACCGCCGTGCAGGTGTTCCACTCCATCTCGCTATAGGGAACGCCCATGCCGAGGCGGATCATGTCGTATTTTCCGATGAGAGCGGTCGGTGCCCAGTAGTAGCCGAGCCAGCCGCGCTTGCGCTCGAAGGCATCGGCGATCGAGGCGTCCAGGTCTTTCGGCGTATCGGCGCTGATCAGGTTGAAGCCCTTGGCTTCGGCATAGTAGGCCTTGAACAGGTTCTGCGTGGTGATCTTGCAGCTCCAACCCGTCGGGCAGTTGAAGACCGCGCCTTTTGCGGGGTCGTTCTCATCGGGGAACAGATCGGGCCTTGCCAGCGCATCCTCGATCGTCCTGATCGAGGGATTGGCATCGGCAACGAATTTCGGGATCCACCAGCCCTCGACCGCGCCATCGGCGAGGATTTCGGCGCCCTCGACCAGCCGCCCGGCGGCGATCGCCTTGGAGAGCTCGATCTCGACGCCCTTGACCCAAAGCTCGGGCGCGACGTCGGGCGTGCCCTTGCCATCCATGGATGCGAAAGTCGGCATGGTAGCGCCGGGGACGATCTCGACGCTGCAGCCGTAGCCGGCCTCCAGGATGATCTTGTCGAAATTGGCAGCGATCGCAGCCGACCCCCACTTCATCTCGGCGATCGTCACCGCGCCGCAACCTGCCGCTACGGCAGCTGAAGCGCAGGCCCAGGCCATGGCTGACAGGAACAGCATTCTCAATGCGGCCTTCATCTGCGCTTCCTTTGTTCCACTTGTGATTTTTTATTTTGCCGATGGTAATGCCGAAAAGGTTGAGATCAACTTTCTCAGGTTGAATTTTTCTGGGCTAAATCTTTGATTTGTATCGGCTAATATTACGGGTTCGGGCGGCTTTCCGTTAGGTGAGTGCAGGAGTGCGTTTCGCGTCGCGGCCAATAAAAGTTCAAAAAAGGTCGAAATTCATCTTTGCTTAAGAGCTCAATAACTCTCCGGTAAGAATGTCGCGCTATCAGTGTAACCACGGCGGGGGACAAACCGCCGGTTCTCCGGATCAGGTTCTGCGTCCCGGAGAGCACGAGTTTCGCCGTGTATGGGCGATACGCCAGAGTTTTACGGCAAACCGCGCGGCTCCCGGCTGGCGCGGTTTTCGCGTTTTGGGACCTGCCGTTGACCGCGCGCGGCAACGCGTTGTAGGCGTCATCCATGACCAGAGCCATCATGCTTCAGGGAACAGGATCGGATGTCGGCAAGACGGTGCTCGTCGCCGGGCTCTGCCGGCTGGCGGCCAATCGCGGGCTGGCCGTTCGCCCCTTCAAGCCGCAGAACATGTCGAACAATGCTGCCGTCGCCGATGACGGCGGCGAGATCGGCCGGGCGCAGTGGCTGCAGTCGCTCGCCGCACGCACGCCGTCCTCCGTTCACATGAACCCGATCCTGCTGAAGCCGCAATCGGAGAATGGCAGCCAGATCGTCGTGCAGGGCAAGGTCTGGGGGCAGGCGAAAGGGCGCGACTACCAGCGTTTGAAACCGCAACTGCTCGAGTATGTTCTCTCCAGCTTCGCGACGGTTTCCGGGGGCGCCGATCTCGTCATCGTCGAGGGCGCGGGATCTCCGGCAGAGATCAATCTGCGGCCGGGCGATATCGCCAATATGGGCTTTGCCACGCGGGCGGGCGTGCCGGTCGTGCTGGTCGGCGATATCGACCGCGGCGGCGTCATCGCCTCGCTGGTCGGAACGCATGCGATCCTCGATGAGCGGGATCGCGGCATGATCTCCGGCTATATCATCAACAAGTTCCGCGGCGACGTCTCGCTCTTCGATGACGGCATTGCTGCGATAGGGCGCTATACGGGCTGGCCGTGCTTCGGCGTGGTACCTTGGCTGAAGGCGGCTGGTGGCCTTCCGGCCGAAGATTCCGTCGTTCTCGAAAAGCTGGCGCGCGGGAAGTCGGCGGCGCTGAAGGTCGCCGTACCCGTGCTGCCGCGGATTGCCAATTTCGATGATCTCGATCCGCTCCGCGCGGAAGAGGATGTCGAGCTTGTCTTCGTCAAGGCCGGCGACCGTCTTCCTGATGATGCCGCTCTCGTCGTTCTGCCGGGCTCGAAGTCGACGATCAGCGATCTCGCGGATTTCCGCGCAGCCGGCTGGGACCGCGATCTCGCGGCCCATATGCGGCGTGGCGGGCGGGTGATCGGCATTTGCGGCGGCTACCAGATGCTTGGGCGGAAGGTTCACGATCCGCTCGGCATCGAAGGCAGTGCAGCCGAAACGGAAGGCCTTGACCTTCTCGACGTCGAGACGGTAATGGCGCCGGAAAAGGTCGTGCGCAACAGCCGTGCTGTCTCCGCCGAATATGGCACGCCGCTTTCCGGCTATCAGATCCATCTGGGCGTGACGGAAGGCGCGGATTGCGACCGCCCGTCCGCCCAAATCGACGGCTTGCCTGACGGTGCGATCTCCACCGATGGCCGGGTGATGGGCACCTATCTGCACGGGCTGTTTTCGAGCGACTCCTACCGCGCGCGACTGCTCGAAAGCTTCGGTCTCGCAGGCGAACGGAAGAGCTATGCCGAAAGCGTCGACAGGGCGCTGGATGACGTGGCGGACGAGCTGGAGCGCCATCTCGACCGCGACTGGCTGCAGCGGCTGCTGGGCTAGATTTCGCCAGAAACCTCGCGGCGGCGGCGGTCCAGTTCTTCCGTATAACGGCGCAGCGTATGGCTTTCGCTGAGCTGGCCGACGACCTTTCGCTCGATCAGATTGTTGAGCACGGCAAGCGCTTCGCTCTCGGTCTTGTCGAAGATCGCCGCGGCCTGCTTGGCGTTCATCTGCGGCTGCAGGAAGTCGTTCTTGTAGCGGATGAAGCTCTCCAGGCCCTTGCCCTCGTCATCCGTATCGATCGGATTGGAATGGATTTCGGGGACGAGCACGAGGCCGGCATATTTGCCGGTATCATCAACGAGGATGACGCGCTGCGTCGAACCGGCCGGGAAGGTCTTCTTGAACTCCTCGACGGAGGTTGCGACATTGGCGGTCTTGACGTCGGCGCGCATCAGCTTGCCGACCGTCAGGTTGCGGATCCAGCCGACATCATGGGCGCTGCGGATGCTTTCACCACGCAGATGGAAGCGCCATGTGGCGAAGGAGTAGCCGAAGGTGGTGCGCACGACGAGCGAGGAGGTGATGACGGCGGCGAGCACCAGGGCGGTGATCGGGAAGTCGCCGGTGATCTCGAGCGCCAGAAAGGTCATCGTCAACGGTCCGCCGATGATGGCGACAGCGAGCGAACTCATGCCGACGACGGCATAGACCTCCGGTGTCAGTGACGCGTGTGCGAAGAACGGCGCCGAATAGGCGAAGAGCTTGCCGAGCAGGGCGCCCATGAACAGCGAGGCAAAGAACAGGCCGCCTCTGAAGCCGGAGCCGATCGATACGGCGGAGGCGAAGGATTTCAACAGCAGAATGCCGATCAGCGCCGGGATCGCAACCTGGTGCGACAGGTTGAGATGCAGGGCGCCATGGCCTGCCGAGAGCACTTGCGGCGAAATCATCGCCAGCAGGCCGACGACGATGCCGCCGAGCGCCGGGCGGGCATAGGTCGGCACCGAGCTCTTTCGCGCCAGTTCCTCGATGAAGGAGACGCCCTGCATGATCAGGATGCCGGCCCCCGCGCAGCAGCCGCCGAGCAGGATCGCCGGAACATAGTCGGCCGGAACGACGCTGCCAAATTGGCCGACATCGATGGTAAAGTCGCTGCCGGCAAGCAGGCGGGCGATCAGTGTCGAGAGCAGGGCGGAAACGACGACGGGGGTCAGCGAGACGATCGTATAGGTGCCGATGATCAGCTCGAAAGCGTAGAAGGCGCCCGTCAGCGGCGCGTTGAAGGCGGCGGCGATGGCGCCGGCCGCGCCGCAGCCGACCAGCACGCGCAGATCGGCGCGGCGCAGCTGCAGCTTCAGGCCGAGCTTGGAGGCAAGACCGGCCGCAAGCTGCGTATAGCCGGCCTCGAGGCCGACCGAGGCGCCGAAGCCGTTGGAGATCAGGTTCTGGATCGCGACGATCACGCTATCGGTCAGCGACAGGCGGCCGCCATGCAGCGCATTGGCCTCGATCGGGTCGACCATCGGCTTCTTGCGCGTTCTGCTGAGGATGAACAGCAGCAGGCCGAGAAGCAGGCCGCCGCAGATCGGCGCCAAGAGCAGGAGCAGCTTGTTGTCGATTTCCGACGAGCTCAGGCGGTCGACATCGCTGATGCCAAAGATCAGGCTGTGCATTTCGCGCGAGATCAGGCTCATGCCGGTCACCGCGCAACCGGCGATGATGCCGACAGCGCCGCCCGCGAAAACCATGCCCATTTCATTCTGGCGCGCCAGCGCGCGCAGCCGCGCCATATCGAATTTGAGATGGCGCCGCGCCAGGCGGCCGATGTCGGTTTTCGTGAGCATGGTGAGAGAACTAGGCGATGGAATGCAGGATCAAGGAAGCACGCTTTTTGCGCCGCATGATTTCGCGAGCAATTGCAGCAAAAGAGAGGCGGCCGCAAGCGAAATTTCGACTTAAGTCAATGAATTTAATAGACTATCTGTTTGGTAGACTCAGTCGGGTTAAGCGCGGGCTGTTTGGATCGTCCTGGCATCGATTGACTTCGTATGGCCGCACGCCTAACGATGCTTTCAATTACGGATGGTTCCGGGGCGGCGGTTGCTGCCCGGGATGAAAAGGGAATGTGACGGGGCGGACCCAAACCGGGCGCCTTCATCACAGCCGACCCCGCGACTGTAGAGCGGTCAGGGTCTTCCATCCGGTGCACCGGCACCACTGCCTGATCGCTGCATTCCGCAGCAGGGCAATGGCTGACGGACACCGGAAAAGCCACTGGAAATGCATCGTGATCAGCCGGGGCAGGACGCCTCTAACTCTACGAATCGTCCGCCTTTTCACGAGAATGCAGCCGGGAAGGCGAGGAAGATCCGCTGGCACGATCAGGGATGGCCTTTCGGCCGTCCCTGTCGGGGCCGACAACCGCGAGCCAGGAGACCTGCCATCTGTGCCGGGCGAAGAGCCCTTGGGCATTCCCGCCCGCTGCCAGCACGGAGGTTGTCATGGCTGAAACGAGAATTTTTATGCCGCGACGTGCGGTGCCTCAGAGGGTTTCCCTCAATCCTGTGGCCCTAGGGCCGCGCCCACGGGGTGTCACAGGAATCCAGCCACGGCGCGTCTGCGCGGTAAATAAAACAAGCCACGGAAAAGAGTCTTCTGTGCCCAAGGACTTGGGTACGCTGGATTCCTGTGACAAGCACAGGAATGAGGGAGGCGTATGGGATAGCCGCGCAGAGACGGCGGCCTTCGCATGAGCAATGTGACTTTCATCCTCGGCGGCGCCCGGTCCGGCAAATCCCGCTTCGCTGAAAATCTCATCACCGATACTGGTCTCGAACGTCACTATGTGGCGACGGGGCGGGCATGGGACGAGGAGATGCGGGCGCGGATCGACCAGCATCGGGCCGATCGCGGGCCGTTGTGGCAGACGCATGAGGAGCCGCTGCAGCTTGCCGAACGCCTTGCGGCAGTCGACGGCGAGGGGCGGGCGATCCTGGTCGATTGCCTGACGCTGTGGGTCACCAATCTGATGATGGACGAGCGCGATATCGCCGCCGAGAGTGCCGCGCTCGCGGCCTGGCTGCCGAAGGCGAAGGCGCGGCTTGTTCTTGTTTCCAATGAAGTCGGCCTCGGGATCGTTCCCGAAAACCGGATGGCGCGGGATTTTCGCGACCATGCCGGGCGGCTGCACCAGATGATCGCGGCCTCGTCCGCGGACGTGTATTTTATCGCGGCAGGTCTGCCGCTGAGGATGAAGGGTTGAACGAATGAACCAGCAGAAGATCCCCGCAACCGTGATCACCGGCTTCCTCGGGGCCGGCAAGACGACGATGATCCGCAACCTGCTTTCCAATACCGGGGGCAAGAAGATCGCGCTAATCATCAACGAATTCGGCGATCTCGGCGTCGATGGCGATGTGCTGAAGGGCTGCGGCGCTGAAAACTGCACCGAGGACGACATCATCGAGCTTACCAACGGCTGCATCTGCTGCACCGTCGCCGACGATTTCATTCCGACGATGACCAAGCTCCTGGAGCGCGACCAGCGCCCCGACCATATCGTCATCGAGACCTCGGGTCTGGCGCTGCCGCAGCCGCTGGTCGCCGCCTTCAACTGGCCGGATATCCGCAGCGAAGTCACCGTCGATGGCGTCATCACCGTTGTCGATAGCGCCGCCGTCGCTGCCGGGCGTTTTGCCGATGACCACGATGCCGTCGAGGCGCGCCGCGTCGAAGACGAATCCCTCGATCACGAAAGCCCGATCGAGGAACTGTTCGAGGATCAGCTGACCTGCGCCGATCTGATCGTTCTCAACAAGACCGATCTGCTCGATGCCGCTGGTATTATCCGCGTCCGCGACGAAGTGGCGTCGCGTATTTCACGCAAACCTGCGCTGATCGAGGCAAAGAACGGCGATGTCCCGGCAAGCGTTCTGCTCGGCCTCGGCATCGGCACGGAAGAGGATGTCGCCAACCGCAAGTCCCATCACGAGCTGGAGCACGAAGACGGCACGCCGCATGACCACGACGAGTTCGACAGCTTCGTCGTCGAGCTCGGCACGCTTGCCGATGCCGCCGGTTTCATCGAGAAGCTGAAGGGCGTGATCGCACAGCATGACGTGCTGCGCCTGAAGGGCTTTGCCGATGTCGCCGGCAAGCCGATGCGCCTGCAGATCCAGGCTGTCGGCAGCCGCATCGACCAGTATTTCGACCGTGCCTGGGCACCGGGCGAAACCCGCGGCACGCGCCTCGTCGTCATCGGCCTGCACGATATGGACGAAGCTGCCGTGCGCAAGGCGATCGAGGCGCTGGTCTGATCCATGCATCTACTCCTCGCCCAGAAAGGAACGATCAGCGACGGTGACGAGGCGATCGATCTCGGCCAGTCACCCGGCGACATCCTGTTCCTTTCTGCGGCGGACACGGAGCTTGCGGCAATCGCCGCCGCTCACGGGCAGGGTGGCGGCAATCCGCTGACGCTGCGCGTCGCCAGCCTGATGAGCCTGAAACACCCGATGTCCGTCGATGCCTATGTCGAGCGGACGGCGCGGCATGCGAAACTGATCGTCGTCAGGGCGCTCGGGGGAGCGAGCTATTTTCACTATGCTCTGGAGGCACTGCATGCCTGCGCGGCCCGCAATGGCGCGCGGATTGCGGTGCTGCCCGGGGATTCCAAGCCGGATGCCGGGCTGACGCCATTTTCCAATGTCGATCTCGATGATCTCAATGCGCTCTGGTCCTATCTGATCGAGGGTGGCGACGAGAATTCGCGACGGTTTCTGGATTATGCGGCGGCGATGGTTGCCGGCGGCGAGAAGCCGGGTGCGGCTGCTCCGTTGATGAAGGCGGGGATCTGGTGGCCGGGGCGGGGTGTTGTCGGGGTTGAGGAGTGGCGGGCATTGTCGGCGGAGACGCTGGGGGTCGCGATACCCCCCTCTGCCTTGCCAGGCATCTCCCCCACAAGGGGGGAGATTGGCTGGGCGGACCCGCTCGTCTCAACCTCGCTTGTCTGGGAGGAAGCGTCCCGCGAGTCGATCTCCCCCCTTGTGGGGGAGATGTCCGGCAGGACAGAGGGGGGCAACCCACTCTCGACCGATGCCCCCATCGCCGCCATCAGCTTCTATCGAGCGCTCGTCCAGAGCGGCGAAACCAAGCCGATCGAAGCGATGATCGAGGCGCTGGCAGCGGAAGGCCTGCGGCCGCTGCCGGTCTTCGCCTATAGCCTCAAAGACCCTGTTTCCACCGGCATCCTCGAAAGCGTCTTTGCAGCCGCCGCACCCGATATCGTCGTAAACACGACAGGCTTTGCCGTCTCCGCCCCCGGCGCCGACCGCCAACCCACCATCCTCGAAGCCAGCGGCGCCGTCGTGCTGCAGGCGATCTTTTCGGCCTCCTCGAAGGAGGCATGGAGTGGCTCCTCGCAGGGACTTTCCGCGCGCGATCTCGGCATGAATGTCGCGTTGCCCGAAGTCGATGGCCGGGTGCTGTCGCGTGCCGTCTCGTTCAAGGCGGCGGCGCGATACGATGCCAATGTCGAGGCCAATATCGTCGGCAGCGAGCCGGATGCAGGGCGGATGCGCTATACGGCCAGACTTGCTGTCCATTGGGCGAGGCTGCGGCGGAAGACCGTGGCGGAGCGGCGGGTGGCGCTTGTGATGGCCAACTATCCGAACCGCGACGGGCGGCTCGGCAATGGGGTCGGGCTCGACACGCCAGCCGGGACCGTCGAGGTCCTGAAGGCGTTGCGCCAGGCGGGTTATGGCGTCGGTGCCTACCCGGCCGATGGCGATGCGCTGATGCGGCATCTGATGGACGGGCCGACCAATTCCGGGCGCGATGGGCGCGTGATCCGCGAGCGGCTTTCATCGAGTCGATACAATGCTTTCTTCGAGAGTCTTCCGAAAAAGATTCAAGATGAGGTGACGGCGCGATGGGGCGGTCCGGAGGCCGATCCCTATTTCGTCGATGGCGGTTTTGCCCTGCCATTTTCGCGGCTTGGCAATGTGCTCATCGGTATCCAGCCGGCGCGCGGCTATAATATCGATCCGAAGGAAAGCTACCATTCTCCGGATCTAGTGCCGCCGCATGGCTATCTCGCCTTCTACGCTTTCCTGCGCCAGGAATTCGGCGCCGATGCCGTCATCCATATGGGCAAGCACGGCAATCTCGAATGGCTGCCGGGCAAGGCGCTGGCGCTGTCGGAGGAATGCTATCCCGAAGCGATCCTCGGGCCGCTGCCGCATCTCTATCCGTTCATCGTCAACGACCCCGGCGAGGGCACGCAGGCCAAGCGCCGCACCGCCGCCGTCATCATCGACCATCTGACGCCGCCGCTGACGCGGGCCGAGAGCTATGGTCCGCTGAAGGATCTGGAGGCGCTGGTCGATGAATATTACGAGGCCTCCGGCGGCGATCCGCGCCGTATCCGGCTGCTGTCGAAGCAGATCCTCGACCTCGTCGCCGATATCGGTCTCGACAGCGATGCCGGGATTGCCAAGGGTGAGGCGGAGGACGAGGCGCTGAAGAAGCTCGACGCCTATCTCTGTGATCTCAAGGAAATGCAGATCCGTGATGGGCTGCATGTTTTCGGCGTGTCGCCTGAGGGGCGGTTGCTGACCGACCTGACGGTGGCGCTGGCGCGGGTGCCGCGCGGGCTGGGTGAGGGTGGCGATCAGAGTTTGCAGCGGGCGATTGCGGGGGATTTGGGGTTGGGTGTTGTGGAGGCGGCGGTACCCCCCTCTGTCCTGCCGGACATCTCCCCCACAAGGGGGGAGATCGACTCGTGGCATGCATCTCCCCAAGCAATGAAGGTTGAGGCGAGCGGGTCCGCCCAGCCAATCTCCCCCCTTGTGGGGGAGATGCCTGGCAAGGCAGAGGGGGGTATCACGCCCGCAACGCCATTCGATCCCCTCGACTGCAACATGGCCGCCCCCTGGACCGGCCCCAGACCCGCGATCCTCGCCGACATCCTCGACACCCCTTGGCGCAGCAATGGCGACACCGTCGAGCGCATCGAGCTGCTCGCCGCTAAACTCGTCTCCGGCGAAACACAATGCCCACCGTCCTGGCCGCAAACCCGGCAGGTGCTCACCACCATCGAATCCCACCTTAAACCTTCGATTCTCGCCTGCGGCCACGCCGAAATCTCGGCGCTTCTCACCGGTCTCGACGGCCGCTTCGTCCCTCCCGGCCCCTCCGGCGCCCCGACACGCGGGCGTCCCGACGTTCTCCCGACGGGGCGGAATTTCTATTCGGTGGATAGCCGTGCCGTCCCAACGCCGGCCGCCTATGAGCTCGGCAAGAAATCCGCCGAGCTTCTGGTGCGCCGCTATGTACAGGATCATGGCGAGTGGCCGGTGTCCTTCGGGCTGACGGCCTGGGGCACGTCGAATATGCGCACCGGCGGGGACGATATCGCCCAGGCGCTGGCGCTGATCGGCGTCAAGCCGGTCTGGGATATGACCTCACGCCGGGTCACCGGCTACGAGATTATCCAGCCCGCCATGCTGCGCCGTCCGCGGGTGGATGTGACGCTGCGCATATCGGGTTTCTTCCGCGATGCGTTTCCGGAGCAGATTGCGCTGTTCGACAAGGCTGTCCGGGCGGTCGGCGCTCTCGATGAGGACGCTGATGACAATCCGATCGCGGCGCGCATGCGCGGCGAAGCCATGCGGCTTGCGGCGTCCGGCCTGGACCAAGTGTCGGCGATGAAGCGGGCCGGCTATCGCGTCTTCGGTTCGAAACCTGGCGCTTACGGAGCCGGGCTGCAGGCGCTGATCGACGAGAAGGGCTGGGAGCGGCGCGCTGATCTGGCCGAGGCCTATCTGGTCTGGGGCAGCTATGCCTATGGCGCGGCCGAGGAAGGCCGGGCCGAGCGCGGCATCTTCGAGGAGCGGCTGCGGTCGATCCAGGCCGTGGTGCAGAACCAGGACAACCGCGAGCACGACCTGCTCGACAGCGACGATTACTACCAGTTCGAAGGCGGGATGGCCGCGGCGGCCGAGCATGTCGGCGGCGTCAGGCCGTCGATCTATCACAACGATCATTCGCGGCCGGAAAAGCCGGTCATCCGCTCGCTCGAGGAGGAGATCGGCCGCGTCGTGCGCGGGCGTGTCGTCAATCCGAAATGGATCGATGGCGTCATGCGCCACGGCTACAAGGGCGCCTTCGAGATCGCGGCGACTGTCGATTATCTCTTTGCCTTTGCGGCCACGACCGGTGCCGTCGGCAATCATCATTTCGAGGCGGTCTATCAGGCCTTCGTCGCCGATCCCAAGGTGCGCGATTTCATGGCCGAGAAGAACCCGGCCGCGCTTGAAGAGATGAAGGAACGGCTGATGGAGGCGATCGACAGGCGCCTCTGGACGCCGCGCAGCAATTCGGCGCGCTTTGATCTGGCGCCCCATATCCATACTGAAACAGCATAAGACTGGACATGACGATGAGCGAAGAGACTGTAGAAACCGGTGAGAAGGACGATGCCCGCCATAACGAAAAGATGGCGAAGAAGAAGGCGGCCCGTGACAAGATCATGGCCACCAAGACCGATGAGAAGGGCCTGATCATCGTCCACACCGGCAAGGGCAAGGGCAAGTCGTCCTCGGCCTTCGGCATGATCTTCCGCCATATCGCCCACGGCAAGCCGTCGGCCGTCGTGCAGTTCATCAAGGGGGCGATGTGGACCGGCGAGCGCGATCTGATCGAGAAGCATTTCTCCGATATCTGCCAGTTCCACACGATGGGCGAGGGCTTTACCTGGGAGACGCAGGACCGCGCCCGTGATGTCGCGGCCGCAACGGCTGCCTGGGAGAAGGCGAAGGAGCTGATCCGGGACGAGCGCAATTCGATGGTGCTGCTCGACGAGATTAATATCGCGCTGCGCTACGACTATCTCGACGTGAACGAAGTGGTCGCATTCCTGCGGGATGAAAAGCCCTATATGACTCACGTC
Source organism: Rhizobium sp. 21-4511-3d (assembly GCF_053522545.1). NCBI lineage: Bacteria > Pseudomonadati > Pseudomonadota > Alphaproteobacteria > Hyphomicrobiales > Rhizobiaceae > Rhizobium > Rhizobium sp. 21-4511-3d. Next base: position 333,408 of record NZ_JBNWCF010000002.1, on the reverse strand, counting down.
GTGCTGACCGGCCGAAATGCCAAGGACGAGCTGATCGAGCTTGCCGATCTCGTGACCGAGATGGAGCTGATCAAGCATCCGTTCCGCTCCGGCATCAGGGGGCAGCCCGGCGTGGAGTTCTGATGACGCAAAGCTGGCTATTCTGGGCGGTGCTTTCGGCGGCTTTTGCGGCGCTGACGGCGATTTTCGCGAAGATCGGGGTGGCCGGCGTCAATTCGGATCTGGCGACGCTGATCCGCACCGTCGTCATCATCCTGATCATCACGGCGATCGTCGCCGCCACCGGCCAGTGGCAGCCGATCTCCAGCATTTCGGGCAAGACGTGGCTGTTCCTGGCGCTTTCGGGCGCGGCAACAGGCGCGTCGTGGCTCGCCTATTTCCGGGCGCTGAAGCTTGGCGATGCGGCCCGCGTCGCGCCGATCGACAAGCTCTCCATCGTTCTCGTCGCCGTGTTCGGCGTCGTCTTTCTCGGCGAGAAGCTCGGGCTGGTGAACTGGCTGGGCGTGGCGATGATTGCCGGTGGCGCGCTGCTGCTGGCGCTGTTCTAATCTTTGATTCCTCTGAGAAGCGCGGCTGTTTCCTCGTCGGCGGGGAAGAAGGATTCTATCGCCAGTTCCGAGAGCGTGACGTCGACGGGCGTGCCGAACACCGTCGTCGTCGAGATCAGCGACAGCGTTCCCGCGGCGGTGCGCAGTTTCAGCGGAACGGCAATTCCCGCATAGTCGTGTTTGACCTCATCGGCGGGATCGCCGCCGGGCGAGAGCTGTTGCAACTCCTTGAGCAATCCGGCGAGAATTGGGTCGGCAGTCATGTCGATCTGCTGGCGAAGCCGCTCCAGCAGATGGGCGCGCCATTCCGCGAGATTGACGATATCGGGCGCCAGTCCCTCCGGATGCAGGCTGAGACGGAGCACGTTGACCGGGCCTTCGAGCAGGCTTTTGTCCCTGATATTGCGCAGAAGGGGGGTGGTCGGGGCGTTGGCTGATATCAGCGTCCAGTGCCGGTCGATGGCGAGCGCCGGGAATGGCTCATGGGCCTTCAGCACCATGTCGATGGCCTGCCGGGCAGGCTTGAGGGCCGGATCGTCGAGGGAGCGTTCGGCAAAGAGCGGGGCGTATCCGGCTGAGAGCAGCATCGGGTTGCGGTCGCGAAGCGGCACGCCGAGCCGTTCTGCCAGATGCAGCAGCATGTCGCGGCTCGGCGTCGAGCGCCCGCTCTCGATGAAACTCAGGTGTCTCTGCGAAATCTCGGCTTCGAGCGCGAGATCGAGCTGGCTCATGCGGCGAAGCTTGCGCCATTCGCGGAGGTGGTCACCAAGAGAGCGGGCTGACGGGATCATTATGCGGCTTCCGGAACGAGATCGAGGAACCCGTGTACGGCCTTCATGCGCCCGCCTTCAAGCAGGGCAAAGTCGGTTCCCTTGATAACGGCCTCGCCTCCATCGGGACCGAGACCCCAGGAGAAGCGCAGGTTGTCGCCATGGCCGTCGGCGGCGCCAATCAGATTGAAGCGGAAACCCGGAAAGCGGGTCTGGACGGCTTCGACCAGCGCGTTGATCTGCTCATGGCCTTCGCCGCGCATCAGCGGGTCGATATAGACGGCGTTCTCGGTCCAGTTTTCGGCGATCAGCGCCTTGCGGCGGCCGGCATCTTCCTCGTTCCAGATGGCGATGTAGCGTTCGGCCTTGTTGGTCGCGTCGGTCATTCTCTGTCTCCTTGTGATCGCCCGGTTCGTTCAGGCAGGGCGATCATTGGCAAAGGGTGGCCGCTCATCAATTACGCGAGAGGTAATCATGCTCGCGGCTTGGTGATTTGACAGTGCGGGTCGCGGCCAGAAGATTTCCCTCAGGATTTCGAGAAGGAGGATGTCATGGGTTTTCCATCAGTGATGCGTAGCGCCGGTATCGCGATCATCGTTTCCGTTGCTGGCCTCTCTGCGGCGCATGCGGCGACCATTGTCGACGAGTGGAAGAAGATCAAGGCGCCGGCGGCACCCAAGCTCGGCGAGGTGACGGTCGATCCCTCGACGACGGCGCTGCTGCTTCTCGATTTCAACGGGGCGCAGAACCCGGAGAAGGGGCCGTGCAACACCAAGGTCAAGCCGCGCTGCATCGCTGAGCTGCCGCATGTGGCGAAGCTGATGAAAGAAGCGCGCGATAGCGGGACGCCCGTGGTCTACAGCATCACCTCCAACGCGGCGCCGGAAGATATCGCGACGGTGCTGGCGCCCAAGGATGGCGATCCGATCGTGAAGTCCGGCGCCAACAAGTTCATCAATACCGACTTGGAGAAGATCCTCGCCGACCGGCATATCAAGACGGTGATCGTCACGGGGACGGCCTCGGAGGGCGCTGTGCTGAACACGGCTGCCTATGCGGCGCTGAAGGGCATGGATGTGGTGCTGCCCGTCGATGGCATGTCGTCCACCGATCCCTATGCCGAGCAGTATGTCACCTGGCATTTCGCCAATGCGCCCGGTGTTTCCGCCAAGACGAAGCTGACGAAGATCGATGCGATCAAGTTCGGCAAGGCGGGCTAGGAAAAGACCCTAGACGCCGAGCCAGACGCGGAGCGGATTGGCCGGATCGGCGATCAGCTTGACCGCGAAGGCGATGCAGACGACGACGAGCAGCGGTTTGATCAGCCTGGCGCCGGTGCGCATCGCAAGCCGCGAGCCGACCTGCGCGCCGATGAATTGGCAGACGCCCATCATCAGGCCGACGGTCCAGAGCGTCGCGCCGAAAGAGGCGAAGACGATCAGCGCGCCGACATTCGAGCCGAGGTTCAGAAGCTTCGTATGGGCCGTCGCCTTCAGCATGCCGAAACCGGCAAGCGTGACGAAGGAGAGCATCAGGAAGGATCCGGTGCCGGGGCCGAAGACGCCATCGTAAAAGCCGATCAGCGGCACGAAGGTCATGCCGAAGAGATAGGGCGTGATGCGGCGGTGGGTGTCGAGGTCGTTCAGGTTCGGCTTGAAGGCGAAGTAGAGCGCGATCGCCACCAGCAGTACCGGCATGATGGCGCGCAGGACGTCGCCTGGGACGATCGTTGCCAGCGCGGCGCCGAGTGCGCCGCCCATCAGCGCCATCATCGCCATCGGCAGCTGTTCGCGCAGGTTGACGTGGCCCTTGCGCGAATAGGCGAGCGTCGCGGACGCGGCGCCGAACATCGACTGCACCTTGTTGGTCCCGAGCGTTTGCAGCGGCGGAATGCCGGCGATCAGCATGGCGGGAACGGTGATCAGGCCGCCGCCGCCGGCGATGGAATCGACGAAACCGGCACAGAAGGCAGCGAGGCAGAGAAGGGCGAGAAGATGGGGGGCAATATCGGACAAGGAAGGACTCTGAATGCAGGCGTGATGGAAATCGGCGCCATGTTGCATTTCCGGCCCCGGGCTGCAATGGCTGCTGGGACACAGTTTTCTCCTTTCGGATTCCGCAGATGACCGGCTCCAGCACAGACAGGGCAAGGCTCTACGTTCTCGGCCTCGGCTGCGAGCGGGGAGCGGATGCTGCCGAGATTTCGGCGCTGGCGCGGCAGGCGCTGGAGGCTGCGGCGATCGGTGCGGATGATGTCGCGGCCATCGCTTCGATCGACAGCCGCAGGGAGGAGCGGGCGATCCGCGCTGTGGCCGAAGAGCTCGGCGTTGCCGTCTCCTTCTTCACCGCTGCGCGGCTGGAAGAAGAGACGCCGCGGATCAAGAATCCCTCAGCCATCGTCTTTGCCCGTGTCGGCTGCCATGGCGTCGCGGAATCGGCTGCGCTTGCTGCGGCGGGGGCGGAAGCGGAGCTCGTGGTGCCCAAGATCAAATCGGCGCATGCGACGGCGGCTGTCGCGCGCATGCTGTTGCAGAAAGAATAGCGGGCGTTATGGTGGCGGCCACCTCGCGGAGCGCCCCAGGGGATCCGCGACGAGAATGAGAAGGAATATTTCATGCATAAGGTCATTTATGACACGGACCCGGGCGTCGATGATGCCATGGCGCTCCTCTTCCTGCACCGCCATCCGGAAATTGATCTGATCGGCATCACCACGATCTTCGGCAATGCCTCGATCGAGACGACGACGCGCAATGCGCTGTTCCTGAAGCGCGAATGGAATATCGCGGCTCCGGTGGCCAAGGGCGCCAACGTCACCTTCGATCCGTCGCGCAAGGAAATCGGCTGGCCGACCTTCGTGCATGGCGATGACGGTCTCGGCAATATCGGTGTCCCCGCCACCATCGACCTTCCCACCGATCCGCGCCCGGCGCACCGCTTCATCATCGAGACCGTGCGCGCCAATCCGGGCGAGGTGACGCTGGTTGCCGTCGGCCGCATGACCAACCTGGCGCTGGCGCTGAAGGAAGATCCTGAGATCGCCAAGCTGGTGAAGCAGGTCGTCATCATGGGCGGCAATTTCTATGTGCCGGGCAACGTCTCGCCGGTCGCCGAAGCTAATATTCATGGCGACCCCGAAGCTGCCGATGCCGTGATGACGGCGCCGTGGAAGGTTGCGATCATCGGTCTCGACGTCACCGCGATCACGACGATGAGCCGCAGCTATCTGAAGGCGGCTGCCGACAAGGGCGATGCGGCGGTGAAGCTGCTGAACGACCTGTCGCAGTTCTATATCGACTTCTACAAGCACGCCGTCGAAGACGGCATGATGGTCCATGACAGCTGCGCGGCTGTTTATGTCGTGGCGCCGGAGCTGTTCACCACTGTTACGGGCGCCGTGCGCGTCGTCTGCGGCGGCATTGCCGATGGCCAGACGATCGTCAAGCCGGACGGGCGCCGCTTCCCGCCGGGCGATTGGGACAACCTGCCGAGCCAGACCGTCTGCACCGGCATCAAGTCGGAAGAGGTCATCGATCTCATCCGCGACACGCTTCTCCGGGCCTGACGCGCCAAGAGGGCCGGGCGTTTTGCGTCCGGCCCCGTTTTGTCGAGTCCAATCAAAATCATCCGGCCGTCTGCTCAGATTTTGAGTCGGCTTCTTCGTAAATTGAGTCGGCTGCCGGACGGCAATCGGCGATTGCCATGACGCCGTTGCCGTTGACCTCGCGGAATGGCGGGCATAGACCACCTCTATGATCGAGAATGCGTTCGCCCATCTGCCGGCACTGGAGCCGGGAACCGTCTGGCTCGTCGGTGCGGGGCCTGGCGATCCCGGGCTGTTGACGCTGCTGGCCGCCAAGGGGCTTGCTGAGGCCGATGTCGTCGTTCACGACGCGCTGGTCAACGAGGAATGCCTGAAACTGGCAAGGCCGGATGCTGTCCTCGAATATGCCGGAAAGCGCGGCGGCAAGCCGTCGGCCAAGCAGCGCGATATTTCGCTGCGGCTGGTCGAACTGGCGCGCTCCGGCAAGCGGGTGTTGCGTCTGAAGGGGGGCGACCCCTTCGTCTTCGGTCGCGGCGGCGAGGAGGCGCTGACGCTCGTCGAGCACAATGTTCCGTTCCGCATCGTTCCCGGTATTACCGCGGGGATCGGCGGGCTTGCCTATGCCGGCATTCCGGTGACGCACCGGGATATCAATCATGCCGTGACGTTCCTCACAGGACATGATTCTTCGGGGATCGTGCCGGATGCTATCAATTGGGATGCTATCGGGCGGGGCTCGCCTGTGATCGTCATGTATATGGCGATGAAGCATATCGCGCAGATCAGTTCGTCGCTGATGGCGGCCGGGCGCAAGGCCGACGAACCCGTCGCCTTCGTCTGCAATGCCGCCACCAGCGGGCAGCAGGTGCTGGAAACCACGCTTGGCGAAGCCACCGCCGCCGTCGAGGCCTCGGGACTGGAGCCGCCGGCGATCGTCGTCGTCGGTGAGGTGGTGCGGTTGCGTTCTTCGCTCGACTGGCTCGGCGCGCTCGGCGGACGCCGTCTTAAGCCCGATCCCTTCCGGCAGAGTGGAAAGGAGACGGCATGAGCGGCCTCCTGATCGCGGCACCGTCCTCCGGCTCGGGCAAAACGACGATCACGCTCGGGCTTCTGCGCGCGCTGCGCAACCGCGGCGTGGCGGTGGCGCCCGGCAAGGCGGGGCCCGATTATATCGATCCGGCCTTTCATGCGGCCGCGAGCGGGGCGCCCTGTCTCAACTTCGATCCCTGGGCGATGCGCCGTGAGCTGATTTCGGCCAATGCGGCGATCCACCGCCAGGGTGACCGCATTCTCGTCATTGAGGCGATGATGGGGCTCTTCGATGGGGCCGCCGACGGCAAGGGTACCGCGGCCGATCTTGCGGCGATGCTCGGGCTCTCCGTCGTACTCGTCGTCGATGCCTCGCGCATGTCCCAGTCGGTCGCGCCGCTGGTCAGCGGCTTTGCGAGCTTCCGCGCCGATGTGCGGATCGCCGGCGTGATCCTCAACAAGGTCGGCAGCGAGCGTCATGAGATGATGCTGCGCACGGCGCTCGACGCGATCCGCATGCCTGTGGTCGCCGTCATCCGCAGCGACAAGACGCTGGCGCTGCCGGAGCGGCATCTCGGGCTGGTGCAGGCCGGTGAGCATGCCAGCCTCGAAGCCTTTATCGATCATGCCGCCCAAGCCGTCTCGGACGAGTGCAATTTCGAATTCCTGCTGCGCATCGCCCGTCAGGGGCTGAACATCGCCTCGACCGCCAACATCAGGCGTCTGCCGCCCCTCGGCAAGAAGATAGCGGTGGCCCGCGATATCGCCTTTGCGTTTTGCTACGAGCATATGCTGCTCGGCTGGCGCCGCCGCGGGGCGGAGATCTCCTTCTTCTCGCCGCTCGCCGACGAGGCGCCCGCTGTTGATGCCGATGCGATCTATCTGCCGGGCGGTTATCCCGAACTGCATGCCGGAGAGATCGCGTCTGCCGCGAATTTCCGGCGCGGGATGCTGGATGCCGCGAAGAGCGGGACACGGATTTACGGCGAGTGCGGTGGATACATGACGCTGGGCGAGGGGCTTGTCGATGCTGAAGGTGTCAGGCACGAAATGCTCGGCCTGCTGCCGCTGGTGACGAGCTATGAAAAGCGCAGCCGCCATCTCGGCTATCGCCGCGTCCGGCCTGTCGATAGCGCCTTCTTCGAAGCGTCGATGACCGGGCATGAGTTTCACTATTCGACCGTCGTCTCGGAAGGCGATGCCGACCGGCTGTTTTCGGTGACCGACGCGCTCGGGACCGATCTCGGTCAGGCCGGGTTGCGGCGCGGGCAGGTGGCCGGGTCCTACATGCATATGATCGATCTCTCCGGGGAAACGGCATGAGCGGTCCGATCGTGCATGGCGGCGGGATCACCGCTGCCGCTGCCGAATTCGGCGGCAGGCCGGAGGACTGGCTCGACTTGTCTACGGGTATCAATCCCTGTCCGGTGAAGTTGCCCGAAATACCGCAGTCCGCATGGCACCGGCTGCCCGACCGGCATTTGCTGAATTCCGCCGTCGAAGCGGCGCGCGACTATTATCGCAGCGGGCCGCTCTCGCCGTTGCCGGTGCCCGGCACGCAGTCGGTCATCCAACTGCTGCCGCGCCTCGTTGTGCCGGGAAGCCGCGTGGCGGTGGTATCGCCCACCTACGGTGAATACGAGAAGGCCTTTCGCAGCGCCGGATGCGAGGTGTATACCGTTTCCAGCCTTGATGAGATTGGTGACGGCACGATGCTGGCGGTCGCGGTCAATCCGAACAATCCGACCGCCAGGCTGCATGATCGCGAAAGCCTGATCCGGCTGCATGAGACGCTGAAGGCGAGGGGTGGTTACCTGGTTGTCGATGAGGCCTTCGGCGACATCGCGCGCGGCGAAAGTCTTGTGCCATCGGCGGCCGAGCTCTCCAACCTGATCATCTTCCGGTCTTTCGGGAAGTTCTTCGGCCTTGCCGGTCTGAGGCTCGGCTTCGTCATCGCTCAAGACAGCCTGCGGGCGAAGTTCGAGGATTGGCTTGGTCCTTGGGCGGTCTCCGGTCCGGCTCTGTCGATCGCTAGTGCATTGCTGCGGAGCGACCCCGCGCCGATCGCGGCCGGGATTGCCGAGCGGAATGCGGGGCTTGTCGTGGTGCTCGAGGCTGCAGGTTTGGCGGTCACCGGTAACGCAGCCTTGTTCACGCTTGTCGAAGACAAACGCGCCGGCGATCTCTATAGGCATCTTTGCCGGCATCACATTCTGGTTCGCAGGTTCGACTACGCGCCTCATTGGCTGCGCTTCGGCCTCGGGCCAGACCGATCTGCGGACCGCAGGCTGGCGGCCGCACTGGAAAGCTTTGACGCATGACGATCGACGAACATCTGCTCGTACTTCTCCTGGCCCTGCTTCTCGATCGGATCGCCGGCGATCCCGAGTGGCTCTGGTCGCGGGTGCCGCATCCGGTCGTGTTGTTCGGCAAGGCGATTTCCTATTTCGACCGCACCTATAATGGCGAGACGCTGACGCGGCCGGAGCGGCGGCTGAACGGAACGGCGTCGATTGCCGGCCTGCTGTTCGGCAGTGCGATCGCCGGATTGGTGCTGCACTGGTTCTTCAATCTCTTCGGCGTCATCGGCATCGTTCTGGAAGTGATCTGCGTCGCGGTCTTCCTGGCGCAGAAGAGCCTTGCCGATCACGTCTCCGATGTTGCGGACGCGCTTCGCTCGGAAGGGATTGCCGGTGGGCGCCGCGCCGTGTCGCGCATCGTTGGCCGCGACCCGGAGACGCTGGACGAGCCGGGTGTCTGCCGTGCGGCGATCGAGAGCTTAGCCGAAAATTTCTCCGACGGCGTCGTTGCGCCGGCGCTCTGGTATGCCGTTCTCGGCCTGCCGGGCCTCTTCATCTACAAGATGCTGAATACGGCGGACTCGATGATCGGTCACAAATCCGACCGCTATATCGACTTCGGCTGGGCTTCGGCGCGGCTCGACGATATCGCCAACTGGCCGGCCGCGCGGCTTTCGATCCTGCTGATCGCTGCCGGTGCCTGGCTGCGCCGCGGCGCCCATGCCTGCAAGGAAGCCGTCCAAGTGGCGATCCGCGATGGCGGGCTGCACCGTTCGCCGAATTCCGGGCGGCCGGAGGCGGCGATGGCAGGCGCGCTCGATGTGCAGCTCGCCGGCCCGCGCGTCTATTCCGGCATCGTCGTCAGCGAGCCGATGATCAACGGCGCCGGACGCGACACGGCGACGATCCGCGACGTCGAGGATGGCGTTCTGGTGTTCAACGGCAGCTGCATGATCCTGGCGATCACTGTCTTCCTGGCCTTCCTGTTCTTCCTCTGACGGCGTTACCTGCCGTCTCAAAGTACAGTTTCTTGTAATGCTGCGTTATCTTTCCGATTACCAAGCGCCTTAAATCAAAATAATCAGTATCTTTATAAGCTTCTTCTCACCGGCCCGGATCGACAGCGTCCTGCCGAAGAGGGGAAGTCATGAAGACGTTTATGGCGGCTGCTGCCGCGTGCCTTTTACTGCAGTTTACTCCTGCAACCGCGAGTGCCGCCAATCTCGTTGCCAAGGTCAGCCTGGGATCGCAGACGATGACGGTGACGGAGAACGGTTTCGTCAAATATCGCTGGAAAGTATCGACTGCGCGGCGCGGCTATGTGACGCCCACGGGGTCGTGGAGCGCCAAGTGGCTGTCGCTCAATCACCGCTCGCGCAAATACGACAATGCGCCGATGCCCTATGCCGTGTTCTTCAACGGCGGCTATGCCGTTCATGCGACATTTGACCTCAAGCGGCTGGGCCGCCCGGCCTCGCATGGCTGCGTGCGGCTGCATCCTGACAATGCGGCGCAGTTCTTCTCCATGGCAAAGCAGGCGGGGCTTTCCAATACCCGCGTCGTCATCACGCAATAGCTGTTGCAGCGATCATCTGCTATCGAGGCCCGGGAAGGTGTTTCCGGGCCTTGCGCGCATTGCTGTTTCGGCAACAGTTGCCATGCAAATTTGAAACGTGCTTGAGCGAAAGCATTGGCTTTTGAAATGGATTTGCCTATGAGGGGGATAAATTCGTTGTTCAAAGAGGTAAGCGCGTGACCGCTACATTCGATAAAGTTGCCGACATCATTGCAGAAACCAGCGAGATCGACCGCGAGACGATTACGCCGGAGAGCCATACGATCGACGACCTCGGTATCGACAGCCTCGATTTCCTCGACATCGTCTTCGCGATCGACAAGGAATTCGGCATCAAGATTCCGCTCGAAAAGTGGACCCAGGAAGTGAACGAAGGCAAGGTTTCCACCGAAGAATACTTCGTGCTGAAGAACCTCTGTGCAAAGATCGACGAGCTGCGCGCCGCCAAGGCTTGAAGCAACACCGCCGTCTTTTTTATCCGCCCTGCCTCTGCAAACCGTAGCGGCCGGGCGGTTTTGTTCCTAACTAGGCGTAACCGGCGCGGCTTTTCGCGACGGGCCGGAGGATCCGATGCTGCTGGAATATTTCCAGATGATTGACCGCATCGAAGCGGTCGACCTTCAGAAGGGCGTGCTCAAGGCGCGTTCCGTGGTGCCTGCAAAGAGCCCCGTCTTCGAAGGTCATTTTCCTGGTATGCCGCTCGTTCCGGGCGTGCTTCTCATCGAAACCATGGCGCAGGCCTCGGGCATGCTGGTGCTGGCCGCGACCGATTTCGCCGCCATGCCGTTCCTGATGTCCGTCGACGGCGCCAAGATGCGCACCTTTGTCGAGCCCGAAGCGGTGCTCGACATCGAGGCGTTCCTGGAGCATGACGGGTCCGGATTTGCCGTCACCAAGGCAAAGATTACCAGCGGCGGCAAGAAGGTCTGCGATGCGCAATTGAAGTTGCGCACCATGCCTTTCAGCGAAGTTCCGCTCGGCGATATCGTGAAGAAACGTGCTGGCGAAGTCGGCCTGATGGACGCGATCGCAGCGCAGGGAGTGAAGGAATGAGCAAGGCTCAGAATGATGTCGTCATCACCGGCGTCGGTATCCTGACCTGTCAGGGCGTCGGCAAGGACGCGCATGTCGCGTTGCTGACCGGCAATGGCGCGCCGCCCGTCATCGTCGAGACGGAAAAGTTCAAGCCCTATCCGGTGCATCCGCTGCCGGAGATCGACTGGTCGCAACAGATCGCCAAGCGTGGCGACCAGCGCCAGATGGAAAACTGGCAGCGCATCGGCGTTTTCACCGCGGGCCTGGCGCTCGACGATGCCGGTTTCAAGGATGATGCGGAAGCTTGCGGCACGATGGACATGATCGTCGCGGCCGGCGGCGGCGAGCGCGACATCAATGTCGATACGCTGATCGTCGACGAGGGCATGAAGCGCAACGACCGCGAGCTGCTGTTGAACGAGAAGCTGACGACCGAACTGCGCCCGACGCTGTTCCTGGCGCAGCTGTCGAACCTGATGGCCGGCAATATCTCGATCGTCCACAAGGTCACCGGTTCGTCGCGTACCTTCATGGGCGAGGAGGCCTCCGGCATTTCCGCCGTCGAGACGGCCTTCTGGCGTATCAAGTCCGGCGAATCCACGCATGCGCTCGTCGGCGGCGGCTTTGCTGCCGAGCGCGAGGACATGCTGCTTTTGACCGAAGCGATCGGCGCCAATGCGCAGGGCGAATGGGCACCGCTCTGGTCGCGTGAAGACGGCGCCGGCGGTGGTCTGATCTTCGGATCGGGCGGCGCTTTCCTGGTGCTCGAATCCCGCAAGCATGCGGAAGCGCGCGGCGCGCATATCTATGCGACCATCGATTCCATCGAAGGCGACCGCGGCAATCGCGCTGCCGGCAATTTCGAGAAGCGTCTCGAGCGTCTGCTGGAGCCGGCCTCGAAGCTTCCTGCCGAGGGCACCGTGGTGTTCTCCGGCGCGACCGGCATGCATGAGATCACGGCCCGCGAAAAGGCCGTTCTCGAGAACAAGCTGCCCAGTGCTGCCATTCGCGGCTATTCCGGTGTTTCCGGTGTCACGCTCGAAGCCCAGTTCGGTCTCGGTCTGGCTTTCGCGGCTCTGGCCATCGGCGCCAAGGCCAAGGTGCCGGCATTCGATGCGGCGCATGAAAAGCCGATGAATGCGGCCGCGAAGGCTGCCGTTGTCACCACGGTCGGTCATCAGCGCGGCGAGGGCGTCGCCGTTCTTTCCGCGGAAGCGTGAGGAGTTTTCACATGACAGAAGCTGCTTACAAGGATCACCTCGGCCGCCCGATCGTTGCCGTCACCGGCATGGGCATCATCACCTCGCTGGGGCAGGGCCTGAAGGATAACTGGTCGGCGCTGACTTCAGGCACGTCTGGTATCCACAACATCACCCGTTTCCCGACCGAGGGGCTTTCGACCCGGATCGCCGGCACCGTTGATTTCATCGATATCCCGGTGCCGAACGCCGTCGAGCGCTCTTTTGCTTTCGCGCGTGAGACGACGATCGAGGCTCTGGCCGACGCCGACATTTCCGGCGATTTCAACGGCCCGCTGTTCCTCGCTGCGCCGCCGATCGAGCCGGAATGGAGCGCCCGCTTCGAGCTTGCCGACCGTGCCCCGCCGTCCGATCATCCGGGCGACGCCTACGAGCGCTTCCTGGCGGCGATGCGCCAGCGCACCGATGCGTCCTTCCATGAGGCGGCCCTTTTCGGCGCGATCTCCGAGCGCCTTGCCGACCGTTTCGGCACGCGCGGCCTGCCGGTGACGCTGTCGACGGCCTGTGCCTCTGGCGCCACCGCGATCCAGCTCGGCATCGAAGCGATCCGCCAGGGCCGCACCGACCGCGCGCTTGCTGTCGCGACCGACGGCTCGCTCAGCGCCGAAGCGCTGATCCGTTTCTCGCTGCTTTCGGCTCTCTCGACCCAGAACGATCCGCCGACCAAGGCTTCCAAGCCGTTCAGCAAGGACCGCGACGGCTTCGTCATCGCCGAAGGTGCCGCGACGCTCGTGCTGGAATCGCTGGAATCGGCGATCGCCCGCGGCGCCAAGATTCTCGGCATCATGAAGGGTGCCGGCGAGAAGGCTGACAGCTTCCATCGCACCCGTTCGTCGCCTGACGGCGGCCCGGCGATCGCAACGATCCGCGCGGCTCTCGCCGATGCCGGTCTCGACGAAAGCGCGATCGGCTACATCAACGCCCATGGCACGTCGACGCCCGAGAACGACAAGATGGAATACGGCTCGATGCTTGCCGTCTTCGGCGAACGCATGGCCTCGATCCCGCTGTCGTCCAACAAGTCGATGATCGGCCATACGCTGACGGCTGCCGGCGCAGTCGAGGCCGTCTTCTCGTTCCAGACGATGCTGACGGGCACGCTGCCGCCGACCATCAACTACAACAACCCGGATCCGGCGATCGTTCTCGATGTCGTGCCGAACAAGAAGCGCGATCAGCAGGTTTCGGCCGTGCTGTCGAACTCCTTCGGTTTCGGCGGACAGAACGCCAGCCTTGTCATGGCGCTCGAACCGGCTTAATCGGTTCCGACAAAATTCAGAGATAAGAACGCCTGAAAGGCGAGAGGTTTTGCCATGCGCGCATTGCAATTGATCGACGACCGCAAACTGGAAACCGTGGACCTTCCGGAACCGGAGGCTCCCGGTGCCGGTGAGGTAACGCTGCGCGTGAAAGCCGTGGCTCTCAACCATATCGACGTCTGGGGCTGGCGCGGCATGGCCTTCGCCAAGCGCAAGATGCCGCTGGTCATCGGTGCGGAAGCGTCTGGTGTGGTCGAAACGATCGGCCCAGGTGTTGCCAATGTGCTGCCGGGTCAGCTGGTATCGATCTATGGCGCGCGCACCTGCGGCCTCTGCCGCCCGTGCCGCGAAGGCCGTGACAACCTCTGCGAACATGTCTCCGGCGTTCATGGCTTCCATCTCGATGGCTTCGCTCAGGAGAAGGTCAACCTTCCGGCCCGTCTGCTGGTCCCGGCTCCTCCCGGTGTCGATGCTGTCGGTGCTGCGCTGGCGCCTGTGACCTTCGGTACCGTCGAGCACATGCTGTTCGACAATGCCAAGCTTGAACCGGGCGAGACGATCCTCGTCCATGCCGGCGGTTCCGGCATTGGTACGGCGGCCATCCAGCTTGCCAAGAAGATCGGCTGCACCGTGATCACCACCGTCGGTTCCGACGACAAGATCGAGAAGGCCAAGGCGCTCGGCGCCGATCACGTCATCAACTACCGCACCGACCGCTTCGAAGGCGTCGTGCGCAAGCTCACCAAGAAGAAGGGCGTCGACGTCGTCTTCGAACATGTCGGCAAGGACACCTGGGCTGGCTCGATGCTCTGCATGAAGCGCGGCGGCCGTCTCGTCACCTGCGGCTCGACCTCCGGCGTCTCCACTGACATGAACCTGATGATGCTGTTCCAGCAACAGCTGAAGCTGCTCGGCTCCTTTGGCTGCCGCATGGAGAACATGGCCGACGCCATGCAGAAGATGGGTCGCGGTCTCGTCCATCCCGTCATCGATACGGAAGTCGGTTTCGACGATATCGACCGGGCGCTGGAGCGCATGGAATCGCGCCAGATCTTCGGCAAGATCATCCTGAAGATGGACTGATCTTGTGAAGCTTTTCATCACCCGGATCGTTCTGAAGCTCGAGCATTTCCGCCAGTGGCTGATCGCCCAGCTAATGTTCGGGTTTCTGAACTTCCTGAAGATATTTCCGGCTGACGGCGCGATCCGCTTCGCCGACTGGCTGGTGCGCAAGATCGGCCCGCGCATGCCGCGCCACAAGCTGATGCTCGTCAATCTGCGCAACGCCTTTCCGGAAAAGAGCGATGCCGAGATCGAAGAGATTGCGCTCGGCAGTTGGGGCAATATGGGTCGGCTGGCGGCCGAGTACGTCTTCCTCGACCGGCTGTTCGACTTCGATCCGGAGCGCAGCGAGCCGGTCCGCATCGAGGTGTCGGGGATCCCGCTGTTCCTCGATCTACGCGACAATCCGCGCCCGTTCATCGTCTTTACCGGTCATACAGGCAATTTCGAGCTGCTGCCGGTCGCAGGGGCGGCCTTCGGTCTGCACGTGACCGTGCTGTTCCGTCCGCCGAACAACCCCTACGTGGCGCAGAAGGTCTTCGATTTCCGCAGCGCGCGCATGGGCAAGCTGGTGCCGTCGCATGCCGGCTCCTCCTTCACGCTGGCGCGCCAGCTTGAGGCAGGGCAGGGCGTTGGCGTCCTCGTCGACCAGAAGTTCCGGAAGGGCTTGAAGACCAAGTTTTTCAACCTCGACGTCACCACCAATCCGCTGGTGCCGAAGCTCGTGCGCCAGTTCGATTGCGAGGTCTATCCGGCCCGCTGCATCCGCTTGCCAGGTAATCGCTACCGTCTGGAGATCGAGCCGAAGTTCGAAATCCCGCGCGACTCAAAGGGCAATCTCGACCTGACGGCCATGGCGCAGATGCTGAACGACAAGGTCGAATCCTGGGTCCGGCAGTATCCGGAGCAGTGGCTCTGGTACCACGACAGGTGGAAAATCAAAGGAAAAGTGCTCAACTAGCGCTTTTTACCCCTAAAATTCATATGTAAAAATATGACTGCCGTTTTCGTTGAACGTGAACGGTGTTCATGTTAATGCTCGCTACCAAGGCGAGTAACCGGTAGGCACAGATCGAGAATCGACGGGCTGGCGGCGAAAACTGACATATGCTGGTTTCCCCTATGTATCAGGGGATTGGGGGGCATATTGCTGGAACTGCTGCAGGCATTCTCATCCCGTTGTGCGCAGATCGATGCCGCGATCCGCGCTGGCGACGATCGTCGAGTCTCAACTCTTGATAGCAGCGTCGACGATCTCATCGACGCGATAGTTAAGTATCAAGCTACGAATGTACTCCAGATCTACATGCAACTTCAGTTCGTGGTCTATCTGCTGGAGCAGAATGCCGACGACTGCGCAACGGTGACCAATCACGCGGCGACACTGTCGCATCTTCTTGATCGCTATTTCGGCAATCCGGTGAAACGCCGCCTGCCGCAGGCGGCCGAGCGCATGCCGGAGCCGGAGGGCTACCTGCCCAATATGGACAACGGCAATTTCCTGAATTCGGCGATCCTCGAGACGCTGCCGGATCGTGTCGCGGTGCTGACGCGCGACTACCGCTATCTCTATTCGAACCCGGCGAACTGCGCCTATCTCGGCCGTAAGCCGATCGACATGATCGGCCGCCATGTCGCCGAGTTCATCGGGCCGGACCGATTTGCCGAGACCAAGGCGAATTTCGACGCCTGCTTTGCCGGCGAGCGGCGCGAGTATAACTACCAGCGCGCTTCGGCCGAAGGCATGAAGCTGATCCGCTGCCGGATGTCGCCGCTGCGGGACAGTGGCGGGCGGGTGATCGGCGCGCTGGTGATGATGGAGAATGTCAGCGCGCCTGAGGCGGTGAAGGCTTGAAGCCTCGCGTCAATCGTTGAGGCCCTTGCCGGCGAGGATCTGCGGCATCGCCTTCTCGATCCTGGATTCCCGGGTCTTGGCCTGTTTCGGCTGGGCGAAGTGCAGGAGATAGGCGCGCTGCCGGCCGGGTGTCAGCGCTTCGAACGCCGTCTTCAGCGAAGGCGTGCTGTCGATTTTTGCCTGAAACTCCTCCGGTACGGCAAATTCATCCGTGCCCTTGAAATCTATCTTGGCGCCGGAGCGTTCGATCTCGGCGGCCTCGGCGACATAGGCTTTCAGCACATTCTCCATGCCTGAAATCTCGTCGGCATTGGTGAAGCGGATCTGCCGGGCGGCCTGGACGTTCTTGGTCTGCTGGATCAGCACGCGAGCCGTATCGGTCATAAGTGCGCCCTTGAAGAACAGCAGGGCGCAATAGTCCTTGAAGCCGTGAATCAGTACGATATTGGCGCCATTGAGCGTATAGCAGGGCTCGCCCCATTTCAGGTCTTCGCTCAGCCCGGTATCGAGGAGGATGCGGCGCAGGCGCGTGAATTCCTCCTGCCAGCTGTCCCGGCGGCTGAAATAGGCGTCGACCTTGGGGTTCGTCACTGTTTGAGGCATGCTTAATCCTTGCTCCAGACCGCAAGCTCGTAGCCGTCGGGGTCGCCGAAATGAAAGCGGCGGCCGCCGGGGAAGGCGGTGATCGGCTTGACGATCTTGCCGCCGGCGCGCTCGACAGCTGTGAGCGATGCTTCGAGATCGTCCGCATAGAGAATGACCAACGGGCCACCCGGCTGCGGCTTGCCCATCGTCGTGAAGCCGCCGGTCAGGCGGCCATCGCCGAATTCGCAATATTCCGTCCCGTAGTCGGTGAAGCTCCAGCCGAAAGCGGCGCCGTAGAATGCCTTGGAGGCGGCGATATCGGCAACGTTGAACTCGATATAGTCGATACGCAGGGTCGTCGGATTTCCAGCCATCTATTTCTCCATCAATGCCTTGAGCGCGTGCAGGTCTTTCTCGACATGGGCAGCGTCGGCGGCAAATTGCGCGTCGGTCATGCCGGGCTGCTTCAATAGCGTGAACATGACCTCGCAGCCATCGCCGTTCGGGACGATGCGCAGCGCATTGTAGACGCGAAGGCCGCTCTCGATGGTCATGGTATGATCAATGATGCCGAAGGGATTTTCCGGCACGAAACTGACCCTGACAGTGCCGAGGACGCCGCGGGCGACCCAATCGTCGCCATCCCGGTCGAGGCCGGTTGCCAGGCCAGATGCCCAAAGCGGCATGTTCTCGGGCTTTCCGGCAAAGTGGTAGACGTCCTGCCAGTCGCGGTCGATCGAGCAATGGACGATCTTCGCGGTCATCGTCGTCATCATGTCCTCCCATGGGCGCAAGGCGCGGCCCCGCATCTCCTCAGATGGGGCCGTCGCGCCATCGATCAATATCGCGCCAGCGCTCTCACGTCGATTCCGGAGAACCATTTAGGCCGCTTCCCGTCTTGCCGTTTCGGGCTGGGAGTGCCACAACACCGGTCGAATTTGACTCATC
This sequence comes from Rhizobium sp. 21-4511-3d, assembly GCF_053522545.1. Classification (NCBI taxonomy): domain Bacteria; kingdom Pseudomonadati; phylum Pseudomonadota; class Alphaproteobacteria; order Hyphomicrobiales; family Rhizobiaceae; genus Rhizobium; species Rhizobium sp. 21-4511-3d. Next base: position 315,638 of record NZ_JBNWCF010000002.1, on the reverse strand, counting down.
GGAGGATTGTCGTGGAAAAGGCAGAAATCGGACTGATCGGCCTTGCCGTCATGGGTTCCAACCTGGCGCTGAACATTGCCGAAAAGGGCAACAAGATTGCGGTTTTCAACCGCACGCCGGAGAAAACGGATGAATTCTACGAGAGCGCCGGTGATCTGAAGAAGCAGATCATTCCGTGCAAGACGATCGAGGAATTCGTCGAGGCGATCCGCCCGCCGCGCCCGATCATCATCATGATCAAGGCCGGCGAGCCGGTCGATCAGCAGATGGAACTTCTGCGTCCGTACCTCTCCAAGGGCGACATCATGATCGACGCGGGCAATGCCAATTTCCGCGACACGATCGCCCGTTTCGACCGCCTCAAGGATACCGACCTGACCTTCATCGGCATGGGCGTTTCCGGCGGTGAAGAAGGTGCGCGTCACGGCCCGTCGATCATGGTCGGCGGCACGGAAGACAGCTGGAAGCGCGTCGAGAAGGTGCTGACCTCGATTGCTGCCAAGTACAAGGGCGACCCCTGCGTGGCCTGGCTCGGCAATGACGGCGCCGGCCACTTCGTCAAGACGATCCACAACGGCATCGAATATGCCGACATGCAGATGATCGCTGAAATCTACGGCATCTTCCGCGATGGTCTCGGCAAGAACTCGCAGGAGATCAGCAAGATCTTCGGTCAGTGGAACAAGGGCCGCCTGAACTCCTACCTGATCGAGATCTCCGAGAAGGTGCTTGCCGCCACCGACCCGATCTCCAAGGGCTCGATGGTCGACATGATCCTCGACAAGGCCGGCCAGAAGGGCACCGGCAAGTGGTCGGCGATCGAAGCGCAGAACATGGGCATCCCGGCGACCGCCATCGAAGCCGCCGTTGCTGCCCGCTCGATCTCCTCGATGAAGGATCAGCGCGAAGCTGCCGAGAAGATCTTCGGCAAGCCGGACTACAAGTTCCCGATCGCCTACGGTCCCGAGCTCGATAAGGATCTGGAACTGGCGCTGTTCGCCGCCAAGATCGGCGCCTATGCGCAGGGCTTCGCCGTCATGGCGGAAGCATCCCGCGAGTTCAAATGGTCGCTGCCGATGCCGACGATCGCCAAGATCTGGCGCGACGGCTGCATCATCCGCTCGCAGTTCCTCGATGAGATCACCTCGGCCTTCACCAAGGCGCCCGACGCGGCCAATCTGATTGTCACGCCCGCGTTCTCGGAAATGGTCAAGGAATCGATCCCGGCGCTCCGCCGCGTCGTCACCGCCGCCCTGCAGGCCGGCCTGCCGGTTCCGGCGCTGACCTCGGCGCTGACTTACTTCGACGCCTACCGCCAGGGCCGCGGCACTGCCAACCTGATCCAGGCGCAGCGCGACTTCTTCGGCGCCCACGGCTTCGATCGCCTGGATGGCAAGGACTTCCACCACGGCCCATGGGGCAGCGGTGCTGCGACCTTCTGAGGTCTGTCTATCTGGAGTGAGAAAAGCCCGGTTTTGACCGGGCTTTTTTATTGTCCGGAACACCGATTTTCTTGGCAATCTTCGAATGAAAGTACGTTTGCCGATGCAACTTTGCGTCTTTATTGCAACGCTAAATTCAAATATTGATATTTACGACCGTAAGGTGAATTTTTATAAAATTCTGCTCGCAGGATATGTATAGATACCCGTCACAATCTATCGATTCGTATAAACTTTCAGCATTGACGACACTTACTTTATTTCAGGCGATTGCGGCATGAGTTCCCTCAGAGGATCCAGATGCCATGCGGGGGAAAATGCATTTACGTGCAGAGTGCGTCGCGGACGCCAGAGAAGCAATCTCCGATATGCTTCAAACCAATCGCGCATATGCTTCACCGCCGCATAATCCTCCGGTTTCCTCCTCTGCTTCAATCGTGTCACAGGCCGTTCTTACCGTTTTCATGGCGCTGCTTGGCGTGTTGAAGCGCGATGCCGGCAGAGCCATGCGGCTTTTCAGTTCCGAGGCCTTGCGTTCGGCGGGGCCAGGAAACGCGCCACTGCTCGCCCGCAACCGGCTGTTGCTCGTTCCAGCGCTTCTGCTTGCGTTCCTATCCGTGACATCGACGCAGGCGCTTGCCGAGTCAAATGCATGTCAGGCGATCAATGCCGACTGGACCAACGTACATCTTCCTTGGATCGAAGAGACAGACTGGGGTGTTCAGGACAAAAGCTATCCGGCGTCCGATTTTCTGCCTACAGATCAGGTGTCATTCTCAATCTCAGATGGCGCACCTGGCGCGGACAGTTATTTTTTTGCATACGACAGCGATGTTGTGAATGGGTACCTTGAGTATTTTTCCGGCGCGTTCAGCATTGGAGGGACTTCCACAACTGTCTCCGGTACGGATTTGGCGAGTGGCGGCCTACGTATGGTTTATGCCAATGGCCAGAATGCCGATCTTACGGTTTCCGTACATTGCGTCTCCGCACCCGTAGCTCCCACAATCACCACGGCGCCTGTAGCGGCCATTGTCAACGCCGGAGGGACTGCGACCTTCAGCGTCGTCGCGTCCGATGCGACAAGCTACCAATGGCAAGTGAATACCGGTGGTGGTGGCTACGCCAATATCATCAACGGCGCGCCATATTCCGGCGCCACCACGGCGACGCTGACCATTACCGGCGCGACGGCTGGCATGGACGGGTATCAGTATAGGGTCATTGCATCGGGTGGTGCGTTGCCGGACGCCACCTCGGCCGGAGTTTCCCTGACGATCAATTCGCCGCCGGTGGCGACCTCCTTTGCGGTGGCGATCGTTCCCTACGGCTCCAGTGCTGCCAATATCGCCCTCAACACTCACGTTACCAACAGTCCGACCAGCTATGCCGTAGGCTCGGCCACGACTGCTCAAGGCGGCAGCGTAAGCGTTGACCCCGGCACGGGTGCAGTAACCTATACGGCGCCGACCGGCTTCAGTGGCACAGACAGTTTCACCTTCACCGCAAGCAACAGTGCTGGCCCGTCCTCTCCGGCTACGGTCACAGTTCCCGTGGGCAATCCGACCATCACCGTGACGCCGACGACTTTGACTGCCGGTACCGGCAGCGCCGCCTATAGCCAGACGCTGACGGCAAGCGCCGGGCGGGCGCCCTATACTTTCTCGACCACGCTTGCGAGCGGCGCACTGCCCGCGGGCATCTCACTTGGCAGCAATGGCACAATATCCGGTACGCCGACGGCAAGCGGGAACTTTACCTTTACGGTGACAGGCACCGACAGCAGTTTAGGCACCGGTCCTTTCACCTTCACCAGCTCGACGATCTCGCTGAACATCGCGGCGCCGACGATCTCGATCGGGCCGACGACCTTACCGGCGCCGGCCTTCGGCACGGCCTATGCTCAGACCCTTACCGCGAGCGGTGGAAATGGCTCCTATACGTTCGGTATAAGCGCCGGCAGCTTACCGGCCGGGATGATTTTGTCCGCCAGTGGAGCCCTGTCGGGCACCCCGACAGCCGCCGGCGGCTTCAGTTTCACGGCCGAGGCGACTGACGGCAACGGTTTCACAGGCAGCCAGACATACAGCGGGACTGTGAATGCGGTCGTTCCCGGCATTCCAACGATCGGTTCGGCCACTGCGGCCGACGGCGAGGCAACGGTGTCATTCAGCGCTCCGGCAAGCAATGGCGGCGCGGTGATCACCAACTACACGGTGACGTCGAGCCCCGGCGGCTTGACGGCGACGGGATCGGCAAGCCCGATCACCGTCAGTGGTCTGATCAACGGAACGGCCTACACCTTCACGGTGACGGCAAACAACAGCACCGGCGCCGGCACGGCGTCTGCAGCCTCCAACTCCGTCACCCCGGCGCCATCCTTGGCTGCCCCGATTGCCAACGCAGTTTCAGCGACGGTCGCGGCGAATTCATCGGCCAATCCAGTCACATTAAATATCACGGGCGGCACGGCAGCAACCGTTGCGATTGCAGTTGTTCCATCGCACGGCACGGCGACGGCTTCAGGTGCGGCCATCACCTACATACCGACTGCCGGCTATTCGGGCACCGACAGCTTCACCTACACGGCGACCAATGCCACCGGCACATCGTCACCGGCGACGGTGATCATCACGGTTACTGCGCCGACTTTCACTTTCGCGCCGGCTCCCGGTGCGTTGATAGCAGGCACAGCCGGAACCGCTTATAGCGAGACAATCGCTGCTTCGGGTGGCGGCGTTCCCTATACCTATGCGGTTACCACCGGCTCGTTACCTTCGGGTCTGTCGCTTGCCACCGATGGCACGATCTCCGGCACGCCGATTGCAGACGGAAATTTCAGTTTCACCATTACCGCAACCGATACAAACGGCGCGACGGGCACGGCATCCTACTCACTTGTCATCGGCGCCCAGGCTCCCTTCGCCAATGGGGTTTCGGCGACGGTAGCAGCGAATTCATCGGCCAATCCGATTACGCTCGATGTCACCGGCGGCGCGCCTGCATCGGTTGCGGTCGCCTCGGCGGCTGGCCACGGCACAGCGACGGCGTCCGGCACGGCGATCACCTATACGCCTGTTGCGGGCTATTCGGGCGCCGACAGCTTTACCTATACGGCGACCAATCCCGCAGGCACATCATCACCGGCGACCGTGACCATCACGGTCACTGCGCCGACTTTCACTTTCGCGCCGGCTGCCGGTGCGTTGGCAACAGGCACAGCTGGAACCGCTTATAGCGAGACAATCGCTGCCTCGGGTGGCGGTGTTCCCTATACCTATGCGGTCACCACCGGATCGTTACCTTCGGGTCTGTCGCTTGCAACCGATGGCACGATCTCCGGCACGCCGACGGCAGACGGAAATTTCAGCTTTACCATCACTGCAACGGATACAAACGGCGCAACGGGTACGGCATCCTATTCGCTGCAGGTGGACGTAGCCGGTAGCGCGACCTTCGTCTTCACACCCGCCGCCGGAGCGCTGAGCGAGGCGATGGCCGGTGAGGACTACAGTCAGGCGATCAGTGCCGCAGGCGGGACCGCGCCGCTGATCTACAGCGTTTCGTCAGGAACCCTTCCGCAAGGAATGGTGCTGAATATCTCGACGGGCGAGCTTTCCGGTCCCTTGGACGCGAGTACTGAAGGAGACTATGGCTTCAGCATTCAAGTGCGGGACAACAACGGCGCGACCGGCACTGCAGCCTACACCCTGAAGGTTAAGGCGCAGGATATTACAGTGACCGACAAGGTTGTAAACGTGCCGGCTGGTTCGTCGCCGTCTGACGTTTATCTCAACCGCGGGGCAACGGGGGGGCCGTTCACGTCCGCTGCCGTTACCTTTGTCGAACCCGCCAATGCCGGCAGCTCGGCGATCATTCAGGGGCAGCTGGCGCAATCGGGACCGGTTATGCCCGTCGGGTGGTACCTTCAGTTCACACCAAACCCTGCATATTCGGGCCAGGTTCGAGTGGGCTTCCGGCTTACCAGCGCGCTCGGTGTTTCGAATACCGGCACCGTGACGTATAATCTGAACGTCGCTGCGGGCCAGGTCGCGGAGGATATCGACCATCTAGTTCACGACTTTGTGCGAAGCCGCCAGAACATGATTTCCTCGACCGTCAAGGTGCCGGGCCTTCTTGAGCGCCGCCAGATGCAGCAGGAAAGCAATCCTGTGACCGCGCGCCTGATGCCGTCCGAGAACGGACTGACCGTCGGCTTTTCCACCAGCCTCGCGCAGATGGAAGCGGCAGGCCACACGCCGGTGGGTGGGAAGAGTGCCGATCTTTCGCCTTTCAACATCTGGATCGACGGCGCATTTCTGGCGCACAGGGATGGCGACACCGATGACGGAAAGTGGGGCAGCTTCGCGATGATCAACTTGGGAGCGGATTACCTGCTCTCCGACAAGGCACTGCTCGGCTTCTCCCTGCATTACGACCGTATGACCGATCCGACGGATGCCGATGCGGAACTGAGTGGAAACGGCTGGCTGGCGGGTCCTTACGCCTCCTTTGAAATCGGCAAGGACGTGTTCTGGAATGCCAGCCTGCTCTACGGCGGATCGTCCAACGACATCGATACGTATTTTTGGGACGGCACGTTCGATACGACCCGCTGGATGGCCGATACCTCGATCGAGGGGCAGTGGGCAATCGATGGCGACACCATCCTGACGCCAAAGCTGCGGGCAGTCTACTTCTCCGAAAGGGTCGAGGATTACGCCGTCAGCAACGGGGCCGGCGATACCATCGTGATCGATGGCTTTGACGCAGAACAATTCCGTCTCAGCCTCGGAGCGGAGATTGCCCGGTCGTTTACAGTAGAAAGCGGTTCGGTGCTGACGCCGAAGCTCGGCCTGACGACCGGATTCTCCGGTCTGGATGGATCGGGCGCATTCGGATCGCTCACCGCAGGGCTGTCCATCCAGACGGTCGATCAGTGGATGATCGATGTCAGCCTGCTCCTGAATGTGGAGGGAGACGGTGAGGCGTCGGCCGGTACCAGGGTGGGGGCGGCAAAACGGTTCTAGAACCGGGTCTTGCCGTTCAGTCTGGCGGCCATGCCGCCAGGCTGCCGATCTGTTCAGCTTCGCCCATCCGCCCAGACCGGCTTGCTGACGCTCTGCAGCAGCTCCGGTTCGATGCCGTCGATGCGGGCGATGACGGCTTTGGCCATTTCGCGGCCGGCGTGGCGGACGTCTTCGTAGGCGGTGATGATTTCCGGGCGAATCCAGTTGAGGATCGGGGCGGATTCCTTCGAGACCATATCGACATCTTTGCCGAGGCGCTTGCCGGCAGCCTCGATGCCGGCGTTGACGGCAATGGCGGCGCTGCCAGCGGAACAGACGATGCCATCGGGAGCATTCGGCGAGCGCATCATCGCCTCAATGGTATTCCTGATCTCGTCGAGCGGGGCATCGATGTTGACGCGCAGCGGCACTTCCTCGGCGCCGTAGTCATGCAGGCCGGTCTGGAAGCCGATGCGGGTATGGGCGTAGTAGGTGAGCTTGCTCGGTGGCTGGAGCAGGGCGATATGCCTGCGTCCGCGATCGACGAGGCGCTGCACCGCCTGGTGGGCGAACGCCTCGTTGTCGAAGTCGTGATAGGGATGCACCAGCCCGGCATCGGTACGGCCGTGGGTGGCGAAGGGGATGTTCTGCTCGGCAAGCAGCCGCACGCGCGGATCGTCAGGCTCGATGCGCGAGATGATGACGCCGTCGGCCGATCCCGTGTCGAGGATATAGCGGACCGGCATCATCGGGTCCTTGCTGTGCGAATGCGGGGTGACGACGATATGGTAGGGCGTACCCGTCAGTACTTCGGAAATGCCGAACACCATCTGGCTCGAAAAGCCCATGATCTCTTCGTCGATCGACAGGACGAGGGCGATGACATTGGTCTTGCCGGTGCGCAGGCGCACGCCGGCACGGTTCGGCTGGTAGCCCAGCTGGCGCGCCACCATGCGCACCCGCTCCTTGGTTTCGGCGCCGATATCCGGCGCGTCCTTCAAGGCGCGTGAAACGGTGGTAATGCCGAGACCGGTCATGAAAGCGATCGTCTTGAGCGTCGGACGCTCACGTTGGACGGCCGCCGCCGTTCCCCCGAAATTTCCCTTGCTTTCCATAGGCCTAAGGTACCCTCACGCGAATTGCGTCTGCTTATAGATGCTTTTTCGAGACGCCGTAAGCGCCGCGGCATCCAAAAGCGTCTCCTCCCTGAGAAATAAAATCTGTAACGATACAGTAGAAAAGTCGAGCACTTTTTGATGTTTGCGCCGCAGCAATAGACGCATAGGTTGAATCGTCTAAAATCGCACAGTTTTTTTGCGCCTGCGAAGCGTGTTTCGTTGGAATTTTCGACATTTTGTGAGAATTGCGTTGTTAAAACAGTGTTTTATCTGGTGAAGTGCGTTGCGGCATTGACCGCGCAGAATTGCGCCATACCTGTCCGATTTGTGAATTATGGACAGGCATTGGTAGCAAAGGAGCGGCTGAAAGAAAATTTTACGAGCAGGCTGTTGCGCCAAAAAATCGATTGCACTAAGTTTTTCCGGCAACGTTTCAGTGAGGGAGGAGAACTCATGAATATCCGTTCGTTCGCGGCAATGCTCGCCGCTTCCGTCATCATTCCGCTTGGCGCAGCCCAGGCAACCGATCTCGAAGTCACCCATTGGTGGACCTCGGGCGGTGAAGCTGCTGCCGTCGCCGAGCTCGCCAAGGCATTCGACGCCACCGGCAACAAGTGGGTCGACGGCGCTATTGCCGGTTCCGGCGGTACCGCGCGTCCGATCATGATCAGCCGCATCACCGGCGGCGACCCGATGGGCGCCACGCAGTTCAACCATGGACGCCAGGCTGAAGAACTCGTCCAGGCAGGCCTGATGCGCGACCTGACCGATGTCGCCACCGCAGAGCACTGGAAGGACATCATCCGTCCGTCGAGCCTGCTCGATTCCTGCACGATCGACGGCAAGATCTACTGCGCTCCCGTCAACATCCACTCCTGGCAGTGGCTGTGGCTCTCCAACGCTGCCTTCAAGAAGGCTGGCGTCGAAGTGCCGAAGAACTGGGATGAATTCGTCGCTGCCGCTCCGGCTCTCGAAAAGGCCGGCATCGTGCCGCTCGCCGTCGGCGGTCAGCCGTGGCAGGCTACCGGCGCGTTCGACGTGCTGATGGTCGCAATCGCCGGCAAGGATACCTTCTACAAGGTGTTCAAGGACAAGGACGCAGAAGCTGCTGCCGGTCCCGAAGTCGCGAAGGTCTTCAAGGCTGCCGACGATGCCCGCCGTATGTCGAAGGGCACGAACGTTCAGGATTGGAACCAGGCAACCAACATGGTCATCACCGGCAAGGCCGGCGGTCAGATCATGGGTGACTGGGCGCAGGGCGAGTTCGCGCTTGCCGGCCAGAAGGCCGGAACCGACTACACCTGCCTTCCGGGCCTCGGCGTCAACGAAATCATCTCCACCGGTGGCGATGCTTTCTACTTCCCGCTACTGAAGGACGCAGAAAAGTCGAAGGCGCAGGACGTTCTCGCCAAGACGCTTCTCGACCCCAAGACCCAGGTTGCCTTCAACCTGAAGAAGGGCTCGCTGCCGGTTCGTGGCGACGTCGACCTGGCCGCTGCCAACGACTGCATGAAGAAGGGTCTGGAAATCCTCAAGAAGGGTAACGTGATCGAAGGTACCGACCAGCTGCTCTCGGCCGACAGCCAGAAGCAGAAGGAAGACCTGTTCTCGGAATTCTTCGCGAACCCGTCGATGACGCCGGAAGACGCCCAGAAGCGCTTCGCTGAAATCATCTCTTCCGCCGACTGATCGTTTTCCGATCGCTGAGGCGATCCGGCTCCCGCGTGGGGCCGGATCGTTCCGGAATGCGGGGTCCGATCCCGCGTCCGGCTCCATCCCGGCAGCGCCATGCGTCTGTGCGGAATGGTGAGGGGAGGCGACGAAAACAAGGAGGGCAGCCGCGCAAGCGGTGCCGCTCTGGATCACAAGACGCAATTGCGATTCAGGAGGAGTCACAATGACGGGTCAAGCGCAAGCAGGCCGGCCAAACCAACTATTGCGCAATCTCAATTCGAAGATTGCTTCCATCCCGATGATCCTTACCGCCCTGGTCATCTTTCTCGGCGGTACGCTCTGGACGGTGTTCTATTCCTTTACCAATTCGAAGCTCCTGCCTCGGTTGAGCTTCGTCGGTTTCGACCAGTACAAGCGCCTCTGGGCTGCACCGCGCTGGATCGTTTCGATCGAAAACCTTGCCCTCTACGGCATCCTGTCGCTGATCTTCAGCCTGGTGATCGGCTTCGTGCTGGCCGCGCTGATGGATCAGAAGATCCGGTTCGAGAACACGTTCCGTACGATCTTCCTTTATCCTTTCGCTCTGTCCTTCATCGTCACCGGTCTCGTGTGGCAATGGGTGCTCAATCCGGAATTCGGCGTTCAGTCGGTGATCCGGTCGCTCGGATGGACGAGCTTCACTTTCGACCCGCTCTATACGCCGAGCATCGTCATTTACGGCGTCCTGATCGCCGCTCTCTGGCAGGGGACCGGGCTCGTCATGTGCCTGATGCTTGCCGGTCTGCGCGGCATCGATGAGGACATCTGGAAGGCGGCGCGTGTCGACGGCATTCCGATGTGGAAGACCTATCTCTTCATCGTCATCCCGATGATGCGCCCGGTTTTCATCACCACGCTGGTCATCATCGCCAGCGGTATCGTCAAGGTCTACGACCTCGTCGTGGCGCAGACTTCAGGCGGTCCGGGCATCTCGTCCGAAGTGCCTGCCAAGTATGTCTATGACTACATGTTCCAGGCGCAGAACCTCGGACAGGGCTTCGCGGCCTCGACGATGATGCTGATCACCGTCGCCATCATCATCATTCCCTGGGCTTATCTGGAATTCGGCGGAGGGCGCAAGCGTGGCTAATACCGGAACCCTCAACACCACCGCGGCCGGCATCGACGCCGTCGCCTCCAAGCTTGGTTCAGGCCCGAGCGGCCCGCGGCCGAAGCCTGTTCTTTCGGCGCGCAACATCATGCTCTACGGCACGCTGTTCGTCGCCGCCGCCTATTACCTGCTGCCGCTCTACGTGATGGTCGTGACCTCGCTGAAGGGCATGCCTGAAATCCGTATGGGCAATATCTTCTCGCCGCCGATGGAAATCACCTTCGAGCCGTGGGTGAAGGCCTGGGCGACGGCCTGCACCGGCCTCAATTGCGATGGCCTGTCGCGCGGCTTCTGGAACTCGGTGCGCATCACCGTGCCCTCGGTCGTCGTGTCGATCGCGATCGCTTCGGTGAATGGCTATGCGCTTGCCAACTGGCGCTTCAAGGGCTCGGAGTTCTTCTTCGCGGTCCTCGTCGTCGGCGCGTTCATTCCCTACCAGGTGATGATCTATCCGATCGTTATCGTGCTGCGTGAAATCGGCATTTACGGGACGTTGACCGGCCTGATCATCGTGCATTCGATCTTCGGCATGCCGATCCTGACGCTGTTGTTCCGTAACTACTTCGCCTCGCTTCCCGAAGAACTCTTCAAGGCGGCGCGTATCGACGGTGCAGGATTCTGGCAGATCTTCTTCCGGATCATGCTGCCGATGTCGCTGCCGATCTTCGTTGTCGCAATGATCCTGCAGGTCACGGGTATCTGGAACGACTTCCTGTTCGGCGTCGTCTTCACCCGCCCGGATACCTATCCGATGACCGTGCAGCTCAACAACATCGTCAATTCGGTGCAGGGCGTGAAGGAATATAACGTCAACATGGCCGCGACGATCCTCACCGGTCTCGTGCCGCTTATCGTCTACTTCGTGTCCGGACGTCTCTTCGTCCGCGGTATCGCCGCTGGCGCAGTGAAAGGTTGATCATGAACACAAGCGTTTCCATCAAAGATCTGTCGCTGAATTTCGGTGCGGTCAGCGTTCTCAAGGACCTGAACCTCGAAATCAACGACGGCGAGTTCCTGGTCCTGCTCGGTTCGTCCGGCTGCGGCAAGTCCACGCTCCTGAACTGCATTGCTGGTCTTCTCGATGCATCGGCGGGGCAGATCTTCATCAAGGGCAAGAACGTCACCTGGGAAGAGCCCAAGGACCGCGGCATCGGCATGGTGTTCCAGTCCTACGCGCTTTATCCGCAGATGACGGTCGAGAAGAACCTGTCCTTCGGCCTGCAGGTCGCCAAGGTTCCTCAGGCGGAGATCGACAAGCGCGTCGCCCGGGCTGCCGAGATCCTGCAAATCCAGCCGCTCCTGAAGCGCAAGCCGGCCGAGCTTTCGGGCGGTCAGCGCCAGCGTGTCGCCATCGGCCGCGCCCTGGTGCGCGATGTCGACGTCTTCCTCTTCGACGAGCCGCTGTCAAACCTCGACGCCAAGCTGCGCTCGGAGCTGCGCGTCGAGATCAAGCGCCTGCACCAGTCGCTGAAGAACACGATGATCTACGTCACCCATGACCAGATCGAGGCGCTGACACTGGCCGATCGTATCGCCATCATGAAGAGCGGCATCATCCAGCAGCTGGCCGATCCGACGACGATCTACAACAAGCCGCGCAATCTCTTCGTCGCCGGCTTCATCGGCTCGCCGTCGATGAATTTCCTGCGCGGCGAACTGGCAACTGCGAACGGCAAGCCTGCCTTTGTGGCAAACGGCGTGACCTTCTCGCTGGAGGGATACCAGGCTTCCGAGCCGCTGCAGCCCGGCCGAAAGGTGGTGCTCGGCGTCCGTCCCGAGCATATCAAGGTCAACGAGGAGCTCGGTGCCGAAGTTCATGAAGCGACGGTCGACGTCGAGGAGCCGATGGGCGCCGACAATCTGCTCTGGCTGAAACATGCCGGACATACGATGTCGGTACGCATCAACGGCGCGCGCCGCTTCAGCCCCGGCACGCCGGTCAAGCTCGGCTTCGACACCTCGCTCGCGTCGGTCTTCGATGCCGAGACCGAGGACCGGATCTGACAAACGCAATAGGGGCGGGGCGTAAGCTCCGCCTTATCCTCAATAGCGGCCGAAAGGCCGTCCAAGTTTGGCCGCGGACCGGTATCGGTCTTCCCAGGGCGGCCTGATCGGAAACATACCATGACGTCCTTGCCGAAGAACGGTTCCCCCATCGACCTCTCGGGCAGCTGGCACCTTGCCTCCGCCGATGGCGAGGTCAAAACCACGATCGATATTCCAGGCGACGTGCACACCGCGCTGCATGCCGCCAATCTCATTCCGGACCCGTATTTCGGCCGGAACGAAGAGAAGATCCAGTGGGTCGCCGAGCAGGAATGGACGATCGAGCGCAGCTTCAAGCTCAAGGAAGCCGAGGGCGACTGGTATCTCGATATCGACTATCTCGACACGGTTGCCTCGGTCTATGTGAACGGCTTCCTGGCGCTTTCGGCCGATAATGCCTTCCGCCGTTACCGTCCTGACGTGACGTCGATGCTGAAGGCCGGCGACAACACGGTGCGCATCGTCTTCAAGTCGAGCATCGCTGAAGGTGCCGACCGGCAGGGTAGGCAGCCTTTCTACATTCCTTATTCGACCGGCAACTCGCCGATCCCGAACGGTAATATGCTGCGCAAGCCGCAGTGCCATTTCGGCTGGGACTGGAATATCGCGCTGGCGCCGCTCGGTCTCTACGGCACGGTCGCGCTGAAGAAGCTGGAAACGGCCCGCATCGAACATGTGACCACGCGCCAGACGCATAATCTCGACGGCAGCGTCGAGCTGCAGGTGACCGCTACGCTCTATTCGAAGGACCCGGGCATCGTGCCTGTGCATTTCGAGCTCGACGGCGAGCGGGTGCGCCTCGATGTCGGCGTCAATGGCGGCGAGACCGTCATCAATCAGTTCTTCCAGATCGACAAGCCGAAGCTCTGGTGGCCGTCGGGCAGCGGCGAGCAGGCGCTCTACACGCTGAAGGTCGAGCTTCCCGCCGATAGCGTCACCAAGCAGATCGGTCTCAGGACCGTCGAGCTGATCACCACGCCGGATGCCGCCGGCAGCCGGTTTGCGTTCAAGGTCAACGGCCGTGAGATCTTCTGCCGCGGCGCCAACTGGATCCCGGCCGACGCGCTCTATTCGCTCTCGTCGCCGGAGAAGACCGAGGACCTGCTGCAGTCGGCGAAGGCCGCCAACATGAACATGATCCGCGTCTGGGGCGGCGGGTTCTACGAGCAGGATTATTTCTACGATCTCTGCGACCGGCTGGGCCTGATGGTCTGGCAGGACTTTATGTTCGCCTGCAACCTCTATCCCTCGACCGATGACTTCCTCGATAGCGTTGCGCTCGAGGTGGACTATCAGGTCAAGCGGCTCTCCTCGCATCCGTCGATCGCCATCTGGTGCGGCGACAACGAGCTGGTCGGGGCGCTCACCTGGTTCGAGGAGTCGCGCAAGGACCGCGACCGCTATCTCGTCTCCTACGACCGCCTGAACCGGGTGATCGAACTGGCGATGAAGAAGGCGGCGCCCGGCGCCATCTGGTGGCCGTCGAGCCCGGCTTCCGGCTATCTCGATTTCGGCGATGCCTGGCATGCCGATGGTTCCGGCGACATGCATTACTGGTCGGTCTGGCACGAGAACAAGTCGTTCGACAATTACCGCACGGTGCGGCCGCGCTTCTGCTCGGAGTTCGGGTTCCAGTCCTATACATCGTTGCCCGTCATCAAGACCTATGCCGATGCCAAGGACATGAACGTCGCGTCGCCGGTGATGGAGCTGCACCAGAAGAATGCCGGCGGCAACGAGCGGATTGCCGGCACGATGTTCCGCTATTTCCGCTTCCCGAAGGATTTCCCGAATTTCGTCTATCTCAGCCAGATCCAGCAGGGCCTGGCGATCAAGACGGCGGTGGAATACTGGCGGTCGCTGAAGCCGCATTGCATGGGCACGATCTACTGGCAGCTCAACGACACCTGGCCGGTGGCCTCGTGGTCGAGCCTCGATTACGGCGGCCGCTGGAAGGCGATGCATTATCTCGTCAAGCGCTTCTTCCAGCCGGTCGCGGTCGCCGCAATCCCCAATGACGACGGCAAGGCGATCCGTTTCTCGCTGGTCAACGATACGCTGGACGAGGTGAGTGTCGATCTCTTGATCTCGATCCTGACGATGAAGGGCGAGCGCAAGCATCTCAGGGATGTGCAGGCGATCTGCACGCCGGATGCGGCGGTCACGGCTGCCTCGATCGACCTGTCCGACGTTCCAGACGGGACGCTGCTTGCCTGGCGCTTCACCGCGTCGAACGGCATGGGCGGCGAGGGGCATTATGTCCACGGCACCTACAAGGCGCTGGAGCTCGAACCCGCCGGCTTGCAGGTCACGCACGAATATATCGAGGAGGACGGTTCGGTCTGCCTCAATGTCACCGCGAAGGGACTGGCGCTCTTCGTGATGATCGAGACGGACGAGGACGGAAAATATTCCGACAACGCCTTCGATCTGGCGGCCGGCGAGACCCGCCGCATCACCTTCACCCCGGCAAATCCGCTCGAGAAGGGCAAGCTGCCGGACTTCCGTTTCTATGATCTGCATTCCTGCCAATCGGCAGAATGATTTGAAAGATGGGCACGAGGCCCGAGGAGGATACTATGACGAAACTCAGCTTCCAGCTTTACAGCGCGCGCAACTTCCAGCCCTATTCGGCGATCTTCGAAAAGCTCGGCAAGGCCGGCTACCAGGAAGTCGAAGGCTTCGGCGGCATCTATGCCGATCTCGACGATGCGGGCCTGAAGAGCCTGCGTGCCGAACTCGACAAGAACGGTCTGACGATGGCGACCGGCCATTTCAGCCCCGATTTTCTCGACGGCGAAGTCAAGAAGTCGCTCAACATCGCAAAGACGCTCGGCATGGATTCGATCTATGCGCCGCATCTGGCGGCTGAACAGCGCCCGACAGATGGTGCCGGCTGGCTGGCATTCGGCAAGCGCCTGCATGAGATGGCCAAGCCCTTCAAGGATGCAGGTTACGAGTTCGGCTGGCATAACCACGACTTCGAATTCGTCAAGCTTGCCGACGGCTCGCTGCCGATCGAACGCATCTTCGAAGGCGCGCCGGACATTTCCTGGGAAGCCGATATCGCCTGGGTCGTCCGTGGCGGTGCTGATCCCTTCGCCTGGATCGAAAAGCTCGGCTCGCGGATCACGGCGGTTCACGTCAAGGACATCGCGCCTGCAGGCGAGAGCAAGAACGAAGACGGCTGGGCCGATGTCGGTCACGGCACGCTGCCCTGGGCAAAGCTGATCGCGGCGCTGAAGGGCACCAAGGCCAAGCATTTCGTCGTCGAGCATGACAATCCGGCTGATATCGACCGCCTGATCACCCGTTCGATCGCATCCTACAAGACCTATTGAGGCTTATCATGACCAAGGAACTTGGCGTTGGCATCATCGGATGCGGCAACATCTCCACCACCTATTTCTCGCTGTCGCCGCTGTTCAAGGGCCTGAAGGTCCTTGCCTGCGCCGACATCAACATGCAGGCCGCCGAAGCCCGCGCCGCCGAATACGGCGTCAAGGCCCAGACGATCGAGGAGCTGCTTAAGAACGACGAGATCGACGTCGTCGTCAACCTGACGATCCCCGACGCGCATTTCCCGGTCTCGAAGTCGATCCTCGAGGCCGGCAAGCATGTGTATTCGGAAAAGCCGCTGGTCCTGACGCTTGAGCAGGGCGAAGAGCTTCGCCGCATCGCCAAGGCGAAGAACCTGTCGGTCGGTTGCGCACCGGATACCTTCCTCGGCGGCGCGCATCAGCTTGCCCGCAAATATATCGATGAAGGTGGCGTCGGCCGCATCACGTCGGGTGCCTGCTATGTCATGAGCCCAGGTATGGAGATGTGGCATCCGAACCCGGACTTCTTCTTCCTGCCCGGCGGCGGCCCGATCCTCGATCTCGGCCCTTACTACATCGCCAACCTGATCAACCTGATCGGCCCGGTGAAGCGCGTCGGCGCCATGACCTCGATGGCATCGGAAACCCGCACGATCACCAGCGCGCCGCGCAACGGCGAAGTGATCCCGGTGAAGACGCCGACGACGATCCAGGCAATCCTCGAGTTCGTCAGCGGCGCAACGGTGACGCTGACGGCAAGCTGGGACGTCTGGTCTCACCGCCATGCCAATATGGAGCTCTACGGCACCGAAGGCTCGATCTATGTGCCGGATCCGAACTTCTTTGGCGGCGTCGTCGAGGCGAGCGGCAAGGACAAGGACATCAAGCCGGTCGAGGGCTGGGATCATCCCTTCGGCATCTTCAACCAGGAGAGCCCACAGGGACCGCGCGCCAACTACCGCACGGCCGGTCTCGCCGACATGGCGATGGCGATCATTGAGGGGCGTGATGCGCGCTGCTCGCTCGACCGCACGCTGCACGGTGTCGACGTCATGACCTCGATCCTGAAGTCGGGCGAAGAGGGACGCTTCATCGAGCTGACGACGACCTGCACGCAGCCGGCCGCTCTCGGCATCGAAGAGGCGCAGGCGCTGCTTCGGTAATCGCCCGCTCTTGAAGTGAGGCTTCAAACGACTATTGTCCCGCGCGGGCAAACTGCCCGCGCGATTTTCTTAAAGGAATAGAACCATGAGCTGGCAACCGGCTTCCGACCGTTATTCGAAGATGAAATACAACCGCACGGGCCGTTCCGGCCTGAAGCTGCCTGCCGTCTCTCTCGGCCTTTGGCACAATTTCGGCGGCGACACGCCGCATGACCGCAAGGTCGACATGTGCCGCACGGCCTTCGATCTCGGTATCACTCATTTCGACCTCGCCAACAATTACGGCCCGCCTCCCGGCAGCGCCGAGACCGCTTTCGGCGAGATCCTGCGCACCGATTTCGCAGGTCTGCGCGATGAGCTGATCATTTCGTCCAAGGCCGGTTACGACATGTGGCCGGGTCCTTACGGCGAGTGGGGCAGCCGCAAATATCTGATCGCGTCCTGCGACCAGAGCCTGAAGCGTATGGGGCTCGACTATGTCGATATCTTCTACTCGCACCGTTTCGATCCGGAGACTCCGCTGGAAGAGACCTGCGGCGCGCTCGATCATATCGTCCGTTCCGGCCGCGCGCTCTATGTCGGCATCTCGTCCTATAATTCGCAGCGCACCCGCGAAGCGGCCGCGATCCTGAAAGATCTCGGCACGCCATGCCTCATCCATCAGCCGAGCTATTCGATGCTCAACCGCTGGGTCGAGGACGACAAGCTGCTCGATACGCTCGATGAAACGGGCATGGGCTCGATCGTCTTCTCGCCGCTGGCGCAGGGCATGCTGACGACCAAGTATCTCGGTGGCATCCCGCAGGACAGCCGCGCGGCGCAGAACCACTTCCTGAAGAAGGACTTCATCCGTCCTTCGATCATCGACAACATCAAGAAGCTCAACGAGATCGCCGAGAAGCGCGGCCAGACGCTGGCGCAGATGGCGATCGCCTGGGTGCTGCGCGGCGGCCGCGTGACCTCGGCGCTGATCGGCGCCAGCCGCTCCTCGCAGATCGTCGATTGCGTCAAGGCGCTCGACAATCTCGAGTTCACCGCAGACGAGCTGAAGCAGATCGATGTCTATGCCAAGGAAGCGGATATCAATCTGTGGGCTAAGTCGGCTGAGCTGGAATAGGCTGGGTGATTGATGACGCCCGGGGGAGTTTGGCGGACAACGTTTCACCATGCTCCCTCATTCCTGTGCCCTTAGGGCTGCGCCCACGGGATGTCACAGGAATCCAGCCGGCCCAAGTCCTTGGGCCGGTAAGACTCTTCTCGCCGCGCGGACGCGCGGCGGCTGGATCTCTGTGACATCCCGTGGGCGTAGCCCTAAGAGCACAGAGATGAGGGGGAGACGGGTATTAATGCTCACAGCCCCGGCGAAATTGACGTACGTACCGCAAATTCTGGAGGAGCCGCCATGATCCGCAATCCCATTCTGCCCGGTTTCAATCCGGACCCGTCGATCTGCCGTGTCGGCGAGGACTATTACATCGCGACGTCGACCTTCGAGTGGTACCCGGGCGTGCAGATCCACCATTCGCGCGACCTGGTGAACTGGACGCTTGTGAAGCGTCCGCTGGAGCGCAAGTCGCAGCTCGACATGCGCGGCAATCCTGACAGCTGCGGCGTCTGGGCGCCCTGTCTTTCCTATGCGGATGGTTTGTTCTGGCTTGTCTATACCGACGTCAAGCGCTTCGACGGCAATTTCAAGGATGCGCATAATTACATCGTCACGTCGCCGACGATCGACGGCGAATGGTCCGAGCCCATCTATGTCAATTCGTCGGGCTTCGATCCGTCGCTGTTTCATGACGAGGACGGGCGCAAGTGGTTCGTCAACATGCAGTGGAACCACCGTACCGAGAGCTATGGCGGGGCGCCGAAATCACCGGCCTTCGACGGCATCCTGCTGCAGGAGTGGGACGCCGAGACGCGTTCGCTCGTCGGGCCGATCAAGAACATCTTTGCCGGCAGCCCACTGGGGCTCGTCGAGGGACCGCATATCTTCAGGAAGAACGGCTACTATTATCTGACGACAGCCGAAGGCGGCACCGGATACGACCATGCGGTGACCATGGCGCGTTCGCGCAGCATCGATGGTCCTTATGAGATGCATCCGAACATGCATCTGATCACCTCCAAGGACCAGCCGGGTGCGGTGCTGCAGCGGGCAGGGCATGGGCAATATGTCGAGACGCCGGATGGGCAGGTCTATCACACCCATCTCTGCGGCCGGCCGATGCCGCCGAAGCGGCGCTGCACGCTGGGGCGCGAGACGGCGCTGCAGAAATGCGTGTGGAAGGAAGACGGCTGGCTCTATCTCGAAAATGGCACCGTCGTGCCCGATGTCGAGGTGCCCGGCCTGAATGGTGCGACGCTTGCCGAAAAGCCGGTTCGCACCGAGTACAGTTTCGACGGTGGCAAGCTGCCCGCCGATTTCCAGTGGCTGCGCACGCCGGAGCCGCAGCGCATCTTCAATCTGACGGAGCGGCCCGGTCATCTCCGGCTGATTGCCCGCGAAAGCATCGGTTCCTGGTTCGAGCAGTCGCTGGTGGCGCGCCGCCAGGAACATCACAGCTTCCGCGCCGAGACGGCCGTCGAGTTCCAGCCGGATACCTACCAGCAGGTGGCGGGCCTGACGCATTACTATAACCGCCACAAGTTCCATGCCGTCGCAGTGACGCTGCATGAGAAGCTCGGGCGCTGCGTGACGGTGCTCTCCTGCGATGGCGATTATCCGAATGGGCGGCTGAGCTTCCCCGCAGGCAGCGGTGTGGCAGTGCCCGCAGAAGGCCGCGTCCAGCTGTCGATGGAAATCCGCGAGAACGGGCTGCAGTTCTTCTGGCAGACCGAGGGTATGGGCGCCTGGCAACCTGTAGGCCCCGAGCTCGATGCCGGCGTCGTTTCCGATGAGGGTGGGCGCGGCGAGCATGGCTCGTTTACCGGCGCCTTTGCCGGCGTCTTTGCCTTCGATACGTCGGGCAGGGCGAAGACGGCCGATTTCGACTGGTTCAATTACGAGGAGCTGTGAGGGAACAATGAACGATATCGACATCGTCCCGATCGCCGAGCAGCATATCGACGGCTTTCATCAAGCGCTCGATACCGTCGCCCGCGAGCGGCGCTACTTGACCTTCCTGGAGGCGCCGCCGCTCGAGAGCACGCGGGCCTTCGTACGGGATATGATTGCCAACGGCCATTCGCAATTCGTGGCGATCGCCGACGGCGCGGTGGCCGGCTGGTGCGATATCCGCCGCCACGCGCAGCCTATCCATGCCCATGGCGGTGCGCTCGGCATGGGCATCCTGCCGGCGTTTCGCGGCAGAGGGCTTGGCGAGCGGCTGATCAGGACGACGATTGAGGATGCCCAGTCGAAGGGGCTGGTACGCATCGAGCTCAACGTCCACGCCGATAACGCCCGCGCCATCCGGCTTTACGAGCGCGTCGGCTTCGTTCGGGAGGGGATCGGCAAGGACTTCGTCTGCATCGACGGGCGCTATCTCGACGTCATCTCAATGGCAATCGTGCGCCGCTGACGCTGCGAACGCTACATTAGATATCCGGCATAAGCCTTTGTCTGGATTACAGAAGTTTAATTAAAATTTCAGATTCGGTTCATCTTTATGGACGTAATTTCGGGGCGTGTTCAACACGAGGAAACCCCAATGAAAAAGTTCTTCGCCGCTCTTCTCTCCGCCTCCTTCCTGCTGTCGCCGATCGTTGCTTCGGAAGCTAGCGCCAACGATTATCGCCGCCCTGTGGTCGTCGAGAAGAACGTTCACAAGCAGGTCATCGTCAAGAAGTACCGCTGGACCAAGGGCCATCGCGTCACCGCCGCCGAGCGCCGCCGCATGGCTGACGTTCGCGATTACCGCCGCTACCGCCTGTCGGCTCCGCCGCGCGGCTATCACTGGGTAAAGGTCGACAACGACTTCCTGCTGGTCGGCGTCGCCACCGGCATCATCACCAGCATCATCGCCGGCCGCTAAGCGGTTGCGGGAATGAAACAGAAAGGGCGGCAGCGATGCCGCCCTTTTTCATTTGTCCTGACCGGCAGCCGGCTTGCGCGCGATGGCTGCCTTCAGAAATGCCGCCGCCAGCGCCTTGGCATTGGTTGGCTGCGGCTCGGGAATGCTGAGGCCGGGGATCGGCGGCAGCGGTTCGCATTCCTCGCAGATGCAACGGAAGGCCTTTGCTCTTTCGCTCATGCGGCGCGCAATGCCCAGCTGGCGAAGGGATCGGGAAGATCGCGCCATTTCTCGGGCGTGAAGTCCGCGGCATCGACGAGACATGCGTCCAGCCCGGCGCGAATCTCGGCCTCGTCCATCGGATCGGCGCCGATGAAGACGATTTCCTGGCGGCGATCGCCCCAGACAGGATCGAGATAGGGCGCAATGTTCTTTTCGAAACCGGGATCGCGCGGCCACTGCTCCTTCGGCACCGCCGTCCACCACAGACCCATCTTGCCGGTGCGGACGATGGCGCCGGCCTGGCTGATCTCGCCGACATAATGTGGGCGGGTTGCCAGCCAGAAGAAGCCTTTCGAGCGCACGACGCCCGGCCAGGGGCGATCGAGGAAGGCCTGCAGTTTTCCGGGATGAAAGGGACGCTTCTCGCGATAGACAAAGGAGCGGATGCCATACTCCTCGGTCTCCGGCACATGATCCCGGAAGCCGT
Source organism: Rhizobium sp. 21-4511-3d (assembly GCF_053522545.1). Lineage (NCBI taxonomy): Bacteria > Pseudomonadati > Pseudomonadota > Alphaproteobacteria > Hyphomicrobiales > Rhizobiaceae > Rhizobium > Rhizobium sp. 21-4511-3d. Next base: position 294,054 of record NZ_JBNWCF010000002.1, on the reverse strand, counting down.
GCAGCTCCTTGTACCAGAGCGGATGGGTCTCGGCCTTGTCGATATCGAAGCGGCCGGTGCCCAGGACGTCTGCGAGTTCGACGCGGCCGAAATCCGTCTCGATCAGCTTTGCATCCGGGTTCAGCCCGGCGATGATGATGCGGGCGGCATCGCGCTGCTCCGGCGTCGCCGTGCCGGTCTTGTTGAGGATGACGACATCGGCGAATTCGATCTGCTCGACCAGGAGATCGACGATCGTCCTGTTGTCGCCATCGCCGGCGGTCTCGCCGCGATCGGCGAGGAAATCGGTGGAAGCGTAGTCGGCCAGCAGATTGGCGGCATCGACGACCGTGACCATGGTGTCGAGCCGGGCGAGATCGGAAAGGCTCTCGCCGGCCTCATCGCGAAACTCGAATGTCGTCGCGACGGGCAGAGGCTCGGCAATACCTGTCGATTCGATCAGCAGGTAATCGAACCGGCCCTGTTCGGCGAGCTGGCGGACCTCGGTCAGCAGGTCGTCGCGAAGCGTGCAGCAGATGCAGCCGTTGGTCATCTCGACCAGCTGTTCCTCGGTGCGCGACAGGTTGGCGCCGCCGTCCCGCACCAGCGCAGCATCGATATTCACCTCGCTCATGTCGTTGACGATGACGGCGACGCGCATGCCCTGTCGATTGGAAAGGACGTGATTGAGCAGCGTCGTCTTGCCCGCGCCGAGGAAGCCGGACAGGACGGTGACCGGGAGCCTGTTATTCATGGATGTCTCCATATTAATGTTATACCATTACATATGTTGATCTGAAAAAAGGCGAGCGGAAGGGCTCGCCTCTCTCATCGGTGTTCGAAAGCTCAGCTCTCGCGGCTGAGGCAATCCTTCATGCTGGCCGCGATACCGCGCATCAGGGTGAAGTAGAGATCGGGACCGGCTTCAAGCGTGGCGGCCTCCGGATCGAGGACGCCCGACTTCGCCTTGGTGCCTTCGATGACGACATCGACGAGGCGCGGCTCGAATTGCGGCTCGGCGAAGACGCAGGTGGCGCCAAGTTCGGCGACCTTCTTGTGGATCTCCGAAACGCGCTCGGCGCCAGGGATGGTTTCCGGGCTGACGGTGATCGAGCCGGCGACCTTGATGCCGTAGCGGTGCTCGAAATACTGGTAGGCATCGTGGAAGACGATGAAGGGCTTGTCCTTCACCGGCGCGACGGTGGCGGCCAGTTCCTTGTCGAGGGCATCCAGCCTGTCATCAAGCGTCTTGGCATTGGCCTGGTAGGTCAGCGCGTTGGCCGGATCGGCGGCAACCAGCGTCGTGGTGATTTCGGCGGCCATCGCCTTGGCATTGGCAGGGTCGAGCCAGAGATGGGTATCGAATTCGCCGTGGTCATGATCATGCCCGTGATCGTCGTGACCGGCGGCTTCCGCATGGTCGTGGTCGTGCGCTTCGGCCTCGTCGCCATCGTCATGCGGCTCGAAGGCGCCGCCTTCGCGGAATTTCAGCTTGGTGAGGCCCGGCGCATCGTCGAGCTCGGCAATGCTGGCATCGGAGCCCAGCGATTCCAGCGGTTTCTGCAGAAAGGCCTCGAGGCCGGGACCGACCCAGAACACCACCTTGGCGTCCTGCAGCGTGCGCGCATTCGAGGGCTTCATGCTGTAAGTATGCGGGGAGGCCGCGCCATCGACGATCAGCTCCGGCGTGCCGACACCCTGCATGATCGAGGCGACCAGCGAATGGACAGGCTTGATCGAGGTGACGACGACAGGCGCATCGGCGGCCTGGGTTGCGCCCGCCAGAAGCAGGGCCGGAAGGGCGAGGGAGAGGCCGGCGGCCAGTTTCATGTGCACGCTCCGCTTGAATAGCGTTTGTTATGTTATTACATCAATTGCGTAATGCTATAACGTGTGCGATAGCATGACGCAACAGCACATCAGGAAAATTATGTTATCTCCCGCCAATACAGGGGCGAAGCCGCTGGTTTCCCTCAACAATGTCGGCATCAGGCGCAACGGTCGCTGGCTGGTCCGTGGCGTCGATTTTTCCGTGTCGCCGGGCGAGATCGTGACGCTGATCGGCCCGAACGGTTCCGGCAAATCGACGAGCGCCAAGGCGGCCATCGGCGTGTTGAAGCCGGATGAGGGGATGGTCGAGCGTCTGTCCGGCCTCAAGGTCGGCTATGTGCCGCAGAAGCTGGCCGTCGACTGGACGCTGCCGCTCACCGTGCGCCGGCTGATGACGCTGACGGGGCCGCTCGCCGACAAGGAAATGATGGCGGCGCTCGAGGCGGCCGGTATGGCGCATATGCTCAATGCCGAGGTGCAGCACCTCTCGGGCGGCGAATTCCAGCGCGCCTTGATGGCCCGCGCCATCGCCCGCAAGCCCGATCTGCTGGTGCTCGACGAGCCGGTGCAGGGCGTCGATTTCTCCGGCGAGATTGCCCTCTACGATCTGATCAAGCAGATCCGAAACAATACCGGCTGCGGCATCCTGCTGATCTCGCACGACCTGCATGTCGTCATGGCCGAGACCGATACCGTCATCTGCCTCAACGGCCATGTCTGCTGCCGCGGCACGCCGCAGGCCGTCAGCCAGAGCCCGGAATATGTGCGCCTGTTCGGCAGCCGCGCGGCGCAGACGCTCGCCGTCTACAGCCACCATCACGACCACACGCATTTGCCCGACGGCCGCGTCCAGCATGCCGATGGAACGGTGACCGATCACTGCCATCCCGAGGATGGTCATCACCACGACCATGATCACGCGCACGGTCATGACCATGACCACGACGGGCACGATCACCATCATCACCATGCGGGAGAGCGCCATGCTTGACGATTTCTTCGTCCGCGCGATCCTCGCCGGCGTCGGTCTGGCGCTGACCACCGGGCCGCTCGGCTGCTTCATCATCTGGCGGCGGATGGCCTATTTCGGCGATACGATCGCCCATTCGGCGCTGCTCGGCGTGGCGTTGTCGCTGCTCTTCCAGTTCAACCTGACGCTCGCCGTCTTCGGCGTCGCCGCGACTGTATCGATCCTGCTGCTTCTCCTGCAGAAGCGTCAGGCACTGTCGGCCGATGCGCTGCTCGGCATTCTCTCGCATGCGACGCTGGCGATCGGCCTCGTCATGGTCGCCTTCATGACCTGGGTGCGCATCGATCTCATCGCATTCCTGTTCGGCGATATTCTGGCGGTGTCGAAGAGCGATATCGCGGTCATCTGGGGCGGCGGCATCTTCGTCGTCGCGGCGATCGCCTGGCTCTGGCGGCCGCTGCTTGCCTCCACCGTCAATCCCGAGCTTGCCGAGGCCGAGGGCATGCAGCCCGAGAGGGCGCGGCTGTTTTTCATGCTGCTGATGGCGGTCGTTATCGCCATCGCCATGAAGATCGTCGGGATCATGCTGATCACCTCGCTGCTGATCATTCCGGCCGCGGCCGCCCGCCGCTTTTCGCCGACACCGGAGGTCATGGCCGTTCTGGCATCGCTGATCGGCGCCGTTGCCGTGGTCGGCGGGCTGTTCGGCTCGCTGACCTATGACACGCCCTCCGGCCCGTCGATCGTGGTGGCCGCACTCATCCTCTTCATTCTCAGCCTGCTGCCACGGCTGGGACGCAGACAAGCGCAAGGACAAGGCACATGAACACGCCGCAGCTGACCAAGAACCAGGCTCTTGTTTATGACGTCCTGGAAAAATCCGAAGGGCCGCTCAGCGCCTACACGATCCTCGACAAGCTCAGGGATCACGGCTTTCGGGCGCCGTTGCAGGTCTACCGGGCGCTCGACAAGCTGCTCGAATATGGCGTCGTCCACCGGCTCGAAAGCATCAACTCTTTCGTCGTCTGCGCCCATCCGGACGAGAACTGCCACAACCACGGCACCGTCGCCTTCGCCATCTGCGAAAGCTGCGGCCAGGTCATCGAGTTCCACGACCACGAGGTCGATCACCGTCTGATGGACCGGATGCGCGCCAAGAAGTTCAAGGCCGAGAAGACGACGATCGAGATCCGCGGCGTTTGCGAGAGCTGCGCCGCTTAGGCTTCGTCAAATGCAGGCCAGCAGCGATTACTGCTGCTTGGTCTTGCCGTCCTTGGCCTGCCGCCGGGCGAAGACGCGCATGATCAGCTGGAAGGCCACGACGATGGCAAACATGTAGAGCCAATGGCTCCAGTTGCTGTCCGCCGAGAAGGCGAAGTTCAGGCCTATGATGACGGCAAAGCTCAAAGCGAATGAAATGATGTAAACGGCCATCCGATCCTCCCCCAGACGATCCTAGTGTAGATATCGATGGGGTGCCTTTCAACCTGGAGGGGATTTCTGGCCGTAATCCCTTAGTCTAGTCGCCTGAGATCCCGCGCGAACCTTTGCCAGTTCGACACGTATTTCTCCGCCGAGCGCTTCAGCCCCTCGATCGCCTTTTCATCCAGCGTGCGGATGGCGCGGGCGGGGGAGCCTACGATCAGCGAGCCGTCCGGAAATTCCTTGCCCTCGGTGACCAGTGCGTTGGCGCCGACCAGGCAGTTGTTGCCGATCTTCGCGCCGTTCAGCACCGTCGCGCCCATGCCGATGAGTGAATTGTCGCCGATGGTGCAGCCGTGGACGATGGCGTGGTGGCCGATGGTGCAACCCTGGCCGATCGTCACGGGCGCGCCGGGATCGGTATGCAGCATCGCGCCTTCCTGGATATTGGTGTTGCGGCCGACGACGATCGGCTCGTTGTCGCCGCGCAGCACCGCGCCGAACCAGATACCGACGCCTTCACCGAGTTCGACATCGCCGATCACATGCGCATCCGGAGCGATCCAGTAAAGACCGCTTGCGGGAAGGCGTGGCGTCAATCCTCCGAGCGCATAGACCGGCATGGCAATTCCTCAGCTGACGGTGACGGTAAGGGTGGCGATGCCATCGATACCGCATGCGACGGTATCGCCCTTGATGACGGCGCCGACACCGGCGGGCGTGCCGGTCATGATCACATCACCGGGGGCCAGGATGAAGAGTTTCGAGAGCTCGGCGATGATCTCCGGTACCTTCCAGATCATCTGGTTGAGATCGCCCTCCTGGACGCGCTTGCCATTGTGATCGAGCCAGATGCGGCCGTTTGCGGGGTGGCCGAGCTCATCCGCGGGGACGATCGGCGAGACCGGTGCGGAGAATTCGAAGGCCTTCGCGACTTCCCACGGGCGGCCCATCTTCTTGGCGACGGCCTGCAGGTCGCGGCGGGTGAAATCGATGCCGATCGCGTAGCCATAGATGCAATCAAGCGCCTTCTCGACCGGAATGTTCTCGCCGCCTTCCTTCAGGAAGATCACGCATTCGGCTTCGTAATGCACATCTTCGGAGAGCGGCGGATAGGGAAAGGGCTTTCCGGCGGGCAGCAGATTGTCCGGGTTCTTCTGGAAGAAGAACGGCGGCTCGCGGCTCGGGTCATGCCCCATCTCGATCGCATGGTCGGCATAGTTGCGGCCAACGCAATAGACGCGGCGCACGGGGAAGAAATCGGCGCTGCCTTCGACGGGAAGCAGAACGGGCTGTGGGACGGGGATGACGGTCTGGAGATCGGCGGACATGGCATGCTCTTGCTGTTATCGGTGCGGCGATCTTAGACGGAAAAGGTGACGCAGGGAAAGGACGCTGGCGCGATTATCGGTCCTGTGCCGCGTCGTGGCGCATGACGGCGTAATAGCCCGAAAGTTCCGGGATCATCGCCGCCATCACGTCGAAGCGGGGATCGTCCTCGACCAGTTCGCCGGCATATTTCGCCTGCAGGAACAGCGCGTGGGCGGCGAGCGCATCGTCATTGGCCCGGTGCAGAATGGTGAAGACAGGGGCAGGGACCGTCTTGCCCTTGACGATGACGCGGTCGAGCTCGGCGATCGTGTATCTGCCGCTGACCAGGAATGCCGTGGTCTCGCCGAGCAGAAGCGCGACGCCATAATTCTTCGAGGCGCCCTCCAGCCGTGAGGCGAGGTTGACGCTGTCGCCGAGGCAGGAATAGTCGAAGCGGCGGGTGGAGCCCATATTGCCGACGACGCATTCGCCGGTATTGATGCCGACGCCCATCTTCAGCACATACAGCGGCGTACCAAAGGCCTTGGCTTCGGCTTCCAGCTCGCGATTGAGCTTGGTGATCTCCTCCTGCATCGCCAGCGATGCGGTGACGGCATGCATGGCATGATCGGGATCGTCGAGTGGGGCGTTCCAGAAGGCCATGATGCAGTCGCCCATATATTTGTCGATCGTGCCGCCATGGTTCATCACCACTTCGGACAGCGGCGTCAGCAGCCGGTTGATCAGCGTCGTCAGCTGCTCCGGATCGTCCTTCATCGTCTCGGCGATGGTCGTGAAGCCGCGCACATCCGAAAACAGCACCGAGAGCGTGCGCCGCTCGCCACCGAGCTTCAGCTGCGAGGGGTCTTCCGTCAGCCGCTTGACGAGTTCCGGCGAGATATATTGCGAGAAGGCGCGGGTGATCTGCTGCTTGTTGCGACGCTCCTCGGCGAAGTCGAAGGCGGCCTGGCCGAAGGCGACGGCGATATAGGCGATCGAGGGCCCAAGCGGCGAGACGAAGACATGGCCGAAGCGGATGCCGGCGAAGCTCGAAACAGCGAAGACACCGATCGCGGCAATCGCGGCTGCGAGTGTCAGCCAGCTGGTGGAGCGCCAGACCGTTGCCGCCGCGAGGATCGCCGCGACGAGGATCGCCAGTGCCACCAGCGGCAGCGCGCCCTTGGCGATATAGAAGCGATGGACGATATTGTCGTAGATCGTTGCCTGGATCTCGACGCCAGCCACCAGCTTGCCGGTGTGGACGGTATAGGGTGTCGCAAAGGTATCGGCGCCGCCCTTGTCGATCTCGGGCGCGTTCTGCAGGCTGAGGCCGACGAGCACAACGCGATTCCTGAAGAAATCAGGGGGCAGGAAAGTCGGCGGATCGAGCGCCTGATAATAGGAGACCGTCGGATAGCTGCGGGCCGGGCCGAAGGACTGGATCATTGCGCCCGCGGGCGGCATCGCGGCCGCCTTTCCCGCGGCGGCTGCCAGCATCACGGCAAAGCCGTCGCGATAGGCGGGAATGGTGCGGAAGGTGCCGTCGCCGCTAAGCTCGATCGAGGCGATGCCGGTTCTGGCACCGGCGGCCGTGAACTGCGGCATCGGCGTGGTGCGGATCAGCTGATCGGCCTGCGGCGCCTGGATCAGCGTTTCATCACCGGCGAGCACCAAATCGGGTGCGGAGGCTGCGGTGATTGCCGCGTCATTCTCGGGAGACGAGGGCTCGGCCATGATGATGTCGAGACCGATCGCCTTGGCGCCGGCGGCCCGCAGCGCCTTGATCAGGTCGGCATGCAGGCGGCGCGGCCAGGGCCATTGGGCGTTGATCTGCGCCAGCGCCGGTTCGTCGATCGCGACGATGACGGGCGCGTCCTCGGGCGGAAGGGGATCATCGACCGTCGAGAGATAGTCGAAGCTCCGGAGTTCGAGCAGCGACCAGGCCGGCAGCCGCGACAGAAACGAAATCGCCACCAGCGTCGCCAGCACCAGCACGGCAAGCCTGACCGGCCGGCTGCTGAACGGCCAGCCGGGAGCGCGGATGGACTGGCGGGGATTGGAGCGCATCAGAAGCGGATCTTCAGGCTGCCCTTGACCGCACGCCCCCAGCCCGGCACGCCGGGCGCAACCTCGAAATCCTCGTCGAGAAGGTTAAAGGCAGATGCTTCGAGGGCAAAACGCTTGTCGAGCGGCTCCCAGATCAGGTTGGCGTCGAGGGTCCAGTAGTCGTCAAGGCGATCTGTGCCGCCGAGGCCGCCGTCGCCCTGGCGTTCACCGATGTAGTTTGCCGCGACCGTCGCCTTGACGTTCGCTTCGTTGACCCAGGTGAGGGCGAGCTGACCGCTCTTCTCGGGAATGTAGGGCAGGGCATCACCGAAGCCGGCGCTGCTCGTATCTTCATTCTTGGAGTGGGAATAGGCGACAGTTGCGGAAACGCCGAAGCCGTAGGCGAGCGCAACGTTGGCTGTTGCGCTGACACGATCGATATTCGCCTTGCTGATGCTGAGCCCGCCGGGCAGATAGGGAATAAAGGGACCCGCTACCGGATAGGCCAGATCGAGGTCGCGAATTTCCTGATGTTGGTATTCAATGCTGGTGAACAGCCGATCGGTCCACTGCGCATCCCATTGGAGCGCGATCGTGTCCGTATAGCCGTCAATGCCGGAATAGGGTTGATTGGACTGAATACCGACGACACCGATCGGTGACAAGGTCGGCGAGCCCATGTCGTAGCTCTGGCGCATGAAGGCCGCTCGCAGCCATTGACCGTCGAGCGGCGCCCAGGCGACGCCGAAACGCGGCTCCAGTCTCGCGACATCCGTCGAGCCGCCGTCCATGACTGTGCCGAAAAGCGCGTATTCCGCCTTGAGGCTTGGGGTAATCTCGTGAAGCAGATCGACATAGACCCGACCGATGCCGATCCGCTCATCGACCGAAGTGAAAAATGGGTCGGTAGCTCTTACGTCGGCAAAGCCGCCCTCGATGCCGTAGCGCCAGGTCAGATCTTCGACGCCATACAGATGATTGATCGCTGCCACATAGTTGCGCTGCACGCTGTCGGCGATGCGCACTAACGGCGGAGCGACGAGCTCCTGTTCAACGTTTTGTTCGGCACTCGTGTAGAAGAATGCGGCATTGACAACATTGCGATAGCCGAATGTGTGGCTCCAGCCCAGACCGGCCGCCGTTGACTTCGTATCGATGTCGTCGCTCTCGGTGTAGCCCGCAGTGGGGAAGTCGATTGACTGATCCAGCCGGCTGTCGGAGTGATTGGCGTAAAGCACAAAGCGGTCGTCCGGATTGGGCGTGGCCGTCAGATATCCGTTGCCGGACAAATTACGAATGTTTCCGTCAAAGCTGCCTGGGCCGCCGAAAATTGCAGGACTGGTCAGGAACGGTGCATAATCGCCGCCATACGGCGTCTGCACCCACGTCAAATTCAGATACCCGCTCACCGGGAACGGCGCGTTGGCAAAACCCTGCAGTTCCGCTTCACCCGTCGGTTTCGTCTCGCCAGCCGAATTGATAAAGCCCGCGCCAAGCGAACCCTCCAGAAACGGGCGGCGCAGAAGATTTGCGGAGCGCGAGCGCCCCGACAGCATGTGCGGATCGAGCAGCAGACCCTGCAAGAGCGCCGAGAAGCTGTTCGAGTTCAGCTTGTAGAGATCGATCTCGTCGTCGAAGATTTCGGTATTGGCGAATGGACGGATATTGCCGCGGATCGACTGGTCGACATAGCCGCTGCCGGCGAAGGGGTCGAAGACCGCGTCGCCATAGTAGCGGCCCCAGGCGTTGAGGCCGCGCAGGCGGAAGGCGTTGTTCAGCGTCGAGCCGGCATCCTGATTGGCGCCGAGCGAGCCGTAGTGGCCGCCGCGGGCCTTGGAGCGGCGCAGGAATTCCTGGGCATTCTCAAGCGCGCCATCCGGATCGTAATCGTCGATCGCGACGGCGGTGCGGAATGACGAGATCACCGGATCATTCTTGTCCAGCCGGTCGGCATTATCCAGCGCCTGTTCCGAGAGGACGCGGTCGCCCTTTTCGTAGTGGCCGGCGGCGAGCATCAGCTGTGCCTGCGAATGTGCCGGATTGGCTGTCGAGGATGCCAGGAGATCGTCGATCGCCTTATCCATCTCGCCCATCTGCAGATAGTAGCGGCCGCGGGCGAGCAGTGCGATGTCGAAGGCCGGGTCGGCGGCGAGCGCGAGGTCGATTTCGCGCTTGGCTTCCTTCATCCGTGACTGATCGAGATAGAGAATTGCCAGATTGGCGTGGCCGATCGGATCGTCGGGATCGAGCTCGATCGCTTTCTTCAGCGCGGCTTCGGCTTCGCGCGAGGCGCCGCGGGCATCCTGCAGCAGACCGAGGTCGTTCCAGGCCATCGATGAACCGGGCGCCACTCCGATCGCCGCGTTCAAGTCGGCGAGGGCGCCTTCGAGATCGCCCTGATAATCTGCGCGCATGCGGGCGCGGGCCTGCAGGGCGTTCGGGTCCTGCGGGTCGATCGCCAGCGAGCGGGCGATTGCATCCTGCATCTGGACGCGGTCGTTGATCAGAAGCGCGAGCTGGGCGCGCAGCGCCGGAAGCGTCGAGTCATCAGGGTAGCGCGCTTCGGCTTGCTTCATCGTGGCGATCGCTGCCGGGATGTCTTCGAGGAAGCCGGCCGTATAGGCCTTCATCACCGCGGCGTAGGGGCCGGTGACGCTCGCCGGCGGCTTCTCGTTGCGGGAGGGATCGCGCAGCGACCGGGCGTAATAGCCGCCATAGGCTGCGATGCCGCGGCGTAGCGGATCGAGGGAGCGTTCGGCGCTGGCAAAGAGTTTGGCCGCATCGTCATAGCGCTTCTCGGCGCCAGCGATCAGCGCCTTGATGAGATCGGCGCGGGCGCGCTGGGAGGCGGAGAGGCGGGAGGCGCGGGCCTGCGCCAGGGATTCCAGCGCTTTACTGCGGCCATCGAGCGAGAGCTGCACTTCGGCAAGCGTCAGCCAGTCCTCGGCGTTGCGGGCGCGGGGCGCCTTGGCCTCGATGCGGCTGCGCTCGCTGCGCATCTTCTGCACCGGCAGCGGCGAGGCGGGCATGAAGGTGAAGCCGCTGCGCAGCGTCAGGTAGAAGAGCATCTGCTCGCGATCATCCGGCGTGACGATGACGAGCTTGCGCGGCGCCTGGCCGATTGTGGCGACGGCGCCTTCGCCCTCCGCCACCTGGACGCTGCCATAGTCGTTCTTCAGCTCGACCTGTCCCTCGAGCACGATCAGCGAGGTCTGGTCGCCCTTGACGGTCAGCGTCCAGTCCGTGCCGCGGATAGCGGCGGCCGCAGCCGGGGTCTCGACCGTCAGCCCCGTTCCGCCGCGCTGGGCGCGGGCCCACATGGTGCCGGATTGCAGGTTGAGGATCGTGTCGCCGTCGCGCGCCATCTTCTTGACCTGCAGCGCCGAATTGCGGCCGAGGCGAACCTGGGTGCGGTCGGCAAAGAGGATGGCGAGCTGGCCGGATGCATTGGTGCGCAGCACGTCGCCGCCGAGCAGATCCTGGTGCAGGTCGACATTCTGCCAGTTCGACAGATCGACGAAGCGGACTTCCTCGCCCATCTTGCGGTCGATGACGGAACCGGCTGCCGGTTCGGCGCGCAAAACAGGGTCGGCCGCTGCCGGCCGCGCAACAAAAGACGCCGCCACAGTCAACGCCATCACGGCGGACATGGAACTCGTAAATCTACCCCTCATAGAAAAGCGTTTGTCTTTGGTGCCGCCAAAAGTCAAGCAGAGTTCTACTTATGCTCTTGCTTTGGTTGTGAAGTGTAATATCAGGGAAACACTTTGCGGCGGAGGTAAGTGCGTGGCGGATTTCGAAAGTGCGACTGAACTGATGATGAGCGATCCTTCGACAGAGGATATCGGATCGGAATATTTCGACCATATCAAGAAGATAAACGACATCTTCTACGATCAGATCAAGATATCCGATCAGAAGGCGGCTTACATCTTCACCTTCATGCTTGCCTTTCTCGTCAGCTCCAGCGAGGTACGCGCGGTCTTTACATGGACGCGCTATGCGGACGGAAACCCGCAGCACATTCTGTTCTCCGGTTTGCTTGCAGCGGCGTCCGTCTTCTCGATCCTGTCGGCGATCCTGGTGGTGCTGCCGCGCCATCTCACCAAGTCCACCTCGCTGTTCTGGGGCACCTGGGGCGAGCACCGGCAGCTCTTCTGGGATGCGGCGGCGCGGCGCGACGAGCGCTATCTCTTCGCAGAATATCTCGACAATGCCGATATTCTCTCCACCATTGCGCGCGGCAAGTATCGCTGCGTCACACTCGCGTTTCGCGGATTGATGGTAACCGTCATCGCCTACGTGCTGCTTCTGATCGCCGGGTAACGACGGGTCCTTTTCCGGCACGGAATCCCGTTTTGAAACAGCAGTGGCTGTGGAGCGTTACCATTGGTCAAGTATCTGAATCTTTGGCATTTCCGGCCTTGCTCATGAGCATGCCACAATATTGCCGCTTGCTTTTTTTCCCGAATGCTGTCACGTCATGCAGTACTCGGGCATTAGCATGCCGGTGACTGGACAGATGTGGTAGCCCTCCCGCAAGGGTGGCAGAGCGGCTAGAAACCGCTTCGTAGACGTTCTTTCCCCGTACGTGACTTCTCCGACTGACCCTTCGCGCCCGGTTTCGGGACGAAAGCTAAAGCCGTCCGCTTCCTCTCGAGGGGGCGGATACTAAGACAAGACTAAGGGAAAAGGACTATCCCACATGGCCACCAAGGGCACCGTAAAATTCTTCAACCAGGACAAGGGTTTTGGTTTCATCACTCCGGAAGGCGGCGCTAAGGACGTATTCGTCCACATCTCCGCTCTCCAGGCTTCCGGCATCCAGTCGCTGCGCGAAGGCCAGCAGGTCACGTTCGACACCGAGCCGGATCGCATGGGCAAGGGCCCGAAGGCCGTCAACATCTCGGCTAACTAATTCGATTTCTGCCTTCCGGCAGGAATGAGAACGGCGCCCTCAGGGGCGCCGTTTTTCGTTTGGGCTGTTGGAAATCAGGCGCTGAGGGCTTCGGCCGGCGATGCCGAAAGATCGACAGCGGCGAAGGCGGCGGCGATGACGTCAGGGCCGGCGCCGGGCTTCGTCGCATCGGTCGAAAGGATCTGGCGGTAGCGGCGCGCGCCGGGCAGGCCGGTGAACAGGCCGACCATGTGGCGGGCGATATGCTGCAGGCGGCCGCCATTGTCGATATGGGCGGCGGCATAGGCCATCATCCGGTCGCGCAATGCGTCCCAATCCATCTCGCGCGCAGGGGTGCCATAGAAGCGCTGGTCGACATCGGCCAGGATCGCCGCATTCTGATAGGCGGCGCGGCCGAGCATGACGCCATCGACATGCTGCAGATGGCTTTCCGCCTCGTCCAGCGTCTGGATGCCGCCATTGATGCCGATGAAGACACCGGGCCAGCGTTCCTTCATGCGATAGACCATCGAATAGTCGAGCGGCGGGATCTCGCGGTTTTCCTTCGGGCTCAGGCCCTTCAGCCAGGCCTTGCGGGCGTGGATCCAGATCGCGTCGGCGCCGGCATCGAGCACGCGGGTGACGAGATCGGGCAGGGCGGCCTCCGGATCCTGCTCGTCGACGCCGATGCGGCACTTGACGGTGACAGGCACCGACGACACCGCCTTCATGGCGCGCACGCAGTCCGCCACCACCTCCGGCGTCAGCATCAGGCAGGCGCCGAACGTGCCGGATTGCACGCGGTCGGAGGGACAGCCGACATTGAGATTGATCTCGTCATAGCCATAGGGCGCGGCGATCCTGACGGCCTCGGCGAGCTTTGCCGGATCGGAGCCGCCAAGCTGCAGCGCGATCGGATGCTCGGCGGCATCGAAGGAGAGCAGGCGTTCGCGCGGCCCGTGAATGATCGCATCGGCGACGACCATCTCGGTATAGAGCAGGGCGTTGTGGCTGATCTGGCGGTGAAAATAGCGGCAATGACGGTCGGTCCAGTCGATCATCGGCGCGACGGCAAAGACCGGCTCATTTGAATAATGCGCCTTGCCTTCAGCCAAAGATGTCCCGCCGCCTTGCGCCGTCATGCCGTCTCGATCCTGTTTCGCTGCCGTCCCGCCACAATCTGGCCCATCAGAGATGGGAAGGCGGGGCGCGAAGCGCAACCGCCGGGAACGAGGGTGCTATACAGAACAAACGCCCCGAAAGCGAGCGGCAAAATCCGGGTGCGTCAGCTGCCTGCCGCCGCGCTTTCCCCATGAAAATGGCGGCGAGTTCACAATTTCGTCCCGACCGGCGGAATAATGTGGGCCGGCGCGGCCGGGGCTTGATGCATCCGGGGCAAGCGCGTAGGTCTTGAAGCAAGGATGCTGCAGGGCGTCACCGGCCGGAGACATGGCCGGGAATGGACGCGCTGCGGGAATGCGAAATGCGGAAGAGGTGGGCGGTTTGATCGATCCCTATGTGATGCTCGGAATTGACCGCGATGCCGGGGAGCAGGCGATCCGCAGCGCCTGGCGCAAGGCCGCCAAGACCTCGCATCCCGACGCCGGCGGCGATGCCGAGCATTTCGGCAAGCTGCAGGCCGCCTATGATCTCCTGAAAGACCCGGTGCGCCGCCGCGTCTATGACGATACCGGCTATGATCCGCAACTCGCCGACCCCAAGGATATCGAGGGCGTGCTGATGCTGGAAAAGCTCGTCAACGACATCATTCTCGACGAGCGCGAGCCCGGTAGTTTCGACCCCATCGCCGCCATCCGCCGCAAGCTCTCCGACGACATCGTCAAGAACCGCTTCCATATCCTGGAACTGGAGCGCCACCGCAACCGAGTGCGCCAGCATATCGACCGCCTGGGCCGCCGCCCCGAAACCGACGTCCTCGGCTCCATGCTGCGGGCGCGTAGCCAGTCGATCACCGACGCGATCAAGAAGGCGCAGGGGCAGATCGAGGCGATCGAGCATGCGTATCAGATGCTCGAAGGGTATAGTTATGAGCTGGAGGCGCTGGTGATGGTGGCGGAGCGGGAGAGCGAGGTTGAGGTGGTGAGGAGGGGGGAGGCTGCGGAGTGAGGGAGACGAAGTTAGTCTTTTGAGATTTCCACTATAGCAAAGTCGATACCGCTAGCGATACTGGCGACGGCTTTTAAACTGTCTGGGGCGTCAAAGGAAAACTTCAGTTGATTTCCTCCCATAATGGTTCCAGTCCCCCTCTCGTCTATCCGCGCAAAACTCTCAGCTTTGCCTCGCGCTTTAAAAAGCGCGTCGGCCAGATCTCGGCCGCGTGTGACTCTATTGGCGCCCTCACGCATCATTCTTTTGATTGAGCATGTGATTTCCGTGCCATTTGTCAAAATCTCAAGCTGTGCACCCGCTCCGGAGGTGTAGTGGCCAACTCTCTTCTTAGGGTCAAAGTTGATGTCAGCGCCTCCCGGCGATATTCTGGCCAATATCTCAATGATGCATGAGTCTAAATCTAGCGGATATCGCGCTTCAAAGATTCCAATAATTTTCGACAGATTTTCAATAAAGTCAGGCAGTTGTGGCCGTAATTCTTGAGATTCGCTGGTCGATTTTAATATTAGGTTCTCGAACAGGAATTTTGTTGACTTCCAATCTTTGTTAAAAACAGCGGCGCTAGCAGCCGTTACCCGATTTTTCCAATCGGTTCGCGATGAGGCATTTGCAAGCGGGATTTCACTAGATATCATGAAATATAGCAGCATTCCTACACCGTATACATCGACTAAAGCCGACCTATTACTATACCTTGATCTAGCATCAATCTGCTCTGGCGCTAGGAAGCCAAGCGCTTGCGATGCGTTCATGTAGAACTCTGAACCGGACGCACCTTTAAACCAAGACAGATCAAAATCAAGGATACGAAGATCCTCTTTCGTAATGCGCTCCCAATAGTCCCCTGTGAGCATTATGTTGCTCGGCCTAAGGTCTCTATGTAGTATTATGTGCTCATGGGAGTGGCATTCAAATATTATTTCGGAAATCCATAGGCATATATACAGTTTTTGTATGGCTGTTGATGCGTAATTGTCATTTATATATTTTTGAAGGTCAACGCCCTGGATGTATTCCGTGATAATGCTTGGCGGGAGCTCTGAGGCGTCTATCAAATGGACGATGCCTGAAATGTTGCTATTGCTAAGGAATCGCATTGAGTCGACGCCTCTGCGGAAGCTATTTAGCATAGCCTCATCGTCGCGAACTTCCATATGTGCGACTTTTATAGCTATGGACTCTTCATTTTGATTGAACGCTTGGTAGACTCTACCAAAATTGCCCCTGCCAAGCTCAGCTGTGATACGATTTCCAAGCCATCGATGGCCATCCTCATTGGGATTTACCCGTGTTGAAATGTGGATTGCGGTATCGTATTTGCGGCAGAAGTTGCGATATGCTTCGTAGTCGAAATTATCGCCTTTATAGAATTTTCGTGTTGCGGAAGCGAGATGTTGCCGAATGGTATCGTGATCGAGACTGACCATCTGATCAGGGGTTGGGATATCTTCTTGAGTTACAATGCGCGACACGACCGGCGGCAAAATATCTTCGTCTGATTTGTTTTTCTTTAAGGTTTTTACGAAATCAGAGAAGCCTGATTCCCAGCTTTTGTCTTTTCCGGTATAAATTATATTCAAAGGCAGTCTATGTGATAGGTTTTTGTCTTCTTCAGAGGGCTCTCTTTTAACGATAAAGTAGTCGCCGGTTATGAAGTCTATGTTTCGAAGATAGCTTAGTTGTCCGCTAACCGTGAAATCTTCTACTCCTACGCCATAAAATACGACGACGTTGTGAGTAAACATGCTTTTGAGAAATTCGATGTAACCTGGAAGACTTAGCAATTTATCGCGGTCTTCACGCGTCAGAATCCACGAGTGTGGCGTGTCAACATTCCCATGGAGGTCGACAATAAGTGGACGTCCATCTCCAAGTCCGACACGACTGTTGGGGGCATCAAGGCCAGACAAGTGATTTTGAAGTATTCCGGTCTTCTTCTTAACGTACGAAATATTTGCAAAATTATCGAGATTGAATGTCAGCAGCGCGTGCGGCTCAAGTTCCCAAATGTCGCGATAGAAGGTTGGGATGATGTCCGTGCTTGGTGTCAGAATGTTTCGGACTACCTGCTCATACTGCGCACCCATTAATTCCTTCAGACGGGACATTCGCTGCCAGTTATCCGGCATATACTTGATCTGAAGCGATATCTCGTCCGCAAGCTTTTGACCGATTGAGGTTGTTGCAACTTTGAGGTAATTTTCTTTTATTCTTTCAATCAGGTCGTCCCAAGTGGGCATTGCTGCTTCTTTGGACGCGCCTGCACCGCAGATTACGACAAGGCGCTTTGTCTTCTCACCATAAATCTTTGCAAGCTTTTGAAAACTCTGCTGCTCTAATATTTCGCTTGTCAATGGTCGCGGCCTTTCGAAGTGCAAGTTCTCGACCATGACGTATCTAATCACTGGTTGCAAGGATTCTTCGTGGGGTGCATCGGCGCACAGCTTATGCGATCACCGCCCCGGTCGCCCCGTCTTACCCTTCGTCCGGCTTTTCCGCTTCTGCTCGCCCGGATCTTCATAACTCCCGACGCCCGTCTTGCCGCGCACTAGCGGGCGCGGGTCGTGGTTCGAGACGGCCCGTTGGGCCTCCTCACCATGAGGAGTGCGCTCCGGCTGGCCCTCCATCAGCGGAGAGAAGCGTTTCGTGCTCTTCGAGGCATCCGGCTTTTCCGGGAGTTTGCCTGAGACGGGCTTTTCGGTGCGGCCGACGGTCATTTCGTCGAGGTCGTTGCGGCGGAAGAGGGACTTGCCTGCCGGTTCCTGGATGTCGCGGCCCATCTCGTCGAGATTGGGGCGGGAGAAGTAGGAGGGCTGAGCAAGATCGCCCCCCTCTGGCCTGCCGGCCATCTCCCCCACAGGTGGGGAGATCGACTCGCTGCGCCCGCTCGCTCCCTCGCCGCCACCCTCATGCTGAGGTGCGGAGGGCGAAGCCCGGAGCCTCGAAGCATCCTTCTTGCCGCCCTCAGACTGAGCGGCTGGCGCAGTAGACCGCAGCCTCGAAGCATCCCGCTTGCCGGCTTCCATCGACTTGGCTTCCTCGCGGGCCATCGGGTCGTCCATGACGGCGAGTTCGGCGGCCTTGAGGCGTTTGATTTCGTCGCGCAGTCGGGCGGCCTTTTCGAAGTCGAGGTCGGCAGCGGCGTCGCGCATGCTCTTTTCGAGCGCGTTGAGATGGGTCTGCAGGTTGTTGCCGACGAGGTTGCCGCCATCGGCGAAGCCCTTGCCGTTGACGCCTGAAATGTCGGCGCGGACGTGGTCGCGCTCGTAGACCGAGTCGAGGATGTCGGAGATGCGGGCCTTGACGCTTTCGGGCGTGATGCCGTGTTCGGTATTATAGGCCATCTGCTTTTCGCGGCGCCGCGCGGTCTCGTCCATGGCGCGCTGCATCGAGCCGGTGATGTTGTCGGCATAGAGGATGACCTTGCCGTCGACGTTACGCGCGGCGCGGCCGATGGTCTGCACCAGCGAGGTCTCGGAGCGCAGGAAACCTTCCTTGTCGGCATCGAGAATGGCGACGAAGCCGCATTCGGGAATGTCGAGGCCTTCGCGCAGCAGGTTGATGCCGACGAGGACGTCGAAGGCGCCGAGACGCAGATCGCGGATGATCTCGATGCGCTCCAGCGTGTCGATATCCGAGTGCATGTAGCGGACGCGCACGCCCTGTTCATGCAGGTATTCGGTCAGGTCCTCGGCCATGCGCTTGGTCAGCACGGTGCAGAGGGTGCGGTAGCCCCTGGCGGCGGTCTCGCGGATTTCGCCGAGCACGTCGTCCACCTGGCTGCGGGCGGAGCGGACTTCGACGGGCGGATCGATGAGGCCGGTCGGGCGGATGACCTGTTCGGCGAAGACCCCGCCGGATTGCTCCATTTCCCAACCGCCGGGGGTCGCCGACACGGCGATCGTATCCGGGCGCATCGCATCCCATTCCTCGAAGCGGAGCGGGCGGTTGTCCATGCAGGAGGGAAGGCGGAAGCCGTATTCGGCCAGCGTCGCCTTGCGCCTGAAGTCGCCCCGGTACATGCCGCCGATCTGCGGCACGGTGACATGGCTTTCGTCGATGAAGACGATGGCGTTGTCAGGGACATATTCGAACAGCGTCGGCGGCGGATCGCCGGGGTCGCGGCCGGTCAGATAGCGCGAATAGTTCTCGATGCCCTGGCAGGAGCCGGTGGCTTCCAGCATCTCGACATCGTAGCGGGTGCGCTGCTCCAGGCGCTGGGCCTCCAGCAGGCGGCCGGCCTTTTCGAGCTCGACGAGGCGCAGCTTCAGCTCTTCCTTGATCGACTTGATGGCGCCGTTGAGCGTCGGGCGCGGCGTCACATAGTGCGAGTTGGCGTAGATCTTCACCGATTTCAGGTCGCCGGTCTTGGCGCCCGTCAGCGGGTCGAATTCGGTGATGGCGTCGATCTCGTCGCCGAACATGCTTATGCGCCAGGCGGCATCTTCCAGGTGGGCGGGGAAGATTTCGATCGTGTCGCCGCGGACACGGAAGGAGCCGCGGGTGAAATCCATGTCGCGGCGCTTGTATTGCTGGGCGACGAGGTCGGCCAAGAGCTGACGTTGGTCCAGGCGATCGCCGACATTCATCTGGAAGGTCATCGCCGTATAGGTCTCGACTGAGCCGATACCGTAGATGCAGGAGACCGAGGCGACGATGATGCAGTCGTCGCGCTCCAGCAGCGAGCGTGTCGCCGAGTGGCGCATGCGGTCGATCTGCTCGTTGATCGAGCTTTCCTTCTCGATATAGGTGTCGGAACGCGGCACGTAGGCTTCCGGCTGGTAATAGTCGTAATAGGAAACGAAATATTCGACGGCGTTATCGGGGAAGAAGTTCTTGAATTCCGAATAGAGCTGGGCGGCCAGCGTCTTGTTCGGCGCCAGGATCAGCGCCGGGCGCTGGGTTTCCTCGATGACCTTCGCCATGGTGAAGGTCTTGCCGGAGCCGGTGACGCCGAGCAGCACCTGGCTGCGGTCGCCATTCTCCAGTCCTTCCACGAGATCGCGGATCGCCGTCGGCTGGTCGCCGGCCGGCTGGTATTCAGAATCCATTCGGATGGTGATGCCGCCCTCGGACTTGTCCGGGCGGGCCGGGCGGTGCGGCGTCCAGATCTTGCCGTTCTTGTGCAGCGGGTTGCCGCTCTCGATCAGCTTGGCGAGCGCATCGACCGTGGCGGTGACGGCGGTGCCGGCCGAGAGCGACGACGCTTCCTCGAGGCCGACATCGAGGCCGGAGACCGGATTGAGGCCGGCGGCGGCACGGGTCTTCGGATCGGTGGAGCCGCCGATCGAGACGCCACGCGCGGTCTTCGACACCGTCGCCTTCTTGTTGACGCTGACGGCCTCGCTGTGCTTGCGCGCCTCGTTCTCGACCTTCTTACGGTGCTTGCCCGCCTTGGAGGCGATTTCGCGTTGGCTTTCGACGCCCGCGGCCTCGGCATCACGCTCCAGCTGCTTCACCCAATCGGCGACGGACCCTTCGAGCGGGGCGCCTTCGAAAGACGACTGGGGAGCTTCCTCGAAGCCATTCGGGGCGGGAGATTTCTTCGGAGTTTTGGCCATGGCCGGAATATGGAGAGAGTCAGCGCGAAAGTGAAGAGGCAAAGAGTACAAAAGGGAAACGAATGAATCGTTCGGATTTCGCCAACAGTCGGGCCGAAACAGAAAACCGGCCGGGTTGCCCCGGCCGGTTCATCAGGCGCTGAGTAGGTCTCAGCCGTTCTTCTTGATGACGCCGTAGACGATGTTGCGGTTCTTGCCGAAGAAGACCTTGGATTCGTAATTCTGGCCGGCCGTCGCCTCGTGGATGATCTTCCACATGTCGGCTTCCGAGCGGAGCAGCAGCGCCCAGTTCATGAAGGTCTCAATGTAGCCATCGACGAGGATCGGGTAGGAGTAGTTGGCGAACAGGAATGTGCCGCCCGGCTTGACCATTTCCAGGCAACGCTGGGTCAGCTTGATGGCGACGCGATCGACAAGATAGTCGTAGAGGCCGGAGGCATAGACGAGGTCGAAGGTGCCGGGGTTGGAGCGGCGCATCAGCAGTTCGCGCACCGAGCCGTCGATCGCCTCGACCGCCGTGCCCTGGAAATCGCGGGCGATGGTGCCGATGCTCATCGGATCCTGGTCGAGAGCGACCCAGCGCTTCAGCGCCTTCTGCTTCATCGCTTCGGAATAGGCGGCTTCGCGCAGGTGGCCGGCGGCGACGCTGAGGACTTCCGTGCC
Source organism: Rhizobium sp. 21-4511-3d (assembly GCF_053522545.1). Taxonomy (NCBI): domain Bacteria; kingdom Pseudomonadati; phylum Pseudomonadota; class Alphaproteobacteria; order Hyphomicrobiales; family Rhizobiaceae; genus Rhizobium; species Rhizobium sp. 21-4511-3d. The sequence continues at coordinate 273,245 of NZ_JBNWCF010000002.1, read as the reverse complement.
CGGACCACGCTCGGCGGCGACTTCGTCGACCTGGCGGGCGAGGATGTCGCGGCGGTCCCAGTTGGCCTGCGAGGAGGGGGCGGTGCTGGTATATTCGAACAGCGCCTTGCCGAGCTCGGAGGATGCCGCGACCTTGTCCATCACGCTTTCATGGCGATAGATGAAGTCGAGCAGGGTGGCATCGCCGGAATAGCCGCGCGGCTTGTCCCACGACCACTTGGTCAAGGGATCCTCAAGGAAATAGCTGGTGACGGCGTGGTTCTGGATCAGCGGAACCAGTTCCTGCCAGACGCGCGGGTGAATGCGGGCGCGCATTTCATGCAGCGAGATCGTGACGCGATCGATGATCTTGGTCGGATCCTCGGATTTCACAAATCCCTGGCGGGCGAGTTCGAGCAGGAGGGCGACTTCACCCTTGCTGATCGCCAGATGTTCTTCGAAACGGTCGGTCTTCGGAGCTTCGAGCTCGTTGGCTATGGCTTTGGGCGTAATAAGGCTGTGGCCGTCGAAATCCATCTTGGGCTGGGTCACGCGAGACGTCCTCTAATCACTTCGGGTTAAATTGCCGGGTCACACCTGTATCATTCCGGGCGTTACCTTGAATTGTATATTAGCGAGAAACTTTTCATTAACCATTGAAATCCATAAACATGATTAACGGCGCCGGTTTGGCTGGAATTTAGCAAGCTTTAATGGAGCCCCTCTATTTTGGTGGGGTCGGATTGCCGGTATTGCCGTGTCTCGTCACCTGAAGGGGCTAAGCGAACCGCACGAATGCGTCGGTCAATTTCGTCTGGATCAACAGCGGAAATCTCCGGCGGAGATAGTACGGAGCGGTGGAAGAGTGCATGAAGCACGCGATTGCTTATGCGGCAGAGATTGATCTTGAACCCAAGTTGCTGCGGCCAACGCCGGGCGAACTGCGGGATCTCTATCGCATGGAAGGGGAGACTGAGCGAAAGACGGCGACACGGCAGGGGCTGTGGATCGCGGTTATCGTCTATATCCTGTTTTCCGCTACCGACCTGCTGCTGATCCCCGACGTCGCCACCTATACAATTCTCGCCCGCGTCACCGTCGGTACGCTGGCGCTGCTGATGCTGGAGGCCGAGGTCTATTTCGGCAAGAGCATCCAGTGGCTCGACCGGACCAGTGCCACGGCGCTGGTGCTCGGCTTTGCCGTCTGGTGCTTTCCGGCGGTGCGCACGGTGCATGCCGACAGCCTGTCCTATTACATGATCTTCGGCGCCATCTTCATGATGGGTGCCAACCAGTTCTTCAATTTCCGCTTCGGCCTGTCGGTGCTGGCCTCCAGCGCCGTGCTGACGACCTTCCTCGGCTCGCTGTTCTTCTTCTGGCCGACCAGCATCTACGCGATGGCCTTCGGCATGTTCTACGTGTCGTGCTTCGTCTTCACTTCCTATGTGAACTGGAAGCTCAATCACGAGCGCTACCACGTGTTTCTCAACGCGCTGGAAGCCCGGATGCAGCAGAAGGAAGCGACGGAGCGCGGCGAAGCGCTGCTGCGCATGTCGAACACCGACTACCTGACCGGCCTCGAAAACCGCCGCGCCGTCGACCAGCGTCTGCGTGATCACTGGAAGGAATGGCAGCGCAAGGGCGTCGGCTTTACCGCCATCCTCGTCGATGTCGACTTCTTCAAGAAATATAACGACGGCTATGGCCATCAGGAAGGCGACCGCTGCCTGATCCATGTTGCGCGCACCATCAAGGACGCGATCGAGGTCTATGGCGCATCGATCGGCCGTTACGGCGGCGAAGAATTCATCGTGCTGGCGCAATTTGCCGAGCGCGAGCGTGTTGCCGAGCTCGCCGAATGCATCCGGGCGACCGTCGAGCAGATGGGGCTGATCCACGAGGAGCGCCGCGACGGCACCTCGATCGTCACGGTTAGCATCGGCGCGGCCTATACGCGCGACCAGAGCGGCAAGCTTGAAAAGATCATCCATGAGGCCGACCGGGCGCTCTACAGTGCCAAGGCAAGCGGCCGCAACTGCGCGCGCCTGTTCGATCCGAACGATCCGTTCAGCAGCGACGAGAGCGAGAATATCGCCGCACTGCTGCGCATCGCGGTGGCGCAGGATCTGCTGTCGCTGGTCTATCAGCCGATCGAGGATATCCGCACCGGCGGCCGCGACGCTGTCGAGGCGCTGATGCGCCTGAAGACGCTGGACGGCAGCTCGATCCCGCCGAGCCTGTTCATTCCGATCGCCGAGCGCACCGGGATGATCCTCGAGCTCGGCCGCTGGGTCATTCAGACCGCTTGCCGCGACGTGCTGCTGCCGAACCTGGCGCAGATCGCCAGCGTCAACGTTTCGCCGATCCAGCTGCGCATGCCCGGCTTCGCCGCCAGCGTCGCCGCGATCCTCTACGAGACCGGCGTCTCCGGCAATCGCCTGGCCTTCGAGATCACCGAAGGGCAGGAGATGGAGATGCATGCCGACGTGCTGAAGTGCATCAGCGACCTGAAGACGCTCGGCATCCGCATCTGGCTCGACGATTTCGGCACCGGCTTTGCCGGCCTGTCCTGGCTGCGTCTGATCGACTTCGATACGGTCAAGATCGACCGCTCCTTCCTGCATGGCAGCGCCACGCCGCGCGGCAAGGCGATGCTCGAGGATATCGTCGGGCTGATCCGCAACCGGGGCCCGAAGATCCTCGTCGAGGGTATCGAGACCGCCGAGCAGCTGACCCTGCTGCGGCAACTGCGTATCGACTATGCCCAGGGCTATCATCTCGGCCGGCCGGCGCCGGTTCAGGCAATCGACTCCACCCCTTCCAAGCCGCCGCGGCCGACGCTTGTCGCCTCGCGTCCGGCAGGCCGCTGACGCCGCCTGCCAAAATGCCGCAGTCTGGCAGCGGAACAATGTCAGGATCGCTGACGTTCTGAAGTGTCACCTCCCGGTGGCACTTCCGCCCTTTTCAGGGCGCTCTCTCCGACGGCATCCGGAATTGCCCCGCCTCGCCGCCGCTTTCGGACGGAGGAACAGACATGTCCGCATTGGCAAGCCTGCGTGCGCTCTCCCCGCAGCAGCGTAATACCCTTGTTGCCAGCTATCTCGGCTGGACCCTTGATGCCTTCGATTTCTTCATTCTCGTCTTCGTTCTCAAACATATCGCCGAAGAATTTCACACGGATGTTCCGGCCGTCTCGGCAGCGATCTTCCTGACGCTTGCGATGCGCGCCGTCGGCGCGCTGATCTTCGGCCTTGCCGCCGACCGCTTCGGGCGGCGCGTGACGCTGATGGCCGACGTGCTGCTCTATTCGATCTTCGAGTTCCTGACGGGATTTTCGACCGGGTTGACGATGTTCCTGATCCTCCGGGCGCTCTATGGGATTGCCATGGGCGGTGAGTGGGGCGTTGGCGCCTCACTAGTCATGGAGACCGTGCCGGAGGAATCCCGCGGCATCGTCTCAGGCATCCTGCAGGCCGGTTATCCCTCCGGCTATCTGCTGGCCTCGATCGTCTTCTTCCTGCTGTTCCCGGTCATCGGCTGGCGTGGCATGTTCTTCGTCGGCGCGCTGCCGGCGCTACTGGTGCTCTATATCCGCCGCAATGTGGAGGAGAGCCCGGCGTTCATCGAGAGGCAGCGGAAGGGGCGCAGGCCGTTCCTGACGATCCTGCGCGAAAACATCCCGTTGTTCATCTGGTCGGTGCTCTTGATGACGGCTTTCAATTTCCTCAGTCACGGCACGCAGGATATCTATCCGACCTTCATGGAAACTCAGCGCGGCTACGACAGCTACACGACCGGCGCGATCGCCATCGTCTATAATATCGGCGCGATGTGTGGCGGGCTGTTTTTCGGGGCGCTGTCGCAGCGCATCGGCCGTAAGAAAGCGATCGTCATTGCCTCGCTGCTCGCGATCCCGGTGGCGCCGCTCTGGGTCTATGCGCCCGGTCCCGTGCTGCTCGCCATCGGCGCCTTCCTGATGCAGTTCTTCGTCCAGGGTGCCTGGGGCATTGTTCCCGTGCATCTCAACGAGCTGTCGCCGGACGAGGTGCGCGGCACATTCCCGGGCTTTGCCTATCAGCTCGGCAATCTGCTGGCCTCGGGCAATGCAACGATGCAGGCCGGTCTCGCCGCCCACTGGAACGGCGACTATGCGACGGCGCTGCTCGTCGTCGCGGCCGTGGTTGCGGCGGTCGTCGCCCTGTTGGCCGGCTTCGGCTACGAGAAGAAGAATGTGCGCTTCGGCACGGAGGAGGCCGAGGCGCCAAGCGGCGCGTATCGCGCCTGAGCGCGAGGGGCGGGTCACTCCGCCCGCCCTTCGCCCGTTTCCGGCTGTAGCTATTTCTTAACCAGAGTCTTCTAATGTTTGCTTTGCGGTGGTCAGGTATTGCGTTCCACTGCAGCTTGATCTGGCTGGCTCACATGATGGCCGGCATCATGAAGGCGATGAATTTCGCCGTTACGGCTCCCGACGCATCCTTGCTCACCAGCGGAAAAACAGATTCCCTCACCGTGCCGGATTGATTGCCGCCGAGCAGCGTAACCGTCGTCTCGCTCGCGGCGATGACGAAGCCGACATGACCGGGACCGCTTTCCCATTTGGGATCACTGAAGGGGGCATAGCGGCGGACTGCGATCGAGCCGGGTATGGGCTTGGGCAGGGAGATGAACTGCCCCTTCTTGTTCCAGAAGAAGGAGCGGGCGCCCGGATGATCCGTGCCCATGTGACCGCTGGTCACCAGGCAATAGTTGACGAAGGCGGCGCACCAGTCGACTTCATCGCCGCCATCAGCTTCGAACCACGCCGAACACACCTTGAAATAGTTGAGGATGCGCGGGTTTTCGCCGGGATCTGGCCATTGGCTGCGTTCGTGTGCGGGCAGGGCGGCCTCGCGGCGAGCGATGTCCATCCAGTCCTGCGTTGCCGATGCCGCCGATGATATGATGGCGCTGGTGGTGGTGGATCGCAGTGCTGCCGGCGCATTGGCACGGATCAGTCCTGGTTTCCATCCCTCGATCTCCTGGATCCTCCTGGCGACCTTGCGAAACTCGTCGACCTTGAGTGTTGAGAGCGGCGTATCAAGCGGGATGCCGGTGCGTTCTGCGAGCGCCGCGGCGTAGGCGGCCGAGTTGTTTTCGCTCGGCGGAGCATAACGAAACACGGCATCGCGGAGTGTCAGGTTGATGTATTTCGAGGTCTTTAGCAGCGCGATGATCGCCGCCGTGCCTGTCTGTTCGTCCGGGAATATGGCGAAGCTGCCGTCGTCGCCGATTGCTCCGGCATTCAGGGAGAAATCGCCTTTGCGGATATTGCCGGGATTGCAGTTGCGCCAGGAGCGCGAGCCACCCTCGCGGATTTCGTCGCGGCCTTCGGCGTCAGTATAGAGAACGGTTTTGTAGGCGATCGAGCGGGCGTGGACGAATGGCCCAGCCGCCCCTGGGGGAGGAAGGTCCGGAAGGTCCATATTGGCGACGGGAGCACTGACCGGGAGCGATGCGCTGATCTGTGCAAAGGTTGTCGCCTTCGCAGGCGTCGCAGCGGTGCTATAGCTAACGGAATATGTCCCGTCTTGTGCCTTGTCGATGGAGACGACTTTCAGCTTCGTCATCGATAGTACACTCAAGACTTCGTTGAGTTTGTCTTTGGGTATTCCGGTCATCGTTTCCATGCGCGACATCCTCCATTGGTTCGTGACTGCGCGTGTGAGCACGTGAATTGAGGGTATTTCGCACCCGCTAGGCAGGCTTTGCAGGTAATGCCTTTAGCGTTGTGAGCAGCTTGCGCCGGTTGGCCGCCTGACCGGCGTCGTAGATCAGAAAGGGAGCCGTAACGCGGGCGTTTGCGGCCGCTGCATTTACGGCGGCTAGGACGGCGGGATTCCCGGTATTCATGAATTCAATGATCGCTGCGGTCGTCTCGTCGGCGGCGTAGGCGTAGATTCGCTCCACCTTCTCATCTTCGCTAACGGCGAGGTTCTGCGCAGCCTGTTCATCGATCGTCGCCATGCCGGCAGTGATGGTGCCGGCGGCGGCATATTCGTTGACGTCGATCATCGCGAGCTCAAGCGGATAGCTCAGCGTGCTCTCGCTGAGTTTTGCGATGATTGCAGACCGCACGCGGTTGCGGTTTGCCTGCATCTGCTTCTGCAGAGCCTGGATCGTGCGATCGGCAAGGATGCTCTTGTCGTAGGCGGCCACGCCGCCCTTGATCGCAGTATCGACTGCGGCGAGCGTCGTTTTGGCAGCCTCGGAACCGGTGAGTGCGCCCGCCGTACTGAGCGAGATGCTGGTGACGGTCGCGCCGAAGGGCACGATCTGGCTCTCTTGCGTCAACCGGTTGACGAATTTTGCATATCTCAGGTCGATCGTGCCGATAGCGCCAAGGACGATCGAGTTGCGGAGCGACTGGCGCCGCCCGGGATCGGTGACGGTCTCGTATGTAGCAAGTCTCTGAGTGCTGAATGCGCTGGCGAAATAGCGGTCGCTGACAGCTTGGTACTCTGTCAAGTTCGGTGTACCGGCGACCGACGGCGTGCAGCCGGCAAGCGCCGGCAGCAGCGCAAGCGCCACCACAATCTTAAAAATTCTGCTCATGCCCCATCCCCTAAAACCGGGGATATCAAGTCACATCGCAGAGTGATTTGAAACGAATTGCATGCAACCTGTGATGGCGGAACTGGAGGCCGCGGTAGTGTTCACCGAGGTGCGTATCCGGATGCCCGCCGCTCCGGCACAATCTCCCGCCGCCCGTAGACAAACACCGCAATCGCGGCAAGCGCGGCAAGGCCATGCACCCAATAGGCAAGCCCGTATCCGCCTTCCTTGGTCAGCCATCCCGCAACGATATTGCTCAGCGAGGCGCCGATGCCCTGGACGGTCATGACGGCGGCGAGGCCGGCGTTGAAGCGGCCGGTGCCGGAGAGGATGCGTTCGGCGGCGAGCGGTGTCGCGATGCCGATCAGGCCGGCGCCGGCGCCATCGAGGAACTGGACCGGATAGATCGCCGCGAAGCTTTCGAAGCTGCCGGCGATGGCGCCGCGCAGCGGCAGGGCGCAGAGCGCGATGACGAAGATCGAGGCGAGGCCGAAGCGGCGGATCAGATAGGGAGCGGCGAGGGCCATGCCAATCATCGACAGCTGCGAGACGCCGGTGACGATCGCCGTCGTGCGGAAGGGCGTGCCGAGCTGGATCGAGAAATCCTGGGCGATCAGCCGGCTCATCGGCGCATTGCCGAAATGGAAGATCAGCAGCGTCACGGCAAGCAGGATGAGGCCGCGGGAGCCGGCGATGACGGAGTGGCCCGATGGACCCGGGCTGCCGTCGTCATGGGCAAGGCCACGGGCGACCTTGTTGTCGATGCGATGGGGATCGATCGCCAGCGTTGCGGCGATCGTGGCGAGCGCGGTGAGGATCATCAGGCCGATGATACCGTTAAGGCCGAAGAACGAGGAGGCGAGATAGACGCCTGCCAGCGAGACCACATTGCCGGCATGGTTCCAGAATTCGTTGCGCGCCACCTGATCCGGAAAGGCCGCTTCGCCGACGAGGCCGAGTGTCAGGCCCATCAGCGCCGGACCGATCACGGCGCCGACGATCGCCGTCATCGATTGACCGCCGAAGACCGAGGCGTTGCCGGGGCTGGCGAGCGTCCAGAGTGCGGCTGCCGTCACCAGGACCACCGGCACGATGATCAGCAGCCGCTTGTGCGGCGACGCATCGACGAGCGCGCCGAACAGCGGCGTGGCGATCAGCCCCAGAATGCCGCCGAGCGTGGCGACCACGCCGAGCGTCATCGGCGTCCATCCATGCGTCGCGAGGAAGCCGTCGAGAAACGGGCCTAATCCGTCGCGGGCGTCGGCGAGGAAGAAATTCAGGGTTGCGAGGGCTGCGAGCGAGCGGCAGGAGAGGCGGGATGGGTGCGAGGCGGTCACGGGGTTTCCTTCGGGACGATGCTTTGTCCTGAAGGTAGATCCGCTTTTGTGCGGGCCGCTTCCGGCGCTCGCCATGAACGGCGGACCCGATCGAAAGTTCCGCGGTTTTGCGGCGTGAGCGGCTATTGCGGTGAAAATCCGTTGTGCCGCCGGAGAGGCCTTGAAGAGCGTGGATTTCGGGATACATGGTGGCGCCAGCAGTCACGCCTTCCAAGGATTCTCCCATGCCGTTTTCGTTGAGCCCCGCCGCCGTCTGGCCGGTCATCATGCTCTTTGCCTCGAACATCTTCATGACCTTCGCCTGGTACGGGCATCTGAAGCACAAGAGCAGCGCCATCTTCCTGGCCATCATCGCCAGCTGGGGCATCGCCTTCTTCGAATATTGCCTGGCGGTTCCGGCCAACCGTATCGGCTCGGCGGTCTATACGACGGCGCAGCTGAAGACGATGCAGGAAGTGATCACGCTGATCGTCTTCGCAGGCTTCTCGATCTTCTGGCTCGGTGAGAACCTCACCTGGAACCACGCCATCGGCTTTGCGCTGATCGCGATTGGCGCATCTTTCATCTTCCGCGGCTGAGGAGTGGCCGCCTGCCTTAGGGCAAAAGCGACAGGCGGCCGGCCCTGCGATAGGGGTGGCTGATCCCAGGGCAGGCGGGTCCGTAGCGGATCGACCGGCGGCGCTCCATCAAATCGGCGCCGTCTTTTCAACGGTGCGTGGCCACTTGCCATTCTCCCTGCCTGCATGGAAACTGCACGGATAGGGGGAGTGGACCATGGCAGAGCGCGGCCGCGAGTTTGCAGATATCGCCTATACTGTCCTCGTCGTCGAAAAGAAGCCCGGGGTCGAGACCGTGGCCGCTGCCCTCGGCATGACCTATGCGGTGCTGCATTCGCGGCTGATAAACCGCACCTGCTTTTCCGCCGACGAGATCAATGCCCTGGTGCGGGCGGTGCCGGATGTGCGGCTCGTCAACTACCTACTGAAGGAGACGAGTTTCATTGCCGCCGACCGGCCGTCTCCCGAGACGGCTGATATAGACGGCGCGCCTGTCGACCTGCAGCGCAGCGCGACGCGCGTGGTGGTCAACGCGACGGGCATATTGGAGGTCGTCGATGCGGTGCTTGCCGGCGGCGGGATCGACCACCGGCGCGAGGCGCTGGTGCACCGGGAGATCGACGCAACCGAGCGGGCGCTCGCCACGTTGCGGCTCCGGCTCACCGGCGAGTGATCAGAGCGCCGTACTGGCGCGGCGCAGCTTGCAGAGCCATCCGTCGCCTTCGGCCTTGAGCGCCTCCATCTCCGCAGCAATATCTTCATGGCGCTGCTCCAAGAGCTGCTTGCGCGCAGCGGTGCTGCTTTTGCGGAGCTTGGATTCGATGGCGAGCAGCTGGAGCTTGTAGAGATTGAGGGTGCGCACGATGCGCATATATTCACGGAGCGGATCAGGATCAGGCATGGCAGGCTTTTGGGCACGTGGTTTCACATGCCAGCCCATATCGCGGCTCTGCCGCCCGCGACATCAAAACGGCCCCAGTTTTTCAACGGCTGATAGCATTGCTCTTAACGCGCGGTAACATGGAGTGACCGGCGGATGGGGAACGGGTGAGGGCGGCGCGCGTTGGATTTCCATGAACTGGAGATCAAAGATGCAGAAGAACAAGCCGCTCGTCGAAGTCGTCGTATCCACCAGCAAAGGCAAGGTGCCGCTCGGGATCATGAATACCGAACAGGCGCTGGCGCTGCCCGATGAGATCGACGCCAAGGTTTCGCATCCGGATCACAAGCCGGGCGAGACCGATGTCTATATCCCGCTCGAGGAGCTGGAGCGCCATCCGGTGGTGACCGCGACGGAGCGAAAATCCCAATAATTACAAATAGTCCATGTCCGTCCGCCGCCCGATTGCGGTCGCATTTGGCTGAGACCCTGTCACTATCCGGTGATGACGAGGTGATCGGTCATGAGCGTCTCCTTCCAGACAATCGCGGCAATCCGTTTCGGCTATGGCTTCAGGCCGGGCGAGGCGCAGCCCGAGGACAAGCAGGCCCTTCTGGCGCAACTCAAATCGGGGGTGGAGGCTACGCCGTCCTTTCCCGATGGTGGCGCAGAGGCCTGTCGCAAGCGTATTGGCGACCTGCAGGATCAGCTGAAGGAAATCCGCCAGGAGGCGGGGGATGACGACGAGCAGCGGCGCAACCGGCGCCGCCAGCTGCAGCGGCAGGTTCAGCGTGGATTTCAGCGCGATGCCAATCAGCGGCTGATGCAAGCGGTTCTGTCGCCCAACGGCTTTTACGAGCGCCTCGCGACCTTCTGGACCAACCATTTCTCGACCAGCGCCAACAAGAGCCTGCCGATGCGGCTGATCGTGCCGCTCTACGAGGCAGAGGCGATCCGCCCGAATATCGGCGGCCCGTTCCGCGATCTGCTGCGGGCGGCGACCGAGCATCCGGCAATGCTGATTTATCTCGACCAGGCGCAGTCGCAAGGGCCGGATTCGCCGGGCGGCATGCGCCAGAAGAAGGGGCTGAACGAGAATCTGGGCCGCGAGCTTCTGGAGTTGCACACGCTCGGCGCCGGCAGCGGTTATACGCAGGCCGATGTCCGCTCGGCGGCCATGGTTCTCACCGGGCTGACGATCGATCGCGACGATATGGATGTTGCGTTCCGTCCGCGGATTTCCGAGCCCGGCCAGCATACCGTCCTCGGCGTCAGCTATGGCGGCGACCGGCGCACTCGCAAGGACTATCTCGCGATGCTCGACGATCTCGCCGCGCATCCGAAGACGGCCGAGCATATCTGCCGCAAGCTCTGTATTCATTTCATCGCCGACCAGCCGGCGCCCGAGATGATCTCGGCGATGACCGATGTCTGGAAACGGACGGATGGGGATCTGACTGCCGTCTATGGCGCCATGCTCGATCATCCCGCCGCCTGGCGCGACGAGGGTGCCAAGGCGCGGCAGCCCTTCGATTTCGTGGTGGCGGGGCTGAGGGCGCTGAATGCCGGAAGCTTCATGGAGGCCAATCAGGACAATGACGATGATGCCGATGCGATGATGGCGGCACCCGCCAAGGATGCGGATAACGCCAACGGCATGAATGCCATGGCGCCGCCCGGTTCTGCCGATGAGGACAAGGTCAAGCGGCGCAAGGCGTTTCAGACGGCGCGGGCGCTCGGGCAGGGTGCGTTGCGGCGCATGGGCCAGCCAATTTGGCTGCCGCCGAGCCCGGCCGGTTTCGAGGAGACATTCGGCGCCTGGATCACTGCCAGCCAATTGGCCGAGCGGCTTGCCTGGGCGCGGCGCGCCTCGGCGCGGTTCGGAAAGGATCAGGATCCACGCGAGTTTCTGAAAGCCACGCTTGGCGATGCGGCGCGTGACCAGACGATCCGTGTCGTGTCGCAGGCGCCCAACAAGATCAGCGGCCTGACGCTGGTTCTCGCATCCCCCGAATTCAACCGCCGATAAGGAGCCTCGCGATGACAGAGATTGTGCTTTCGCGCCGCGGTTTTCTTGCCTCTGCCTGCTGCATTGCAGCAGCCCCCATCTTCACTCCCGTGGCCTTCGCGGCCATGCCCGGCGACAACAGATTCGTCACCATTGTCCTGCGTGGCGCCATGGACGGGCTTGATCTCGTGCAGCCCTATGGTGACGCCGGCTTTGCGGTGCTGCGCCCGACACTGGCGCTGACGCCGGACAAGGGGCTTCTCGATCTCGATGGTCACTTTGGCCTCAATCCGGCAGCGGCGGATCTGCTGCCGCTCTGGAAGTCGAAAGAGCTGGCCTTCGTTCATGCGGTGTCGACGCCCTACCGCGATCAGCGCAGCCATTTCGATGGCCAGGACATGCTGGAATCCGGCGGTGAGCATGTGGCCGAAGAAAAGACCGGCTGGCTCAACCGGGCGCTCGCTGTCATCCCGCGCTCGGATGCGCGCAAGGCGATCGACGTCAATACGTCGACGGAGCTCATCCTCTCCGGCCCAAACAATGTCGATGTCTGGGCGTCCGATTCCAATCTCGGCACCGCGAAGGACGAAATGCAGTTCCTGATGCGGCTCTATGCCGACGATCCGGCTTTCGCCAAGGCGATGGAGGAGGCGACCAGGGCAAACGGTGCGGCGATGATTGCCGAGCCGGAGGGAAAGCGTGGCGAAAAGATCACCGATGTCGCGGCACTCGCCGCAAATATGCTGAAAGGCGAATACCGGATCGCCAGTTTCTCTATCAACGGCTGGGACACGCATGGCGGCCAGATGGCGCAGTTCAAGCGGCCGGCGCAGGACCTGGCGCAGGCGATCAATACGCTGAAAGTGACGCTAGGCCCTGACGTCTGGTCGAAGACCGTCGTGCTGGCAATGACCGAATTCGGCCGTACCGTCCGCCAGAATGGCTCTGGAGGAACGGACCATGGCACCGGCGGCTGCGCGCTGCTTGCAGGCGGGGCGATCAACGGCGGACGCATCCTCGGCAAATGGCCGGGTATCGGCGATGCCCAGCTGCTCGAGGACCGCGACCTGATGCCGACGGCCGATGTTCGCGAGATCGCCGCTGCGATGCTCTACCGGCAGTTCGACGTCAGCCCTGACGACCTGACCGCGAAGATTTTCCCGGGACTGAGCTTCGACAAGTCATCGCAATTCTTGCGCGCCTGACTTCGATCCCGGATCTCACTCGGCGGGGACAGGCTTGGGTGCGCCGTTCTCGTCGAGCGCCACCATGATGAAGGTACCGGCGGTAACTTTTTCCATCTTGTTGTAGCGGGAGCGGTGGGCCCAGGCCTCGACGATCAAGGTGATCGAGGTGCGGCCGACGCGGTCGATGTCGGTGTAGACCGAGAGCGTGTCGCCGATCTTGACCGGCAGTTCGAAGGCCATTTCCTTGACGGCGGCGGTGACGACGCGGCCGCGGGCGCGTTCGGCGGCGCGGATGCCGCTTGCCAAGTCCATCTGCGCCATGACCCAGCCGCCGAAAATATCCCCCGCCGGATTGGCATCGCCGGGCATGGCGAGCGTGCGGAGGGTCAGTTCACCTTTCGGCTTCGGGCTGTCGTTCATTGTCAAGTCCTTGTCATTTCACGAAGCGTGAAGATGGCAGGCTTGACGGCTGGATGGCAAGGGCAATGACGCGGTTATGCAGGGATGGGCGGCGGCGATCTCTCAGAGACGGCCGAGCGTGAAGAACAGAGCTGCCCAGAAGAGAGCCGACAACTCGGCTGCCACCAGAAAACCGATCGCGCGTTCCGTCATGGAGCTTCTCCTCGTGGGTTAAAAAGGGGGCTCGCGACCCCAGACGCGAGCCCCAATCCTTTCGTGTCCGCCAAGACGCGTTAGGATGGCCAGCGAAATACTCAAAATGGGGGAGGCGCGGTATCATAAGATCTTGGGATAGGGATGCTGGAGCAGGGCTCGACGTGCCTCTCGTGCCTGGTCACAGATTATTATGCTTACCAGACCGCAAAAAAATCGCTGAGCTTAAATATAATAGAATTCATATGCTTGGCCGATGAGGTGCCGTTGCAAGAGGTTCCTTTCGTTACGTTATGTGACGCCGAACTAATAATGCTTCACCGGCCAGTAAGACATGCGCTGCAGAATTTGCGCCGATCATGACTGCGTGAATGCGAGGGGACTTCGTGCGCAATACAAAGATTTCGACCCGTCTCTACGGGCTTGTCGGGCTGACGTTGGCGATTTTCGTCGGCGTGATGGCTTTCTTCCTGAACTATTCCTACTCGGAGCTTGAGGCGGAGCGGAAAGCCGGGCTGGCGCAGATGGATGCGACGGCCATCAACATCATGAAGAAATACTACAAGATGGAGCAGGACGGTACGCTGACGCGCGAACAGGCGCAGACGGCGGTCAAGGACGTCATCGCCTCCATGCGCTATGGCGACAGCGGCTATTTCTGGATCAACGACATGCATCCCAACATGGTGATGCACCCGATCAAGCCGGAGCTCAACGGTACCGACCTCACGCAGAACAAGGATCCGAACGGCAAGTTCCTGTTCGTCGAGTTCGTCAATATGGTGAAGGCGCATGGCCAGGGCTTCGTCGATTACTACTGGCCGAAGCCGGGTGCCGAGCAGCCGGTTCTGAAATACTCGCATGTTGCAGGCTTCGAGCCTTGGGGCTGGGTTGTCGGTACCGGCGTCTATGGTGACGACCTTGCCGCACTTTACCGGCAGAACGCGCTGTGGGCGGCGCTGCTCTGCGGTCTGGGCGCGATCGTCACCCTGCTCATCGCCTATGCGATCGTCCGCAGCGTCACCGGTCCGGTGGCGCGGATCGGTGCTGCCATGCATGCGATTGCTACCGACGACTCCGCTGCCGCCGTGGTCGACAGCGAGCGCCGCGACGAAATTGGTCACATGGCGAAGGCTCTGCTTGTCCTGCGTGACTCGATGATCGAACGCAGTGAGATGCGTTCGCGCGAAGATTCCCGCCAGCGCGAGCTGGATGGCGAGCGCCGCAGCAGTGAGCAGCGGATGCGCAGCTCTGCCGAACGCCAGAACCACGCGATGATGACGCTCGGCCAGGGGCTGGAACGGCTTGCTGCCGGTGATCTCACCGTCACGGTCGGCGATCTCGGCGAGGAATATTCCAAGCTGCGCTCCGACTTCAACGCTGCTGCCGGTGCGCTTGCCAGCGTTATCCAGGCGATCTCGGAATCGAGCCATGTCGTCAATGACAGCGCCTCCGATATCAGCGAAGCGACCAGCAACCTGTCGAAGCGGACGGAGCAGCAGGCTGCTGCCCTGGAAGAGACGGCGGCGGCTCTCGATGAGATCACCGCAACCGTTCGCACCGCCTCCGAGCGGGCAACGGAAGCGCGTGAGATGGTGTCCGAGACGAAGACCAGTGCCGGCAAGTCCGGCGAAATCGTCCGCAACGCCGTGGCGGCAATGAGCCGGATCGAGGATTCCTCGAGCCGGATCGGTCAGATCATCGGCGTCATCGACGAAATCGCCTTCCAGACCAATCTTCTGGCGCTGAACGCCGGTGTCGAAGCGGCGCGTGCGGGTGAGGCGGGACGTGGTTTCGCCGTCGTTGCGCAGGAAGTGCGCGAGTTGGCGCAGCGCTCGGCGAATGCCGCGAAGGAAATCAAGACGCTGATCAGCAATTCGGCGGCCGAAGTCGAAACCGGCGTGTCGCTGGTTCGCTCGACCGGCGATGCGCTGGTCGAGATCGAGGCTCTGGTCAACAAGGTCAACGACCACGTGAATTCCATCGCGACGGCTGCCCGCGAACAAGCGACCGGGCTGCAGGAGATCAACACATCGGTCAACCACATGGACCAGATGACGCAGCAGAATGCCGCGATGGTGGAAGAGACCACGGCCGCCAGCCAGACGCTCGCCACCGAGAGCAACCAGCTGCGCACGCTGCTCTCCAACTTCCGCCTCGGCCAGGGCCAGGCGACGGCTCAGCGCTCCTATAACCGGGCGGCTTGAGAATATCAGGAGAAGGCGGGAAACCGCCTTCTCCGTCACGGGTAAGCTTTCCTTCACCAGTTTTATTTAAATTTGAGCGGAATTCTTCAGGTTGCAAGCAGGGCTGCGGGGCGATGGAGGGTATTGTGTCTGTCTCTCTTTTGCGGCGTATCGTGCTGACCACGCTGGTTTCCACGGCGCTCACGACCTGTTCCGTCAGTGACGGCCTCGTGCCGCCTGCAAGTGTCGATACCGGCACGAAAGTCAGCTCCATTTCTCCCCCCAGGCAGTCGGCCATGCGCATGGCGCCGATGGAAACGGCGCAGTCCTATCCGGCATCCGCGCCAGTCTCGCGCGCCGGCGGATCGGTCGATTATCTCGATACGCCGAACCTTGCAGGCGAGGGCCATGCTGCAGGCGATGCCACTCCGGCGTCCGGCCGCAGGCTGCCGATGATCGATAGTGACGAGGCGCTCGCCCAGCAGCAGGTGCCGCGCTCACAGAACGCAGCCGGCAACTGGGGCGGCACACAGCAGCTTTCGGTGCCCGACGGCGGCGTCAACATGGATTCGGAACTCGGCGCCGAACCGGTGGTCGGGCTGGCGCAGGAGCAGCAACAGCAGATCGCCGAGGGCGAGACCGCCGAGCCCGTCGTCGATGGCATCGGCACGGATGCGCCGACGCAGCGCAACGCCATGCCGCGACCCGCCGCACAGGCGCAGATGAGCCAGGCCCGCGTCTGGAACGACGGCAGCGCCGTTGTCGCGCCGCAGCGCGTTCCCGAAGAGGACGAGAGCCAGGAAGTGGCGATGCTGCGGCCCTCAAACCCGATGGTGAGCACGCCGGCAATGCCCGCCGATCCCGGCATGATGCCTGCCTCCGAGCGCGCCTGCCGCCAGGAGCTGAAGCGTCTCGGCGTGATCTATTCGGACAAGCCGGCGATCTCCAACGGTCCGGCCTGCCAGGTGCCGTATCCGATTTCGCTGCAGGGCCTTTCCGGCAATATCGGCGTGAAGCCGGCGGTGACGCTGAACTGCCAGGTGACGCTTGCCTTTGCCAAGTGGGTGAAGAACGAGCTCGCGCCCTCGGCGCGCTTCCGCTACTGGTCGGGCATCCAGACCATCGAGCCGCTCGGTGGCTATTCCTGCCGGCGCATGAACAACAGCCGCCAGAAATACAATCCGATGTCCGAGCATGCACATGGCAACGCGATCGATGTCGGCAAGTTCGTGCTGAAGAACGGCCACGAGATCGATATCCGCAAGAAGGGTCTTTTCTCCTTCCGGGAGGGGCGCCTGCTGAAGGCGGTGCGCAGCGACAGCTGCCGTTATTTCAATACCGTGCTTGGCCCGGGCAGCAATCCGGAGCACTGGAACCATTTCCATTTCGATCTCAGAGAGCGCAAGGGCGGCCGGGTCTATTGCAGCTAGGCTGACGGGTCTATTGCAGCTAGGCTGACGGCTTGGCCTCGACAGGGGAATCTGATCTGACGGGCTCTTCCTGAGAGGAGAGTCCGGATGGCCGAACGCAAGCGCCCGAATTTCATCATGCTCATTCTTGTCGTTGTCATTGCTGCCGCCGCCGTGTTCGGCGGGCGTTGGTATGCCTATGTCGCCTATGCGAGCGACCCGTTCGACGAAGTCGGCATCAGCCTCAACACGATGATGCCGGCGCCGATCCGCGACATCGGCTGCGGCATGCTGAAGAGCCGTTTCGAGGGCAAGACGCTGCCGCCCTTCGGCTGCGGCGTCAACGGACAGTGGTGAGCGGACAAAAAGAAAGCCGGCGAAACGCCGGCTCAGACTGACCGGCCTTCAGGGGAGATCGACCGGATATTCAAAGTGTTCGTGCTTACAGCGGCATTTCGATACAAATAGAGACAGCGGAAATAAGGGGCGTAACGAGCGCCCGATGACGGTTCCGCAAAGGGATGGGCGGCGGCGCGGGAACCGTTGCTTGCCTCTGAGGCGGTTATCCCCCGCAAAGATCACCGGTTGATGACAAAGGCGGTGGAAAGACGATTTCGATGAGCCGCTTTGCTTGGCGCCACTATGGGCTGCCCTTTGAATAGTGTGTTCACGGGCTGCGGGATGTCAAAGTGTCATAAAGGGACTATATAGCGGCACAATAAGAGGAAACGTCCAAAAAATCGCATGGCTCCCATCATTTCCATCCGCAATCTCACCAAGCACTACGCCAACGGCTTCGAGGCCCTGAAGGGCATCGATCTCGATGTGGAGAAGGGCGAGATCCTGGCACTACTCGGCCCGAACGGCGCCGGCAAGACGACGATGATCTCGATCGTCTGCGGCATCGTCAATCCGAGCGGCGGCGAAGTGCTCGTCGGCGGTCATGACGTCGTGAAGGATTTCCGCGCGACCCGCACCATGATCGGCCTGGTGCCGCAGGAGCTGACGACGGACCAGTTCGAAACGGTCTGGAACACCGTCAGCTTCTCGCGCGGGCTGCACGGCAAGAAGCCGAACCCGGCGCATATCGAGAAAGTGCTGCGCGACCTGTCTCTCTGGGACAAGAAGGACAACACGCTGCGCCAGCTTTCGGGCGGCATGAAGCGGCGCGTGCTGATCGCCAAGGCGCTGAGTCACGAGCCGGAAATCCTGTTCCTCGACGAGCCGACCGCCGGTGTCGACGTGACGCTGCGCAAGGACATGTGGCGCGTCGTCGAGCAGCTGCGCGAATCCGGCGTCACGATCATCCTGACGACCCATTATATCGAAGAGGCCGAGGAAATCGCTGATCGCGTCGGCGTCATCAATGGCGGCAAGCTGCTATTGGTCGAAGAGAAGGCGGCGCTGATGGCCAAGCTCGGCCGCAAGCAGCTGATCCTTGAGCTTGCCGAGCCGCTCGAAACATTGCCGCAGCATTTTGCCGGAAACGGCCTGTCGCTGGAGCAGGGCGGCACGCGGCTCGTCTATAATTTCGACCCGCATAACGAGCAGGAAAGCATCGCGGCACTCCTGACCCGGCTTTCGGCCGACAACATCCATTTCAAGGATCTCTCGACGCGGCAGAGCTCGCTCGAGGATATCTTCGTGGCACTCGTGGGAGGCGCCAAGTGAATATCGAAGCCATCAAGTCCATCTATTTCTTCGAGATGGCCCGCACGCGCCGCACGCTGCTGCAGAGCGTCGTCTCGCCGGTGATCTCTACCTCGCTCTATTTCATCGTCTTCGGCGCAGCCGTCGGGTCGCGGATCCAGACGGTGGAGGGCGTCTCCTACGGCGCTTTCATCACGCCCGGCCTGATCATGCTGACGCTGCTCGGCCAGTGCATCAGCAACGGCTCCTTCGGCATCTACTTTCCGAAATTCACCGGGACGATCTACGAAGTGCTGTCGGCGCCCGTGGCGATGACCGAGATCCTGCTCGGCTATGTCGGGGCTGCCGCCACCAAGGGATTGCTGATCGGGCTGATCATTCTGCTGACGGCCAACGCCTTCGTGGAGGTGCGCATCGAGCATCCCTTCATGATGATCCTGTTCTTCCTGCTGACTGCCATCACCTTCAGCTTGTTCGGCTTCATGATCGGCATCTGGGCCGGTAATTTCGAGCAGCTGAACCTGATCCCGATGCTGGTCGTGCCGCCGCTCACCTTCCTCGGCGGCAGCTTCTACTCGATCAACATGCTGCCGCCCTTCTGGCAGGCGGTCAGCCATTTCAATCCGGTGCTCTATCTCGTCAGCGGCTTTCGCTGGAGTTTCTACGGGATCGCCGACGTCAATCCGCTGATCAGCCTGTCGATGATCACGCTGTTCCTGGCGATCTGCCTTGGCACGCTTGGGTGGATGTTCAAGACTGGTTACCGGCTTCGCAACTGAGGTGCAATTGCACGCAGGTGTTGAATTCGTACATTGACACGTATCGCCGTGATGCAAATGTGCAATGCATGGCTGTGCAATAGCTGAAATCTCAAGGAAGATTTTACCTATGGTGGCGTGATTTCGCGTTTACGTGTGGAAATCTTGCCTTGTCACGCTTCCGTCACGCGACAACCTTATCGTTAGTGTGCTTAATTAGCTTTGCGAAGCGAGGGGATCGCTAGCGTCTCCTTCACTTCTGTCTTCGGACGGCGGTGAAGATTCTACCGCCACTAGAATACGGACGCCGAGAATGATCAGACTGCAAATTTTGTTCGCTGTCGCGTTCATGGTCGCGATGTGCTCGCTGGCCTTTGCCGTCAGCTACAACCATTCGAAGGTGAGCGACAGCCACACGGGAAGCACCGGCTTCCTCTGGCTTTCGGCCTCGAGCTGATGCTTGCCGCCTGCTAACGTGCATATCTCTCGAGGATCGCGCCACCGAAGGCCGGCAGCAATCCGAAGATCAGAAGCTGCAGCGTGCCTTCGATCACGACAAGCCAGTTCAGCAGGAAGGCTGCCGCAAGACCCGCGGCGCAGCCGATGATGAACCTGCCATATCCCCGCATGTCGCTGTCCTCACCGGCTGCCTGATATAGCCAACAAAACTCAGTTCTGCGTCGGGCGGATATTGCCGACGCCGATTTCGCCTTCGAGAACGCCACGCTGCAGATCGCTGCGGCCATGCTCGATCTCGATGACGCTGTAGAGCTTGTCGTTGCGGAAGGCGCTGGCATTGATCGTCGTGACATCCTCGGCGGGCGCGGAATCGATCTCCATGAAATCGAGCTCCCGGCTTGCCGCCACGATCCGCGCATCGCCTGCCGTGCGGGCCGCGACCATCACTTCGCCCTGTGACGGCGCGTTCTGCCAGTTGGTGTCGGTGGGGGCTGCTATCGGCACCAGCCGATAGACGTTCAGCTCCTCGTCGCCTGTTGCATGCCCGTGCTCTCGGGCGGCATCTTCCATCTGCGCCTGGCTTTCGACGGATTGTCCGAAATGGGTGCGGCTGACGCCATTGAAGGCATCCTTGCCGCCGGTTCTGACGGTATTCGACATGGTGATCTCCTATTCTTCGCGCTGGCAGCCGCTCACTTGGCGTTGATGGTCGGCAGAAAGAGCTCGACCTGCCTCCGGCTATCCGTGTCGAGCGTTTCGACGCGCGCGTTCCAGAAAGCAGCCGCCTCCGGGGTGTCGGCTTCCCAGCTGCGGGTGGACACGATGTTATCGTCCACCACCGCCCGGCGATGCCCGCCGAGACGCATATATTCGTCGGCAATGTCCTTGGTCCGGTTGTCCATGACGGCCTCCTTTCAAGGTTTGAACCCCGTTGGAGCGTGCAAGTTCCATGGATGTGCCGATAAAGGCGGGGCTCAATCCCGCAGGCGCAACTCGTCGGTCTGCATCTGCATCGAGCCCAGCGTCTCCAGGAAGCTCATGCCGAGGAGGCTCTGGTCGAGTTTGCCGTCTTCGGCGACGCTGGCGGCGACGCCGGTGCGGGTGATCGGGCCGATGGAGACGCGGTCGAGGGTGACGGGTGCGGCGCGGGTGCGGCCGTTAGCGGTCATCACGGTCATCGAGTATTCGAGGTTCTCGGGAATGATGCCGATGCGTTCGGCGTCGGCATGTGAGAGTGCCACCATGCTGGCGCCGGTATCGACCAGCATCTGGATGGTCTGGCCGTTGACGGCGACATCGGCTTCGAAATGGCCGTTCAGGAGCTTGTGGAGGATGACCTCGCTGCCGCCCTCGCTGGTGGTGACGACAACGGCGCGGCCGGGCACGAGGCCGGCGAGCAACCGGTTGCCGACGCCCTGCAGATCCTGCCGGTAGAGATAGACAGTGGCGAGCGCCAGGATGATGACCAGCCAGATCATCAGGTTGCGCATCGTTTCACCGATATTGCGCCGGCTTGCCCAGACGCCGGCGGACAGCATCAGCGCGATCGGCAGCAGATAGATCATGCGGCCGAAATCATCGGCTTCCATGCCCATGATCCGGTCATTGCCGTTGTTGAAGAGAAGGATTGCAAGACCGATGCCGATGATCAGCAGGAAGACCGTCAGCCGGGTCATGCAGAGTGCCTCGCGTTGGTATTTTGCCGGCTATCGTTCTGCGTGGCGCCATCGAAGATGCGGGCGGGGAGAACAGCCATCAGCCGGGCGCGCTCCGCATCGGAATAGCTCATCCAGCCGCCGATTTCCTGGATCGTGCGGCCGCAGCCCATGCAAAAGCCGGTTGCGGGGTCCATCGAGCATACGTTGATGCAGGGTGTTTGCATGAGCGATATATCGTTGTTTCACAAGGCCATGGCAAGGGCGCAGAAGGCGGCGATCTCGGAAATCTGTTCGGCGGCGCCGAGCGTATCGCCGGTGTGGCCATTCAGCTTGCGGCGGATGTAGAGGGTGAAGACGAGAACCGAAATGCCGGCCGCCAGCAGGCTGCAGACGAGCGGCAGCAGGCCCATGACCGGCCAGACGATCAGCGCTGCGAACAGGCAGCCTGAGACGACGGCGATATGCATGGCGCTTTCGCCGGGTTTGCCTGAAGATGCGGCGAGCCCGTCCGCCTTCGCCGGCGGCAGGCGGTGCCAATGCCAGACGAGGGCGGATCGCCCAAGGCAGGCGGCGACGGGGATCGCGAGTGCGGCTTCCATAGACGGGACTTCGCGGGCGATGGCGGCGAGTGCGGCGGCGCGGAGTGCCATGGAGAGGATGAGGGCGAGGGCACCGTAGCTGCCGATCCGGCTGTCCTTCATGATCAGAAGGGCGTGATCCCGATCGCGCCCGCCGCCGAGGCCGTCGGCGGTGTCCGCCAGTCCATCCTCGTGGAGCGCGCCGCTGATGATGGCGAGCACGGCGATTGCCACGAGCGCTGCCATCAGGCGGTCGGCGCGCAGGCCGAGCAGCAGCAGAAAGATTGCGGCGGGGACGACGCCGATCAGTAGGCCGGCCAGCGGGAAAGCGCGTGCGGTACGGCTGAGCTTGCCGTCATCGCCGGCGAAGACGAAGGCGGGCATGGGAATGCGGCTCAGGAACGCGACGGCGCGGGCGGTGTCGAGCGCATAGGCCTTGATGATCATGTCCCCCACTTCATGCATGGAAGCTGCGGCGCTTTTGGAGTTGTTCGCCTCTGCCGCTGGCTTTAAGAGAGTCGCGACGAAAGAAGCCGATTTGCTGCGAAAAGACAAGTTGGCCCCGGCAAGCCGGGAGAAAACAGAATACAAGGAAGTCCCTTCATGAGCGTTTCAGGTCTGCCGTTCGACGATTTCCGCGCGCTGCTGCGCGAGCTGCCGGGTCCGGATGCCCGGGCGCTGGTTGCGGCGCGCGAGCGCGACGCGCAACTGACAAAGCCGCCGGGGGCGCTTGGCCGCCTCGAGGAAATCGCCTTCTGGCTGGCCGCATGGACGGGCAGGGCGCCCGCCGTCAACCGGCCGCTGGTGGCGATCTTTGCCGGCAATCACGGCGTTGCGCGCCAGGGCGTCACCCCCTTCCCGCCGTCGGTGACGCAGCAGATGGTCGAGAATTTCGCGGCCGGTGGTGCGGCGATCAACCAGATCTGCGTGGCCTACGATCTCGGCCTCAAGGTCTTCGATCTGGCGCTCGATTACCCGACCGGTGACATCACCCAGGAAGCGGCGCTTTCCGAGCGTGACTGCGCCGCCACCATGGCCTTCGGCATGGAAGCGATTGCCGGTGGTACGGATCTGCTCTGCATCGGCGAGATGGGCATCGGCAACACGACGATCGCAGCGGCGATCAACTACGCGCTTTACGGCGGTTCGGCACGCGATTGGGTCGGCCCCGGCACTGGGTCGGAAGGCGAGATGTTGGAGCGCAAGGTGGCCGCCGTCGAGCGCGCCGTCGAGCTGCACCGCGACCACCTCAACGATCCGCTCGAGATCATGCGCCGCCTTGGCGGTCGTGAGATCGCCGCGATGGCCGGCGCGATCCTGGCCGCCCGCGTCGAGAAGATCCCCGTTCTGATCGATGGCTATGTGGCGACCGCCGCGGGTGCTATCCTGCAGGCCGCCAATCCGTCGGCGCTCGATCACTGCCTGATCGGCCATGTCTCCGGCGAGCCTGGCCATCTGCGCGCCATCGAGATGCTCGGCAAGACGCCGCTTCTGGCGCTCGGCATGCGTCTTGGCGAGGGTACGGGTGCGGCATTGGCCGCCGGTATCGTCAAGGCCGCGGCCGCCTGCCATTCCGGCATGGCGACCTTCGCGCAGGCCGGCGTCACCAACAAGCATTGAGCGGACGCGTCGCGTTCAGCTTTGTGACAGGTTAATGACAGACGCTTGCGGCGCGGACCGGGAAACGGTATTCGCATTTTCACTGATGGACGGCGGCAAGACGCCGTCCGCGACCGCAAGACGAGGACGCCTTGGAGAAACCTGCCGTTCGTAAGCTGACAGGCGTCAGCCATTTCTTCGCCGCTGCGAGCTATTCCTGGGCGGGATTCCAGCGCCTGATCAAGGAATCGGCTTTCCGGCAGGAGCTGCTGTTTGCCGCCGTGTCGCTGATCCTGCTGATATCGGTGGGAGCGACGCTTTCCGAGCTGGTCATCGCCGTCATCCTGTTTCTGGCGCTGTTTGCGGTCGAAGCGCTGAACACGGCGATCGAGGAAGTCATCGACCGCATCTCCCCCGAAATTTCGATGGTCGGCAAGCATGCCAAGGATCTCGGCTCCTTTGCCGTTCTCTGCATGCTCGGTGCCTGCGGGCTTTTCCTGCTGTTCACGATCGGCAAACACCTGATCGCGATCGTTTTCGCCTGACCTTAGGCGAAGCTCTTCCGCTTGCGTGAGACGGCATGTGCTTCCTCGACTGCGGGGAGGCTCTGCAAAACGCGCTTGCCCGGCAGGATGGCGATGACTTCGGTGCCTTCGCGCAGCTTGGATTTCAGCACGAACTGGCCGTCATGCTTGGCAAGGATCGCCTGGACGATCGGCAGGCCGAGGCCGGTGCCCTGTTCGGCGCTCTTGATGGCGATGGAGCCCTGGCCGAAGGCGGAAAGCACGATCGGGATTTCCTCTTCGGGAATGCCGGGGCCGTTGTCCTTGATCGAGATGTATTGGCCGCCGCCCGCCGTCCAGCCGACCTTGACGTGGATCTCGCCGCCCTGCGGCGTGAATTTCACGGCGTTGGAGAGCAGGTTCAGGACGACCTGGCGCATCGACTTCTCGTCTGCCCAGACCGAGGGAAGCTCGGGCTCGAACTGCTGGCTGATGGTGATGTTCTTGCCGCTGGCGCGCAGCTGCACCATGCCGATGCAGTCCTCGGAAATATCCAGCAGCGAAATCGCCTCTTCGGCGAGCTCATACTTGCCGGCCTCAATGCGCGAGAGGTCGAGGATCTCGTTGATGAGGTTCAGAAGATGCTGGCCGGAGCGATGGATGTCGCCGGTATATTCCTTGTAGGTCGGGTTGTTCAGCGGCCCCATGACCTCGGCCGACATCACTTCGGAGAAGCCGAGGATGGCATTCAGCGGCGTGCGCAGCTCATGCGACATGGAGGCGAGGAAGCGCGACTTGGCAAGGTTTGCCTCCTCGGCGCGGCGGCGCGCCTCGTCGGACATCGATTTTGCCACTTCCAGCTCGGCGATCAGGTCATCCTTCTCCGACTGGAAGGAGAGGATGCGCAGGTTCTGGCGGAATAGGCGGTCGCTGATATAGCCGAAGAAGATGACGGTCGTGGTGAAGAGCGCCGTGAGGCTGACTTCGAGCACGTCGCGGGAAATGCCGGCCTTGACGGCCAGCGCCAGCACGGCGGGGCTGAAGGTGATGAGCACCGACGGCGTCAGCATGAAATTCGACATTGCCGTGACCGACAGGGCAATGAGCAGCGTCGCACCCTTATAGAGGATGAAGCGGGAGGGCTCGCAGGTGGCGCAGCCCTGAAGCGCGAAGAAGGCCCAGCTGAGGCCGATCAGCAGTTGGCCGATCAACAGGGCGCGGCGCCACTTGCGGGCGGATTCCGCCGTCATTTCCTGCTTGCGGGCGCGGCGTACGAGATAGACGTTGGCGGCATAGGCGACCAGTGTCGCGACCGCCCAGAAGAAAATCTCGGTGTCGCCGGTGAAATAGATGCCGAGGGCGGAAATGATGATGACGAACAGCGGCATCAGGGCTGCGCCCTGGGTGAATGCCGTCATATACATGCGAAGGACGTCGCGATCGAAAGCGGCCGTCGAGGAATGGCCCGACTGCAAGCGCTCGCGTGTCTGCCGAACAGCCTTGGAGACAGGCTTGTTGCGGTGACTGCGGGACTTGTCGACGATAATCTTATCTGTCGATGTGCTTACGCCGTTACTCATCTGCACTTGATACTTGATCCGCGGGTGGTTCCACCGTAACCGGCAAATCTTAAGAAGGTGTTTGCCATTTCTCTCAACGGTTTGTTTTTGAAGGAGGCGGAAGCGTGACGCGCGGTTTGAGGACGATTCGCGACGGCGTGACCGCCTTTGCGATGCTGGCGCTGATCTGGCTGATCGCCGCCAAGCTCAACAGCGATGCGGAGACCGTGCATAGCGGCGCCTTCCATGCGGCCGATGGCGACAGCCTGGCGGTCGGCGGCGAACGGATGCGGCTGAAGGGCATCGATGCGCCGGAGTTGGTGCAGAACTGCGAGCGTGGCGGGAAGTCATGGGCCTGCGGGCGGGAGGCGCGCGATGCGCTGCAGCGGCTGGTCTCAAATGCCGGAACGCAATGCAGCGGCACCGAGCGCGATCAATATCAGCGGCTGCTGGTGATCTGCCGGAGCGGCACGCTTGATATCAATGGCGAGATGGTGAGAACGGGCTATGCCGTGTCCTATGGCGACTACCGCCGCGAGGAGGATGAGGCGAGGGGTTCGCGCTCGGGTCTGTGGGCCGGGACATTCGAGCGGCCGCGGGATTTTCGCGATGACGAGCGGCTGCATTCCGGCGGTGGCATCGTCAGGATGATCGGGCAGGCGGTCGGATGGAACTGACGCTCGAAGCCTTGCAGGAAGCGATTGCCGCCTGCCGCATCTGTCGGGATGCGCCACTCAATCCGGCAAAGCCCTTGCCACATGAGCCGCGTCCTGTCTTCATCCTGTCGCGCACGGCGCGGGTGCTGATTGCCGGGCAGGCGCCGGGTCTTCGCGTGCATGAGAGCGGCATTCCGTTCAACGACGCTTCGGGAGACCGACTGCGCGACTGGCTGCAGGTCGACCGCGAGACCTTCTACGATGCAAGCCGTCTGGCGATCGTGCCGATAGGCTTCTGTTTTCCGGGATATGACGAGAAGGGCAGCGATCTGCCGCCGCGCCGCGAATGCGCGCCGATCTGGCGGGAGAGGGCGATGGCGGTGATGCCGCAGATCGAACTGATCCTGACCGTCGGCCAATATGCGCAGAGCTGGCATATGGGCGCGGCGGCGAAGGGCAATATGACCGACACGGTCAAGGCATGGCGCGAGACGCTGTTTGCAAACCGCTCGCCCGCTGTCCTGCCGCTGCCGCATCCGAGCTGGCGCAACAGCGGCTGGCTGAAACGCAATCCGTGGTTCGAGGAAGAGCTGCTGCCGGTGCTCAGAAGCAGAATAAAACTGCTTATAAACTGAAACAAAATTCTTTTCGCGCGCCGGAATCGCGGTATACAGAGAATATAATTCGAAAGGGCTTTCGCATATGGACCGTCTCGACCGCAAGATACTGCGCCTGCTGCAAGAAGATTCGACCCTTGCGGTCGCCGATCTCGCCAAGAAGGTCGGCCTTTCGACAACTCCTTGCTGGCGCCGTATCCAGAAGATGGAAGAAGACGGTGTCATCAAGCGCCGCGTCGCCATTCTCGACCCCGAGAAGGTCAACACCAAGGTCACGGTTTTCGTCTCGATCCGCACGGCGACCCATTCGATCGAGTGGCTGAAGCGCTTCTCGGAAGTCGTCGTCGAATTCCCCGAAGTGGTCGAGTTCTACCGCATGAGCGGCGATGTCGATTATCTGCTGCGCGTCGTCGTTCCCGACATTGCCGCTTACGACGCCTTCTACAAGCGGATGATCGCCAAGATCGAAATCCGCGACGTCTCCTCGGCCTTCGCTATGGAGCAGATCAAGTATTCGACGCAGCTGCCGCTCGACTACATGCTGCTCGACAGCGCGAAGTCCAACGAAGACTGAGCTATTTCAGCCGGGCGATGATCGCATCGCCGGTCAGCTCGCGCACCGCATCCTTGCCGATCCATCTCGCCGTCTTGCCGGAACTCTCCGCAAGGCGGCGAGCGAGTTTCAGGGCAGGCGCATGGCACGCCTTGTTGCGCTTGCCGATGTTGCGCAGCGCCCAGTTGACGGCCTTGCGGACGAAGTTCCTCTCGTCGCCAGCGTGAGCCTCGATCAGCGTCAGCCAGACGAGAATTGTCTCGTCGGGATCCTTTTTGCGATGCACAGCCATAGCGGCGATCATTGCGAAGGCAGTGCGGCGCACGAATTCCCGCTCATCGGCGACAAAGCTTTCAATGAGAGCGTCCAGCCGTGCCTCGACGAAGAGGTCGGCGGCGGTATCGACGATTTCCCAGGAATGGAAGTCTTCGGCGAAGGCCTTGGCTTCATCCGCCGTCAGCCGTTTCGGCTCAGACGTCATCAAGGCCAGCAGCCGCGCTTCCCTGATGCCGCTTTGCCAGAGCGCCAGGGCGCGCGGATGATCCTTCCTGGCGAGCCTCGCGATGCTCCGCAGTTGCGGATTGGAAATGCCGAGTGCCTGGCCGGTGACGATCCCGAAGCGGGCCATGCCGGCAATGCCGCCTTCGGAGCGCAGCGTCTGCAGATGCGCGATTAGGTCTGCTGCGCTCGAGGACGGACCGATCATTTTTCCAGGCGGGCAAGGAGCGAGGACGTATCCCAGCGATTGCCGCCCATGGCCTGGACGTCGCCATAGAACTGGTCGACGAGGGCGGTGACGGGGAGCTTGGCGCCGTTGCGGCGGGCTTCGGTCAGGACGATGTCGAGGTCCTTGCGCATCCAGTCGATGGCGAAGCCGAAATCGTACTTGCCCTGGTTCATCGTCTTGTGGCGGTTCTCCATCTGCCAGGAACCGGCGGCGCCCTTGGAGATGACGTCGACGACCTTCTCGATGTCGAGGCCCGCGCGCTTGCCAAAGTGGATGCCTTCGGCGAGGCCCTGGACGAGACCGGCGATGCAGATCTGGTTGATCATCTTGGTGAGCTGGCCGGCACCGGCCGATCCCATCAGGCCGACCATGCGCGCATAGGCGTCGATCACCGGCTTTGCCTTTTCGAACACGGCTTCGTCGCCGCCGCACATGACGGTCAGCACGCCGTTTTCGGCACCCGCCTGACCGCCGGAAACCGGTGCGTCGATGAAGTCGCAGCCCTTGGCCTTGGCGGCTTCGTAGAGCTCGCGGGCGACTTCGGCGCTGGCCGTGGTGTTATCGATCAGGACGGCGCCCTTCTTCATGCCTTCGAGAACGCCGCCTTTGCCTGTTGTCACCGAGCGGAGATCGTCATCGTTGCCGACGCAGGTGAAGACGAAATCGGCGTCTGCGGCAGCCTCTGCCGGGGTCGGGGCGGATTTGCCGCCGAATTTCGCGACCCAATCGGCAGCCTTGGCGGCGGTGCGGTTGTAGACCGTGACCTCATGGCCGCCCTTCGTCTTCAAGTGGCCCGCCATCGGGAAACCCATGACGCCGAGACCGATAAAAGCGACTTTTGCCATATGCCAGATCCTTCTCCTGATGCTGCGGCATGATTAGCGGAAAGTGCGAAGGCTGGAAAGGCACCGCCGGCGGGCGGCGGTACGCCAACAAGGCAGCCTGAGAATAAAATTCTGCGGGAGCCCGGCAATCCGGTCAGGAAAATTTCCGCCGCGCCAAAACTCACAAATATAATTGTCGATCTAATTTATAGAGTTTCTCATTATCAGATCATCGCAACGCAACGGTGATGCGCTTCGTATCGCCGATAAAGGGGAAAGCCATGATCTCACGCCGTCAGACCCTTGGTCTCTTCGGGGCCGCAGTAGCTGCCGCCGTCCTGCCGTCCATCAAGCCCGCGCGGGCGGCTGCAGCCACCGAGTTCCGTATCGGATGGCAGAAGAACGGCGTGCTGGCGCTTGCCAAGCGGCGCGGCGCGCTGGAGGCGCGGCTTGCGGACAAGGGCATTTCCGTCAGCTGGTCGGAATTCACCTCCGGGCCGCCGCTGCTCGAAGCGCTCGGGGCAGGCGCTCTCGATTTCGGCGCGACCGGTGACGTGCCGCCACTCTTCGCGCAGGCTGCGGGTGGCCATCTCTATTATGTCGGAACCTATCGCGGCAGCCCGGCGGCGTCGGCGATCCTGGTGCACAAGGATTCGCCGATCCAGAAGCTTGAGGATCTGAAGGGCGTCAAGCTAGCCTTCAAGCGCGGCTCCAGTGCCCATAACGTTGCCGTCAAGGCGCTGCGCAAGGGCGGCTTGACTATCGATGACGTACAGGCGCTCGATCTGGCGCCGCCGGATGCTGCTGCCGCCTTCAAGACCGGCAGCATCGATGCCTGGTCGATCTGGGACCCCTATTTGGCGATCGCCCAAGCCGATCCGGATACCCGGGTGCTGACGACCGCCGAGGGCCTCGTCGATTCCTACAGCTTCTTCTTGGCCAATCAGGACTTCACCGACAACAACGGCCAGGTGGTCGTCGATGTGATCGACGAGCTCGCCAAGGTGGGCAAGTCGGCGCAGGGCAAGCTTGACGAGACGGTCAAGGAGCTTTCCGAGATCACCGGTGTTCCCGCCGATGTGACGCGCATCACCCTCAGCCGCCCGGGCGCCGATCTCGGTGCCGTGACGACGATCACCGACGATGCTGCCGCCTACCAGCAGGCTTTGGCCGACGAGTTCTACGCGCTTGGTATCGTGCCGAAGAAACTGACGACCGGCGATATCGTCTGGCGCCCGAAGGCCAGCTGAGCCGTATTTCACGAAAGGACAATTTGATGAGTTCCAAACCAATCGATTTTCTCTGGTTCATCCCGACCTCCGGCGACGGCGCCTATCTCGGCTCCTCCGACCAGACGCGCGCGCCTGAAATCGGCTACATGACGCAGATCGCCCAGGCAGCCGATCGCCTCGGCTTTTCCGGCGTGCTGCTGCCAACGGGCGTTGCCTGCGAAGAATCCTTCGTCACTGCGGCGGCACTTTCGCAACATACGGAGAAGCTGAAGTTCCTGGTGGCGATCCGTCCCGGCACGGCGTCTCCGGCCTATTATGCGCGTCTGGCGACAACTCTCGACCGCGTCTCGAACGGCCGCGTTCTCCTGAACATCGTCGTCGGCGGCAGCCCCGCCGAACTTGCAGGCGACGGCATCTTCCTGCCGCACGACGAGCGCTACGACCATGCCAACGAGTTCTTCGATGTCTGGGAAGAGCTGCTGGAGAAGGGCGTTGCCAGCATCGACGGCAAGCACATCAAGGCGACCAATGCACGCCTCGGCTTCCCGTCCTACCAGAACCCGCGCCCGCCGCTCTATTTCGGCGGCTCCTCCGATGCCGGCATCGACTTCGCCGTCGGCCGCGTTGACAAGTATCTGACCTGGGGTGAGCCTCCGGCACAGGTCGGGGAGAAGATCGAGCGCGTGCGCGCGGCTGCTGCCAAGAAGGGTCGCGAAGTCAGCTTCGGCATCCGCCTGCATTTCATCGTCCGCGAGACGGACGAGGAAGCATGGGCGGCCGCCGACCGGCTGATCTCGAAGCTCGACGATGCGACGATCGAGGAAGCGCAGCTTCGCTTTGCCAAGGAATCCGACTCCGTCGGCCAGGCGCGCATGGCCGCGCTTCATGGTGGCCGCCGCGACAAGCTGGAAGTGTCTCCGAACCTCTGGGCCGGTGTCGGCCTGGTACGCGCCGGCGCCGGTACGGCGCTGGTCGGTTCGCCGAAAACGGTCGCGGCGCGGCTGCGCGAATATCAGGAACTCGGCATCGAGACGGTGATCGGCTCCGGCTATCCGCATCTGGAAGAGGCCTATCGCGTTGCCGAATTGCTGTTTCCCGAGCTTGGTCTCGGCCAGCCGGAGCAGCGTCATGGTCTGCGCAACGATTTCGGAAACAAGCAGGTGTTCGGTGGCGGTAGCCATGGCGGCAACTTGAAAGTCGTTTCAGGGTCCTGATCCGCGGAAGCGAGGAGATGAGCATGTCGGTATTCGAAACGCCATTCACACGCGTTGCCTCGGGGCAAGCAAAGCGCAAGCGCCGGGCGTTGCCCCGGCTGCCTGACGGCTCTGCCCTGTTGCCTTATCTCCTGCCGGTGACAATCGTCATCTGCTGGCAGATCGCTTCGTCGGCCGGGTTCATTTCCTCGCGCATCATGCCGTCGCCGGCCGATGTCGCCGTCGCTTTCTGGTCGACGACGATCTCTGGCCAGCTGCCACATGACGTCTTGGTCAGTGCGGGGCGCGCCTTTGCGGGCCTGCTGGTCGGCGGCGCGATCGGCTTCCTGCTCGGCATTGCCAACGGCGTTTCGAAGGTCTCGGAGCAGCTGACCGATACGACACTGCAGATGCTGCGCACCATTCCGCATCTGGCGATGATCCCGCTGGTCATCCTGTGGTTCGGGATCGGCGAGGAATCGAAGCTGTTCCTCACCGCGCTCGGCGTGCTCTTTCCCGTCTATCTCAATACCTATCACGGCGTGCGCAACGTCGATCGCGATCTGATCGAGATGGGCCGCGTCTATGGCATGGGCAGCTGGACGCTGTTTCGCAAGGTGATCTTTCCGGGCGCGCTGCCGTCGATCTTCGTCGGGCTGCGTTATGCGCTGGGGATCATGTGGCTGACGCTGATCGTCTCGGAATCGATCGCCGCGTCCTCCGGCATCGGTCACATGGCTAACAATGCGCGAGAATTCATGATGACCGATGTCGTGGTGCTCGCACTGGTGATCTATGCCGTGCTCGGCAAGCTTGCCGATGTCGTCGCCCGGGCGCTGGAGCGGCGGGCGCTCACCTGGAACCCGATCTATCAGAAGTAGGAGCTGGCGATGAGCGTGATCACCCATGAACGTTTCCACGGCTCAATCGAGCCGGATTATGCGGCGCACGGCGAAAAGCCTGCGACACCGCCGGCCGGTGCGGCATCCATCACCCTGACCGGACTGGAGAAGAGCTTTGGCGGCAACCGTGTGCTGCGCGGTATCAATCTGCATATTCCGGCCGGTCAGTTCGTCGCCGTCATCGGCAAGAGCGGCTGCGGCAAGAGCACGCTGCTGCGGGTACTAATGGGTCTCGATCAGCCGACGGCGGGCAGCATCCGCTTCGAGACCGCGGATGGCACTGGCGAGCGGCCGAATGCGCGCATCGTCTTTCAGGAGCCGCGGCTCTTGCCCTGGCTCAGCGTGGCGGAGAATGTCGCCGTCGGTCTCGGAGACGGGATCGACAGGCGTCTGGCGCTTGCAGAGGCAGCGGCCGTGCTTTCCGAAGTGCAGCTGGCGGAGAAGGCGAGGGAGTGGCCGTCACGGCTCTCAGGCGGTCAGCGGCAGCGCGTGGCGCTGGCTCGTGCACTCGTCAGCAAGCCCGGCGTTCTCGCGCTTGACGAGCCGCTCGGCGCGCTCGATGCGCTGACGCGGATCAGCATGCAGGAATTGATCAACCGCGTCTGGCGCGAGCTGGGTTTCACGACGGTTCTCGTCACCCACGATGTCAGCGAAGCCGTGCATCTGGCGGACCGGGTGATCGTGCTGGAAGAAGGACGGATCGCGCTCGATCTCGACATTCCCCAGCCGCATCCGCGCCGGCATGGCAATCCGGAACTTGCCGAGCTCGAAGGCAGGCTGCTCGGCGCCATTCTCGGCACCGGGCGCTGAGCGTCTCAGTGGACGCCGCCGGCGTCTCGCTCGAGGAATGCCTCGAAACTGTCGAGGCCGAGCTCGGTGCCCTGGCGGCGCATCCCGTCGTCAGGATAGCCATCGAGGAAGACGACCTGCTCGGTGAAGAGCATGCGGGTGCCTGCCGCTGACGGCTCGAAGGTGACGGTGGCCAGCGACACGGAAATCCTGGTTTCGCCAAGCCGCATCTCATAGGCGTAGACGATCCTGATGTCCTCGACGACATCGAGATAGTGGGCGTCATAGGCATGCAGCAGGCCGTCGCCATCGGCGGTGTAATTGCGCTCGCTGCCGCCGGCGCGGAAGTCCAACCGGTATTCCAGCGTCGTCCAGTCGCCGTGGCAGGCAAACCATTTCTGCTTCGAGGCCGGATCGGCCCAGGCGCGGAAGGCGCGCTTCGGGTCGGCCTTAAGCTGCCTTTCGATGGTGAAGGTCGTGTGGGCGGCGGAGCCGGGGCTTGCTGGTGTCATGGTCAAGGTTTGGGTTCCTCTTCGGCAAGAAGCTGGTCGAGACGGTCGAAGGCGGAGTTCCAGACGGCCTTGCGCTCGCCGATCCATCGCTCGAGCTCGGCGAGCCGCTCCTGGCGCAGCTGATAGGTGCGCACACGGCCGGTCTTGGCGGATTGCACGAGGCCGCTCGTCTCAAGCACATTGAGATGTTTCATCACCGTCGGCAGCGCCATCGGGAAGGGGGCGGCAAGCTCCATCACCGAGGCGGGGCCAAGCCCGAGACGGTCGATCATACCGCGGCGGCTGCTATCCGACAGCGCGTGGAACATCCGGTCGAGTGAGATGGCATCGATCGTCATTCGGCAGGCATCGCCTTGCGGATCGCCTCAGGCAGCTGGTGCTTAAAGGGATAGAACTTGAAATAGGGCAGCGCTTCCCTGAGCACGCGGGCGAAGGAAGGGCGGTGCACGAGCCGCTCGTAATAGGCGGAAAGCTTCGGCCGTTCCGCGCCGAAGGGGACAAGCGTTTCGCTGTAGAACAAGGCGGGAGCCGCGGCGCAATCCGCCATGGTGAAGCTGTCGCCGGTGATCCAGAGGCTGTTTGCCAGCTGCCGCTCGATCATGTCGTAGGCCATGGCAAGCGTGGCGCGCGCCTCGCTCTCGCCCTGCGGATCCTTGACGCCGGCGGGACGCATCTTGTCGGCAACGATCCTCTGCATGGGCGTCTGGATATAGAGATCGAAGAAGCGGTCCCACAGGCGCACCTGCAGGGCGCGGTCCGCATCGAGCGGCAGCAGATGGGCTTCACCCGGATAATGCCGGTCGAGATATTCGATGATGATGCTGGTTTCCGGAATGGTGCTGTCACGCGCCTCATCCCGCAGGATCGGCATCTTGCCGACCGGCCAGTAGCGGAAGAGTTCGGCCCGCGAACCTTCATCCGAGAGATCGACCAGCCGGTCCTCGAACGGCGTGCCGTTCTCATAAAGCGCGATCAGAACCTTGTGGCAGAAGGAGGCGAGCGGATGTCCGTAAAGCACGAGCGGCATGGGGCATGGCCTTTCAGCTGTTGGAAACTTTGCTGAAAGGCTAAGTATCAGGGTGTGGCAGTTGTGGCAAGGGATAGTTTGCTGAATGGGTAACTATTGGGCTGGTTCGGGCTCGGGAGTTGGCGGACGTCGCGTCACGAACGATATGTCCATGCGTTTCGAGCGGTCGCCGAGATCATCGGACATTTCCTGCCAGATCCGGCGTAATCGCCTTACATGCAGATCATCTGTAATCCAACCCAGGAGGTGCTCCATGCAGCGCTTGGTCGTCAACGGATCGGCGGCAATCGTTTCGCACGCCCATGTGCAATATGCGTCGACTCCGACCGCCTCGATCTTGGGAGGCTCGGTCGCCGTCGGATAGCGGATGATAAGCGGTTGGACGCCACTGATCTCCCCGATCTTCCGCATCGTGCTCGTGGCTGCGAAAAGGATCCCGGCGTAAATTCTGTCAAACTCGTCCGGTCCTTCGACCATGATCGGCCTCCACCCATTGGAGGACCAAAAGTCGAGAGACCGCTCGAGGTCAAACACGGTTCGGACGTTCATCTGCTTCAGCAACAGGAATTTATCGAGACCAAGAATATTGCAAAGCTGCGCCTGACCCACCCAATCGATCGTCTGGTAAATGCCGTACGGAGATTCAACGTGCAGCATTATAGGATTGTAGGTAGCGAGATTCTGGACGTCGTAAATCCCGCATTCCTCCAAGCGGAATCTGGTGGGATAGTCGATGCCGTCTATCACATCGAGCGGCGTCATCCGCGTGACAGCGTTAAACCGGTCGTCGTCGATTTTAACCCAGGCGACCAGCGACTGGAGTTTCAGAAGAAGAAACTTCGTCGAACTCTGTGGCAACAGCCCCAGTAACGGTGCAAGCGCCATCCAAATCCACGGCACGTCGGTGCACTGACGAGTGTCGGGATCCGAGCCCTTGATCAGAGACTCCAGTGCGATGGTCGGATTTTCGAAGGCCTCGTATAGAAAAATGACGATAATGACCGAGGCGAATATCTCGACGGTCTGCCAGATGAACGTATGGGCAGACAGGTCGAACACTGCGAGGCTTCTGACAAACTGGCGCGTGGCGGCAATAAAGGCGCCTGCGAAAGCGAGCGAGCCTACGCTTTGCAACTGGCTGCGAACGCTTCCTTCAGGGCAGCAAGCTCCGCTGTCAAGGCCCGTAATGTTACACATGCGGTCGCCGGTGGCGCCAAGCACCTCGAAGCCGTTTAAGACAACATTGAACAGATTGACAAAGCCGAAATAGCACAAGACGACGAAGCCCGTCGATGCAATGAGAAGGCGATAGTCCCCCATGTTGCCGAAGAGCCGCGATCCCCGAATTCTTCTCTCGATCTCTTGGATCAATTCTGCGGAATTGGCACGCGACGTATTGGTGTACTCTGGATCGCCAAGATCGGAGAGGTATTTTGCGGTTACGAGTTCAAGTGACGGATTACTCGCCGCTTCCGGCTCGGACGACGAGGTCGATCGTTTGTTTCGCGTCGTAGGATAAGAAAGAATGAAATCGGCGATGAGACGCAGTCTGCGGACCCGAACTTCGTTCCGGCAGTAGATAAGCAGGATAGGAATGAACAAGGCAACGAGGAGTGCTGCCCAGCTGATCGGAACTACATGCGTCCAAAGCGCATCGAGGACGCCTAGAACCCCACTTTTCTCCCAGATCGCGTAGAGTTCGAGAAACATCGATTATCCCCCAATTCACGGGAGGATAATCAGCGTTTCAGTTTCCTGTCCACCAACGACCTGATCTCATAGGTTGTTTGATCGAACGTCAATCAACCCGCCAGCTTCGCGATCACCAGATGGCCGGGGCTCGGTTCGCCTTCCTGCATACGCACGTTGATGCCGGTCATTTCTACGAGCTCGAAGCCGGTCGCGGTCAGGCGTTCGCGGATGTAGCTTTCTGCGTGGAGGAAACGCTGGTGGGGGCCAACGGCGTAGGGGCGGGTGTCGGCCTGCGGCAGGGTTTCGGAGGAGAAGATGAACAGGCCGCCGGGCGTCAGGTTTTCGGCGGCGCCGAAGAACAGCGGCTCGAGGGCGCCGAGATAGGGCAGGACGTCGGTGGCGGTGATCAGGTCGAAGGCGTCTTCGTCGTTGTCGTCGAGGAAGTCCTCGACTTCGGCGACGAACAGCGTCTCGTAAACGTCCTTCTCATGGGCGATCTCGACCATGTTTTCGGAGATGTCGATGCCGGTCATGTCCTCGCAGAGATCGCGCAGCGTGCCGCCGGTGAGGCCGGTGCCGCAGCCGAGGTCGAGCATGCGCTTGAACGGCCCGAGCTTCAGCTCCTGCAGGCGCTGGCGCACCATCATCGGCACGTGATAGCCGAGCTGCTCGACGAGCACGTCCTCGAAGACCTCTGCATGCTGATCGAAGAGGGTTTCGACATAGGCGTCGGGGGCGCGCACCGGCGTCTCGCCGCGGCCCATCGAGGCGATGCGGACGGCGGCGCCGCCGTGATCCTCGGGGTCGATTGCCAGCACTTCCTCATAGGCCTTCACGGCCGCATCGACGTCGCCAGCCTTTTCCAGCGCAAGCGCGCGGTTATAGGCCTCGGCCAATGCCTCTTCGTCGATCTTCTTTGCCATGCCGGTCCACCTTTTCGTTGTCACGCAAGCCTCTAAGGCGGTGAGGCCGCTTTGGCAATGGCGGGCGTTGCCGACCGGCCTTTCAGTGGATGACGAATTCGCCGCGCAGCGCGCGCCATTCCGTTGCCGAGATCAGCTTGCGGTGGATGTAGCGGACGGAGTGCAGCGGGCCGTCGAGCTTTTCCTGCCAGAATTTCAGGAAGCCGCGCATTTCGGGGAAATCGGGAGCGAGGTCGTATTCCTGCCAGATGTAGGTCTGCAGGATCGCGGGATGATCCGGCATGCGATAGAGGATCTGCGCCGTCGTCAGTCCATAGCCCTGCAGCTGCTTTTCCATGTCCTTGTTCATGTGCATCTCGCTTTCGTTCCCATTGCCGCTTATTAGCGGCAGATAAAATGGAAACACGGCGCGGTTAACCGAAGCTTGACATGCAGCGGGCAAAAGAACCATTCATTTTTGTTTGATTTCAATAGCTTGGCAGCATCCCGCAGGGAGTGCTGCCAAACCGGTCAGCGCTGCAGGTGGCGCGTCAGACGGCGCTCGATCCAGTTCCAGAAATGGCGGAGCGCTTCAACCATCGTCAGGTAGAAGATCGCGGCCCAGAGATAGGTCTGGTAGTCGAAAGTGCGCGAGAAGGCGTAGCGGGTTTCGCCCATCAGGTCGAAGACGGTGATGATGGCGACGACGGCCGAGCCCTTGATCAGCAGGATGATCTCGTTGCCGTAGGGACGCAGCGCCACGATCAACGCCTGCGGCAGGATGATCTTGCGGAAGGCGACGGTCTTGGAAACGCCGAGCGAGTCCGCGGCCTCATGCTGTCCCTTCGGCACGCTCTCGATGGCGCCGCGCAGGATTTCGGCCTGATAGGCGGCGGTGTTGATGGTCATCGAGAACAGGCCGCAATACCAGGCGTCACGGAAGAACCACCAGAGGCCGACGGATTCCAGCTGCGGACGGAAACCGCCGAGGCCGTAATAGACGAGGAAGAGCTGCGCCAGAAGCGGCGTGCCGCGGAAGACGTAGACGTAGCAATAGGCAAAGCCGCTGAGGAACCTGTTCGTCGACATTCTGGCGAATGCCAGCGGCAGGGACAGGACGGCGCCGCAGATGACCGAGATCGTCACCAGGATGATCGTCGTCATCAGGCCGTGCAGATAGCGCGGTCCGTAACGCGTGAACTTTTCGGGATCCCAGCCGGCGACGACCATGTAGATCAGCGTTGCGGCAAGAGCGAGCCAGATCAGCACGAGAACCGAGCCGGTGACGCGCGCCGCCGAGAGAGGCTTGGCGATATGCTTCGGCGCCGGCTGCGGCGGGATAAGGGTTTCTGCAACGCTCACCGGCGGACCTCCGAGCGCTTGGCCCAGCGTTCGATATAGCTGAGGCCGTAGGAAGAAATGACAGCGAGCACCAGATAGATGATGCAGGCGAGCAGATAGAAGAAGAAGGCCTGCTTGGTGACGCGCACGGCGACGGCGGTCTGGCGCAGGATGTCGGCGAGGCCGATGATCGAGACGTAGGACGTATCCTTCAGGAGAATCATCCAGAGATTGGTGAGGCCGGGCAGGGCAATGCGCACCAGCTGCGGCAGGATGATGAGGCGGAGCGTGCGGCCGCGGTGAAAGCCGAGCGCGTCTCCGGCTTCGTACTGGCCCTTCGGAATGGCGCGAAATGCCGAGAGCAGCACTTCCGAACAATAGGCGGAGAAGACGACGGCAAGGGCGATCATGCCGGCCACGAAGGCGTTGATCTCGATCCGCTCGTCATAGCCAAAGGAGGCGAGCGCCGACTGGATGAGGATCTGCATGCCGTAATAGATGATAAACAGCGTCAGAAGCTCGGGCAGGCCGCGGAAGATCGTGGTGTAGATGCCGGCGGCGAGCCGCACCGACTTTTCTTCGGATTGCTGGCCGAGCGCCACGAGGAAGCCGATGATCAGGCCGACCGGCAAGGTCAGCAGCGCGACGGCGACGGTGGTTTTCAGGCCGACGGCGATTTCATCGCCCCAGCCGGTATCGCCGCAGGCGAGGATCGTCGACTGGCCGAACCAGGTGAAAAGACCGGCAGGTCCGCATAGCGGATCGAAAACATACCCTATCCAGGCCCAGAGCGAGCCCAGCGCGGAAAATAATCCGCCCATCCAACTTTCCCCTCACGGCTTATGCCGTTTTGATCTTTAGCATGTTGTCAGACAAAAATGGCGGAAGAGCAAGCCTTCCGCCATCATCTTTACAGGTCAGTTACAGTTTTTCTCAATCGCCGTAAACGTTGAAATCGAAGTACTTGTCCTGAATTTCCTTGTACTTGCCGTTGGCGCGGATCGCTGCGATCGCGGTGTTCAGCTTGTCCTTCAGCGGGTCGCCCTGGCGGACGGCGATACCGGCGCCAACGCCGTTGATTTCCTTATCGACCGGCAGGGTCGTGAGGATCTTGCAGCAAGCGCCGGCGTCCGACTTGACCCACTGCGAGAGAACGACGACGTCGTCGATAACGGCGTCGATACGGCCGTTCGAAACGTCGAGCTTGTACTCGTCGGCAGTCGGGTAGAGCTTCAGCTCGGTGTCGGCCAGGTGCTTTTCAGCGTAGTTGGCGTGGGTGGTCGACGTCTGGGCGCCGATCGTCTTGCCCTTCAGGCCGGCGACGTCGGTGATCGTCGAGTCCTTCGGCACGGCGATTGCCGGCGGCGTGTTGTAGTACTTGTTGGTGAAGTCGACGAGCTTCGAGCGCTCCGGCGTGATCGACATGGACGAAACGATCATGTCGAACTTCTTGGCCTGGAGAGCCGGAATGATGCCATCCCAGTCGTTGCTGACGAAGGAGCATTCAGCCTTCATCTCGGCGCAGAGTGCCTTGGCGATG
Source organism: Rhizobium sp. 21-4511-3d (assembly GCF_053522545.1). Taxonomy (NCBI): domain Bacteria; kingdom Pseudomonadati; phylum Pseudomonadota; class Alphaproteobacteria; order Hyphomicrobiales; family Rhizobiaceae; genus Rhizobium; species Rhizobium sp. 21-4511-3d. The sequence continues at coordinate 233,228 of NZ_JBNWCF010000002.1, read as the reverse complement.
TCGATGTCGAAGCCCTTGATTTCGCCGCTGGCATCGACGAATTCGAAGGGCGGGTAGGTCGAGTCGGTGCCGATCACATACTTTTCGCCATCGGCCATTGCCGAACCGGCGAAGAGGGACAACGCTGCAAGCGAAGCTGCGGCGAGGAGGTTGGAGATACGCATGAGGATCCTCTCTGTTGGTGACCGCTGCGTCTTTTTCTTATTCGGCAGCGGCCATAATGCGGCGGGCATCAGCACCGCCTTGGCGCGATAATCAAACCTTTTTTTTGCAAATTGCAACTGGAATCGCGCGCCATTGTTGCGTCGCAAACTATGACCAAGATGAACGGAGGCGGACCGGGACGTTCATAGCGGGTTAATCCCGGCGTTTCTAAAAAATGCATGGAACAAATCCGGGCCTCGGAAATTTCGGTCCCGACCCAACATGCGGGGTGTCAAAACTGAACACCCCCAATAGCCAATAGGAACGAGGAAACCCAATGGGCATGAAATCAAGATTGTTTGCCAGCGCTGCTTTTCCGCTGCTGTCGCTGACACTGGCCGTTACGCCGGTGCATGCGTCTGCACTCGGAGGAACGAGCGCGGCATCGTCGCCCCAGGTGGTCAGCGGTTCGTATGAGGTCGCGCAGGATGCACCGTCGGATGAAGAGATCCTGAAGAAGCGCCACAAGCAGCCGCAGGCCGAAGAGCAACAGCAGCAGGAAGCGCAGCCGCAGGCCGAGCAGCAGCAGGAACAGCCGCGCCGCAAGCAGCGCGAAGCTCAGCCGCAGGCAGAAGAGGCGGCTCCGCAGGCCGAGCAGGCTCAGCCTTCCGAAGAACAGCAGCCGCGCCGCAAGAAGCGCGAGGCAGCCCCCGAGCCGGAACAGGCCGCTCCGCAGGCGGAGCAGGCACAGCCGGCCGAAAACCAGGAACAGCCGCGCCGCAAGAAGCGCGAAGCCGCTCCTGAGCCGCAGCAGCAGGAGCAGCAGCAGGCAGCCCCGCAGGCCGAACCCGCCGAGCAGCCGGCCGAAAGGCCGCGCCGCAAGCGCGACCAGCAGCCTGCCCAGCAGGAAGCCGCTCCGGCGCAGAACGAGGCTCAGCCGCAGGGCGAGCAGGCCGCTCCTCAAGTGGAGCAGGCCAAGCCCCAGACCGAAGAGGCTCAGCCCGAGCAGCAGCGTCCGCGCAAGGGCGACAAAAAGCAGCAGCAGGCAACCGAAGGCGAACAACAGCAGGAACCTGCCGCCAAGCCCGGCCGCAAGAATGCCCAGCAGCAGGGTGAGCAGCCCACCGAAGGCAAGACGCCGGTTCCGTCGGAATCGCCGGCTCCCGATCAGGCGCCTGTCCCGGCCGAATCTCCGGCGCCGGCAAAGCCGCCGGTTCCGGCAGAGCCTGACCAGGCACAGAAGCCTGCGCCTGAAGGTCAGCAGCAGGGCGAGCAGCAGCTCAAGCCCGGCCTGCAGCCTGGCGCCAACACTGCCGAGCAGCCTGCAGCCAACGGCCAGCAGCCTGTTGTCGAGCAGGCGATCCCGGCACCTGAGAAGGTAACGCCGCAGGAGCTGGAGCGCCGCAAACAGATTGCCGCGGATCCGAGCAAGAGCACGGAAACCGTCGTCCTGCCGGTCGAAAACGGTGCAGCCGTGCTCGACAGCGACAAGGACGCAGACCGCTCCGGTGGCCGCGATGGCCGGCGCCAGCGCGACCGCCAGCGTGCAGCCGAGACGCAGCAGGAGATCTTCGTACCGAAGTCGGACGCCGATGCGCAGCGCGCAGCCGGTGGCGAAGCACGTCCGCCGGTCAAGATCGAGGCTGTCACGGCCGAGGAAGGCCGCCGGCTCGACCGCCGTCCGCAGTTCCAGCGTCCTGACGGTGCGCAGGTCGAAGGACGCGTCGGAGACGACAACCGCGTGCTGCTGCAGATCAACAACAATATCGTGGTGCGCAGCGACGACGATCGCCGCTTCATCCGCGACGGCGAACGGCCGATCTATGAGCAACTGCCGCGCGACCGTTATCGCGAAACGATCGACCGTCCGGATGGCTATCGCATCGTGACGATCCGCAACCGCTATGGCGACATCATCCAGCGTTCGCGTGTCGACAGCCGCGGCCGTGAGTATGTGCTCTACTACTCGCCGGAGCTCTACGATAATCCGGACCAGGATTACTTCGAGGATCCGGGTGCCGATCTGCCGCCGATGCGTCTGCAGATCCCGGTTCGCGACTACATCATCGACACCAGCAGCGATCCGGATCGTGACTATTACGACTTCCTGCGCGAGCCGCCGGTCGAGCCTGTCGAGCGCGTCTACTCGCTGAACGAGGTGAAGTATTCGGCCCGTATCCGCGACAAGGTACGCCGTATCGACCTCGATACGATCACCTTCGCTACCGGCAGTGCCGAGATCCCGATGAGCCAGGCGCGCAGCCTGCGCAAGGTCGCGGATGCCTTGAACGAGGTGCTGCAGAGGGATCCGAGCGAAACCTTCCTGATCGAAGGACATACCGATGCCGTCGGTTCCGACCAGAGCAACCTGGTTCTCTCCGACCAGCGCGCGGAATCGGTCGCCAACGTGCTCTCCGATGTCTACGGCATTCCGCCGGAAAACATGGCGACGCAGGGCTATGGCGAGCGCTACCTGAAGGTCAACACGGCTGGTCCGAACCAGGAAAACCGCCGCGTTACCATCCGCCGCGTCACGCCGCTCGTGCGTCCGGTCGCCTCCAACAACTGAGGCAGGCCGATCTGAGAACAAGAAAGCCGCCGGGCGACCGGCGGCTTTTCTATGCCGTGATGGCGGGAAGACCGAGTTTCGCCGCGATGAAATCGGCGATCGCCATCGTGTCGTCGAGATCGAAGACGGGCAGGGTACCCTCCGTGACCGGATGGTCGGCGGCGATGGCGCAGATATGCGGGTCGGTGGGCGCCAGCGGCTCGCGCTTGGCTGCCTCCAGGCGGCGGGCCTCGATCTTCGGGATCGGCTCGCGCTTGTAGCCCTCGATCAGCACGAGATCGCAGGGAGCGAGGCGGGAGAGGATGTCCTCGAAGGCAGGTTCGGGTTCGCCGCGCAGTTCGTGCATGATAGCAAAGCGGGTGCCGGAGACGATGGTCACCTCATGGGCGCCGGCCTGCCGGTGGCGGTAGCTGTCGGCGCCGACCTTGTCGATGTCGAAATCATGGTGCGCGTGCTTGATCGTCGAGATGCGATAGCCGCGGCGGGTGAATTCCTCGACGAGCCGGACGGCAAGGCCTGTCTTGCCCGAATTCTTCCAGCCGGCAATGCCGAAGAGGCGCGGCGTGCTCATGGCGAGAGCGCCCGCAGCCAGCGCTCGGCTTCGACGAGGTCGTCGGGCGTGTTGATGTTGAAGAAGGGGTCGAGAAGGGCGGCGCGTGTCGGATGCAGCGGAAACTGAACTTCCGCAACGTCATGCCGTAACAGGAAGTCGCGGACGCGGCGCTTTTCGTCGGTGGCGATCCAGGCTTCGAGGTCTGCCGCGAGCGCCACGGGCCAGAGGCCGAAGACCGGGTGGCTGCGGCCCTCGGAAGCAGCGATCGCGATCTTTTCCGGATGGTCGGCGGCGGCGATGAAGTCGGATACGAGCTCGGCCGGGAAGAAGGGGCTGTCGATCGAGACCGTCACGACATGGCTGACACCATCGAGCCTGGCGGCATAGGCCATCGCGGCGTGGATGCCCGCCATTGGCCCGGCCTTGCCGGGAATGATATCCGGGATGAAGGCGAGGCCGCATTGCGGCTCGCTGCCGGCATTGACGGCGACGGTGGAGACCTGCGGGGAAAGCCTTGCGATCGCGTGGTCGAGAAGCGGGCGGCCGCCGAGCATTGCCGCAGCCTTGTCCGTCCCCATGCGCGAGGAGCGGCCACCGGCCAGGATGACACCCGGGATTGCGGTATTTGCGAGTGAAAAATCTGCCATTGCTTATCTCAGACGGGGCTTCTCGGCTCGGATTCCTGGGCCAGGGGAGCGACGCGGCGCTTGGCCTCACGATAGAAGGTATAGAGGCCGGAAGCTATGACGATCGCCGCACCCGCCAGCGTCCAGGCGTCGGGGACTTCGGCGAAGAAGATGAAGCCGAGCAGGCCCGAGAAGATCAGGCTCGTATAGCGGAAGGGCGCGACGAAGGAGACTTCGCCGGTGCGCATGGCGGTGATGACGGACTGGTAGCCGATCAGCACGAGGACCGATGCCATCAGCAGGTGCGACAGCGCCGTCAGCGACGGCGTATGCCATCCGCCAAGCGCCGGCATCAGCAGGGCGCCGAAGAAGGCGACGGTGATGGCAGTGACCACGGTCACCATCAGCGAGGGGATTTCAGGATCGATCGAGCGGGTCGCGAGGTCGCGGCCGGCCGTCGTCAAGACGCTGGCGACGCAGAGGAGGGCGGCCGGGGTGAAGCCTTCCGGGCCGGGGCGGATGATGATCATCACGCCGATCAGGCCGACAAGGATCGCCGACCAGCGGCGCCAGCCGACCGGCTCGCGGAAGAACAGGGCCGCACCGAAGGTGACCACCAGCGGCAGCGACTGCAGGATCGCCGAGGCATTGGCGATCGGCATCATGCCGAGCGCGGTGATGTAGGTGACGGCAGCCAGCATCTCGCAGAGGACGCGCAGGATGATGATCGGCTTCAGGATGATCGTCCAGGAGCGGAGCGCGCCCATCTTGCGGGCAATCAGGTAGATCAGGATGCTGGTGAACAGGCCGCGGATGAACATGATCTCGCCAGCGTTCATATCGCCGATGACGGATTTCGAGAGCGCGTCGCTGGCCGAAAAACCGGCCATGGCCATGCTCATGTAGATTGCGCCCTGGGTATTGCGAGACCGCGGCATGCGAAGAGATTCCCGATAGTTCTGAGGCCCTTGTAGAAGGGAACCGGCGGGAATGAAATCGATTGCAAGCCACAGTCTGCATAAATCGATTGCGCAGCGCACAAATTAGCGGCAGCCATTTCAAACTGTTCGAGAACGAACAGATGGGCGTTGCCGGACGGATCTTTTGAACAAACGCGATCGCGTGGCGTTCACCACAGTAAGGAAGCTGCGCCGTGCGCGGCTGGTGAACCCGAAGGGAAATCCCTATGCCGACAGAAATTCCCAATCCCGCCGAAACGCCCCGCGGCCCGACACCGGCACCTGGTGTTCCCGATCGCGTGCAGGAAAAGCCGCCGCTGACGCCGGCTCAGGACCCTGCAGACAACAAGAACCCCAACGACCCGACACCGCCCGATCCGGCGCTATTGCCGATCGGCGATCCGGCCGGTGCGGCCTGACAGTTGATCTAATCGGAAACGAAAGTCACCCGCCGGTGACGCTCATATGCCGAGCCACGGCGGGTTTCTTGTGCGTGCGGTCGATGATGAAGTCGTGGCCCTTGGGCTTGCGGGTGATGGCTTCGTCGATTGCCGCATAGAGGAGGCCGTCGTCTTCGGTGGCACGCAAGGCCGAGCGGAGGTCTGCGGCGTCATTCTGGCCGAGGCACATGTAGAGCGTGCCGGTGCAGGTGAGGCGGACGCGGTTGCAGCTCTCGCAGAAATTATGCGTCATCGGGGTGATGAAGCCGAGGCGGCCGCCGGTCTCGGCGACTTCGACATAGCGCGCCGGGCCGCCGGTCTTGTAGCCGATATCCTCAAGCGTGAACTGCTTTTCGAGCGAGGCGCGAAGCTCCGAAAGGGGCAGATACTGATCGGTGCGGTCTTCATCGATCTCGCCCATCGGCATCGTCTCGATGACGGTCAGGTCCATGCCGCGGCCGTGGGCGAAGCGCAGCATGCCGGGAATCTCGTCCTCGTTGAAGCCTTTCAGTGCCACCGCATTCAGCTTGATATCCAGCCCCGCCTTCTGCGCGGCATCGATGCCTTCCATGACCTTTGAAAGCTCACCCCAGCGCGTCACCTTGCGGAACTTGTCGGGGTCGAGCGTATCAAGCGAGACGTTGATGCGGCGTACGCCGCAGTCATAGAGTTCTTCGGCATGGCGGGCGAGCTGCGAGCCGTTGGTGGTCAGCGTCAGCTCCTCAAGACCGGTGCCAACCTGGCGACCAAGCTCGCGGATCAGGAACATGATGTTCTTGCGCACCAGGGGTTCGCCGCCGGTCAGGCGGATCTTGCGCACGCCCTTGGCGATGAAGGCGGAACAGAGCCGGTTCAGCTCTTCCAGCGTCAACAGGTCCTTCTTCGGCAGGAAGGTCATGTTTTCGGCCATGCAATAGGTACAGCGGAAATCGCAGCGGTCAGTCACGGAGACGCGCAGATAGGAGACGGCCCGTCCGAACGGGTCGATCATCGGGCTTGCATCCGCCACGAGCGGTGCAGCGCTTCCTATCGTACCGACATTGCTGTTCACGAATACCTCCGCAGTCATGCTAATGTGGTCATATGTGACTGTGCCGTCAAGGTAAACGGCACAGATGCACGGCAAATTGAGCTTGCCAGAAAATGCGGCTTTGCCTACTCAACAAAGGCGAACGGAGAGCATCAATGAGCGACATCTGGCCCACCGAACTCAGGGTTTCCAAAGACCGGCAGCGGCTTGCCGTGACTTTCAACGACGGTCAGAGCTTCGATCTGTCTGCAGAAATGCTGCGCGTGCTCTCGCCTTCAGCAGAAGTGCAGGGGCATGGGCCGGGGCAGAAGGTTACCGTGCCAGGCAAGCGCAACGTCGCGATCATCTCGATGACGCCGACCGGAAACTATGCCGTGCGCATCGGCTTCGACGACATGCACGATACCGGCATCTTCACCTGGACCTATCTGCGGGAACTCGGCGAGCGGGGTGTTGAGCTGTTTGCCGATTACGAAAAGGAACTGGCCGAGAAGGGCATGAGCAGGGACGTCTCGGCGCAGCCGCGCTGATTGAACAACAGCCATAGGGGGCATTGATGGCAGGGACGGCAGTGAGAAACTGGCTGCGAGCAAAAGGCAGCCCGGGCGGCAGCAAGGTAACCTTCCTCGAGCTGTTCTTCGACCTTGTCTTCGTCTTCTCGATCTCGCAGCTTTCCCATGCGCTCGCCGCTCACTATTCGCTGCTCGGCGCGGCGGAAGCTGCGCTGATGACCTTCGCCGTCTGGTGGGTGTGGATATTTACCGCCTGGGTGACCAACTGGCTCGATCCCGAGAAGATGCCGGTTCGCGCCATGCTGATCGTACTGATGCTGCTCGGCCTGGTCCTGTCGTCCTCGATCCCCGAAGCCTTCGGCGGTAAGGGGCTGCTGTTTGCCGGCGCTTATGTTCTGATGCAGGTAGGCCGGTCGGTCTTCACCGCCTATGCCGTCCGCCATTCGAGCCATTCCAACTATCTCAACTTCACCCGCATCAGCATATGGCTCGCCGTAGCCGGTGTCTTCTGGATCGCCGGTGGTCTGCTGGAGCATGAGGCGCGGCTGATTGCCTGGGTGATTGCGCTGGCGATCGAATATGCCGGTCCGGCCTCGGGATTCTTTGTGCCGGGGCTCGGCAAGTCGTCGACCGCCGACTGGGACGTCTCGGGTGCCCATATGGCCGAGCGTTGTGCGCTGTTCATCATCATCTGCCTCGGGGAGGCGGTGCTGGTGTCCGGCCGGACCTTCTCGGAAATGCCGTTCTCGCCGATGACCGGGCTGGTGCTCGTCACCAGCTTCGCGTCGACGGTGGCGATGTGGTGGCTCTATTTCCGCTTTGGCCATGAGCGGGCCGCTCACCGCATCGAGCACGAGGCGAAGCCGGGCAGTATGGCGCGGCAGGCCTTCACCTACGCGCATATCCCGATCCTGGCCGGTATCATCGTCGATGCCGTTGCCGTCGAGTTCATCTTCTCGCATCCGCATGAGGTCGGCGATCTCGGCATTGCCGCTGTCATCCTCGGCGGATCCGGTCTGTTTCTGGCGGGCAATCTCTGGTTCAAGGGCGCCACCAGCGGCAAGGCGCCGCTCTCGCATCTCGCAGGCATCGTGCTTCTGATCCTGCTGACTTTCCTGGTGCCGGCTGTGGAGATCTATGTCTTGGGTATCCTGGCGGCGCTGGTTCTCGTCATCGTCGCGGCCTGGGAATACCGGTCGCTCGGTTCGGCGGCACCGGCACCGACGCTGCATTAGCGCCGGTCAGTCCTCGTCCTTCAGGTCATTCTGCAGGAGCGCGATGATGCGCTCCATCGAATCGGCCATCGCCATGCATTGCTCCAACGGCTCGTCCGTCAGCATGCGGTCGATGAGGCCGGTCTGGATCACCATGGCCTTTTCGGTCAGCACGCGGCCCTCGGCGGTCAGATAGAGCCGCAGTACGCGCTTGTCGCGCTCGTCGCCGCGGCGCTCGATCAGGCCGCGCTTTTCCATCTGCGGCAGCAGCATGCTCATGTTCGAGCGGCCGACCAGCAGCTTACGCGCCAGATCCTGCTGCGTCAGGCCTTCGAAACGGTAGAGATTGATCAGGATATCGAGATGCGGCGTCTTGATATCGAGTTCTGCAAGCGAGCGGCCGAGTGATTGCTGCATCAGCTGACAGGCGCGGGCGACGGCGATCCAGCTGCGAAAACGCGGATGATCCCAGGGTAGGGATTGATTTTTGTTCATCGTTGTACTTTATTGTTCAGTGTTGAACATTATCGGATTCCCACTATGGCAAAGTTTGCGCTTGGCGTCACCCGCCTCGGATTTACCGCGCTGCAGGCAATTTCATCCCGTCTTGCAGGCGAGGCGGCATTCCGCCTTTTCTGCAGGACGCCGCCTCAGCGCCCGCAGGGCGCCAAGGCGAAGGCGGCGCATGCGGCGGGTATGGACTGGCTGAAGGATGCCGAACGGATCGAACTGCCGCTTGCTGGCGGTAAGCGTGCGGCGGCCTTCCGGATCAACGGCGGCGCTCTCGGCAAGCGCAAGCGTTACCTCGTGACCCATGGCTGGGGATCCGGCATGGCCTACATGACCGATCTGATTGCGCATCTCGCGAAGGATGGGGCCGAGGTCATCGGCCTCGACTTCCCGGGACACGGTCTCTCCAGGGGGCGCTTCCTGCATATGGGGCTCGCCGTCGAGGCGATCGCGACTGCGCAGGAGCGCTTTGGCGCCTTCGACGCGGCGATCGGCCATTCCTTCGGCGGCGCGGCACTGATGGTCTCGGCAACCGGGATCCTGCCGCATGTGCGGCCGATCGAGGTCGAGAAGATCGTCACGATCGGTTCGCCGAGCGAGATGGCGTGGCTCTTCACCGATTTCGGCAGGATGATCGGGCTCGGCAAGGCGGCTCAGGCGGCGCTGGAAGGCAAGGTCGGCAGGATCACCGGGCGGCAGCTTGCGGATTTCGATGTCGCGAAACCGGCGGGACGGTTGAGAGCGCAGGTGCTGACGATCCATGCGGAAGATGACAAGGAAGTTGGAGCGCATCATGCACGGCGCTATCAGGCGGCCGGGGACGCGGTCCGGGTCTTCTGGGCCAACGGTTTCGGCCACCGGCGCATCATCGGCGCCAAGCCGGTGCTTGACGAGATCGAGGCTTTCCTCGGCGATCGGCAGAGCGAGGGCGTCGAGATTGTTTCCTTTGTCGAGCTTCCTGTCCGGCGCGCGTCATTGTAGCGTCATCTTAGGCGGCTAATTGCCGTCCGGTAGAGATGGCGGGACGATCATGAAAATCATCAGCACGGTGGAAGAGCTCAGCGAAATCTACGCCGGTGGCCTGTCGCAGGCTTCCGTCACGAAGGTGACCAAGGCGCTGACGCCGCTTTATCGCCAGATGATCGAGGCCTCGCCGTTCATGGCGCTCGCGACCGTCGGCCCCGAAGGGCTCGATTGCTCTCCGCGCGGTGACATCGGCGGCGTTGTCCGGATCATCGACGACAAGACGATCCATCTGCCCGACTGGCGCGGCAACAACCGCGTCGATTCCCTCTTGAATATCGTGCGCGATCCGCGGCTGGCGCTGATGTTCCTGGTGCCGGGATCGAATACGACGATGCGCATCAACGGGCATGGCGTGGTGTCCAACGACGAGAGCCTGCTTTCGAGCTTCGAGATGGACGGCAAGCATCCGCGCACCGTCGTCGTCATCACCATCGATGAGGTCTATTTCCAGTGTGCGCGGGCGCTGATGCGCTCGCAGCTGTGGAACCCGGAGAATTTCGTCGATCCGGCGAGCCTGCCGACGCCCGGCATGATGCTGAAGGTGGCGACGGAAGATTTCGACCACGAGACATACGACCGCGAATGGGCGGGACGTGCGGCGAAGACGATGTGGTAATGAGCGTCACCAGATGGTGACGCGTCAGGCCTTGTAGATCAGCCAGCTCTTGGTGAAGTCCTTCTGCATGCCATCCTCATAGACGACGCTGCAGTTGCGGCCGGCATGCTTGGCGCCGTAGAGGGCGATGTCGGTCTTGTAATAGAGCTCGCCCGCGTCCTCGGCGTGAGACGCCATGCAGACGCCCATCGACACCGTGACCGGGCCATAATTAACCCGCGTGCGGGAGTTCTTGAAGGGGGTTGCTTCCAGCGTCCGGCGGATGCGCTCGGACATGGCGACGACCTCTTCCTGGGTATTGCCGTCGATGATCAGCGCGAATTCTTCGCCGCCGGTGCGCGCGACGAAGACATCGCGGCGGACATTGGCGCGGATGACCGATGCAACGGTCGCCAGGATCTTATCGCCGACCGGATGGCCGTAGGTGTCGTTGATCTTCTTGAAGTTATCGATGTCGGCAAGCACCAGGGCAGTCACCGGCTTCAGCGCTGCATTGTCGAAAACGGCGGCGAGGCGGTCGTCGAAGGCGCGGCGGTTGGAAAGGCGGGTCAGCGAGTCGGTGTTGGCGATGCGCTTGTACTCGTCGAGCTCCTTGCGGACCTGGTCCATTTCCTGCGAGCGCTGGGCGACATTCTCGACGGTGCGTTCGCCGTGGGCCATCGTGTCGCCGGTTGCCTGGGTCAAGAGGTTGATGGCGTTTTCGAGGAGGTCGACGCTGGTCGTGTTCTTGGTGTTGATGCGGCGGTAGGTTTCGCCGAGCAGCTTGTTGTAGCTTTCGAGAGAGGTCTGCTCCTGGCGCAGAACCCTCAGCAGGCCCTCGAGTTCGGCGGCGATACGACTGTGGACATCATCGAAGACGCGCGCCGGGGAGTGGCAGAAATATTGTGCGCCGAGCTCATCCAGTTCTTCCTGCGTCGCCTGATTGCCGAGCGCTGCGAGGTCGCGGGTGAGGGCGGGATTGGAGCCGATATAGGCTTCGTAGAAGAGTTCGTAATTGCGCGGGATTGGCGCGACGCCCATCGAACGCATGGCAAAAGTAATCTGGCCTGCGACATCCGGGATCTGCGCTTTCTGCGCTGCAGCCGTATTCATCCGGCATACTCCTCAAGGAATTAGAAAAGCAATCTTCTATTGGCTAGCTTAAATTCGTTGGGAAACAATTAAGACGATATATACCAACGATTACATGTGATTATTCTGGTTGTATATTCCGGAAATACTATGGCATTGAAAATGCTGGAAAATCTGAGGAATATTCACACCCATGGGTGTCTTTCGCGTGACGGCGGTTGAAATTTTCCCGGAAAATCTCTGAAAAAATTTGCATAACCGTGTTCTTATTTCATTGACGGCGGCCATCGAAATGGCCGCGCTTCTGTGAACACGGTTCTGCCCAAAGCGTCAGCGATCAGCAGCCATCGGCTTCCGAAGGCGCTTCGGAAGCCGATGGCTGGCATTGTCTTAACCCAGATTGAGTTCCTGGAAGAAGTCGTTGCCCTTGTCGTCGATGACGATGAAGGCGGGGAAGTCTTCGACCTCGATCTTCCAGACGGCTTCCATGCCGAGCTCCGGATATTCGAGAACCTCGACCTTCTTGATGCAATCCTGCGCCAGGCGGGCGGCCGGGCCGCCGATCGAGCCGAGATAGAAGCCGTTGTGCTTCTTGCAGGCTTCGCGGACGGCGCGCGAGCGGTTGCCCTTGGCGAGCATCACCATCGAGCCGCCGAAGGACTGGAACTGATCGACGTAGGAGTCCATGCGGCCGGCGGTGGTCGGGCCGAAGGAGCCGGAGGCATAGCCTGCCGGGGTCTTTGCCGGGCCGGCATAATAGACAGGGTGGTTTTTCATGTAATCCGGCATGCCTTCGCCATTTTCCAGACGCTCGCGGATCTTCGAATGCGCGAGGTCGCGGGCAACGATGATCGTGCCGGTCAGCGACAGCCGGGTCTTGACCGGGTGCTTGGAAAGCTCGGCGAGGATATCGGCCATCGGCTGGTTCAGGTCGATGCGGACCATCGATTCCGACAGCTTGGATTCGTCGATCTCAGGCATGTATTTCGACGGATCGGTTTCGAGCTGCTCAACAAAGATGCCGTCGCGGGTGATCTTGCCCTTCGCCTGGCGGTCGGCGGAACAGGAGACCCCGAGGCCGATCGGCAGCGAGGCGCCGTGGCGGGGCAGGCGGATGACGCGAACGTCGTGGCAGAAATACTTGCCGCCGAACTGGGCGCCGACGCCCATCTGCTGCGTCAGTTTGTGGATTTCCTTTTCCATCTCGATGTCGCGGAAGGCATGGCCGCTTTCGGAGCCTTCGGTCGGCAGGTCGTCGAGATAGCGGGTGGAAGCAAGCTTCACCGTCTTGAGATTCATCTCGGCGGAAGTGCCGCCGATGACGATCGCAAGATGATAGGGGGGACAGGCTGCCGTACCGAGCGTGAGGATCTTCTCCTTAAGGAAGTCGATCATCCGGTCATGCGTCAGGAGCGACGGCGTGCCCTGGTAAAGGAAGGTCTTGTTGGCCGAGCCGCCGCCCTTGGCGACGAACAAGAAGTCGTAGCTGTCAGTGCCTTCCTCGTAGATGTCGATCTGGGCCGGGAGGTTGTTCTTGGTGTTCTTTTCCTCGAACATCTTGATCGGCGCCAGCTGCGAATAGCGCAGGTTCTTCTTCTCATAGGCATCAAGAACGCCCCTCGAGAGTGCGGCAGTGTCACCGCCTTCGGTCCAGACTCGGCGGCCCTTCTTGCCCATGATGATCGCCGTGCCGGTATCCTGGCACATCGGCAGCACTCCGCCGGCGGCGATATTGGCGTTCTTCAGGAGATCGTAGGCGACGAAGCGGTCGTTGTCGGTCGCCTCAGGGTCGTCGAGGATGGAAGCCAGCTGCTTCAGGTGGCCCGGGCGCAGCAGATGGTTGATATCGGCAAAGGCAGTCTCCGCCAGCAGCCGGATGCCCTCCGGCTCGACCGTCAGGATTTCCTGACCCTTGAAGCTGTCGACAGAGACATGGTCGCTGCTGATCTTGCGGTATTGCGTGGTGTCTTTGCCGAGCGGAAAGAGATCGTCAGCCATCGGAGACCTTTCAAATGGGCTAGTTTGGAAGCGATCTAAATCCGGGCGCATGGAAATGCAATGCGGTCCGGGCGCCCATCGGTTCGGCCGCGGCAAAAAGCCCGCCCGGCAGAGCCGGACGGGCCTCGATCCGAAGGAGTCAGATCAGATTAGAATGCACGCTGCAGCCGGAAGAAGCCCTGGACGTAGTCGACATCCTTGGCCGCTTCGTGCTCGCGGCTGATGTAGTTGACTGCGAACTTGGTGGAGAGGTTTTCAACGATCTGGTAGTCGAGAGTGACGCCAGCGCGCCATTCGTGACCGGAGTCGTAGTCGCCGGCAGAGTTCAGGTCGATATTGCCGATGTACTGAACACCGGGCGTGATCGTGAACTTGTCAGTTGCCTTGACGGCGTACTGCGTGGCGACAGACCATTCACCCTTTGTGAAGTAGGCGCTTCTGCCAGTAGAGTATATTGCGGCGAGGCCGAGCGTGCCCGGTCCGATCGCTGCCCCGATCTTGGCGCGAACAGCACCTTCTTCGGCGTCGACGTCATAACCAGCGAGCAGTTCGTAAGTGAAGCTGCCGGCCTTTCCGCCGATTGCGGCGTCGATGCCGATGTTGTTGCTACCCTTCTGCCATGCGAAACCTGTGATTTCTTCAGCGGCGATGCCGGCGTAGAAGTCGCTGGTTTCGTACTGGTAGCGGATCGTGTTGAAGCGGGTCGTGCCGGAGTTCGTCACGTCGAACTCGCTCGAGAAGTCGTTATCCCACCAGTTCAGCATCGTGCCGACGCGCAGGCCAGCGATGTCGATATAGGCCTGATCGATGATCATCGCGTTCTGTGCGCCGCCGAGGCTGGCGTCGTTATTGCCGCCAACGCCCGCGGGGCGGTAGTTGTACTGGTAAACGATAACGCCGGTGAGCGGACCGTATTCCGTGTCGCTCTTGGACGTAAACTGGAGCTGTGCGCGGGTGCGAACGTTCCAGTCTTCGCCGCCGTTGTTGTCAAAACCTTCGCCGAAGCCGTAGTTGACGTCGAAACGGACGTAACCGTTGATCTTGAGGCAGGTTTCGGTGCCCGGGATGTAGAAGTAGCCGGTGCCGTAAGCGTCGCAGACGCGAACGTATTCGACGGCTTCCGGTTCAGCGGCGACGATGGCGTCTGCGGCGTGAGCGCCGGAAACTGCTGCGAGAGCCGCAGCGGAGCCAAGGAGAAGGCTCTTGATGTTCATGGATAACCTCCAATTCAAAGTTTCGATTGGACCGGGATTTTTTGCCAACGGCATTCCCTCTCCCGGACCTTGTTTTTGAGAAGAAGGTGGCATGCCCCCGACTTCGAGGCGGTGGGTACAGGGCAAACCAAACGTCAAAATTACAAGTTTGTCACAAGGCGTTGTAAAGTATCGATGTTGCGTATTTATCACGCGTTCATATATATAAACGTCAACGTACAGTAATATACTTAACTATAGGTGATATATTATAAGTTTATAATGAATCCTTATGTTGAGTTTGTATTTCGTTATATATTGTTATACTGCACGAATATGCGAATCTTAATCTTATTTTTAAAGTTGGCGCGGTTTTATACATACGTCATGGTGTCGCGTTAGACACGCCGCCGGGCAAACCCAAGGCCCGTTTATGCCGGGAAAAACGGCGAAAGGCTCGCGAAGTGACCTCCGCGAGCCTTTCTTGTCTGGGCGTTCAGCCGTGTTGCTGCGTCAGCGAATCGCGCCTGCGCTTATTTCGGGCCGATCATCTGTTCGGGGCGGACGACGGCATCGTATTGCTCGGCGGTGACCAGGCCGCTGGCGAGAGCCTCTTCCTTTAGCGTCGTGCCGTTCTTGTGGGCGGTCTTGGCGATCTTGGCGGCGTTGTCGTAGCCGATGGTCGGGGCGAGTGCGGTCACCAGCATCAGCGAGCGTTCCAGTCCGGCCTTGATATTGTCTTCGCGGGCTTCGATGCCGACGACACAATTGTCGGTGAAGGAGACCGCGGCGTCACCGAGCAGCTGAACCGACTGCAGGAAATTATAGGCCATCATCGGATTGTAGACGTTGAGCTCAAAATGGCCCTGGCTGTCGGCGAAGGTCAGTGCCGCGTGATTGCCGAAGACGTGGATGCAGACCTGGGTCAGCGCTTCGCACTGGGTAGGATTGACCTTGCCCGGCATGATCGACGAACCCGGTTCGTTTTCCGGCAGCGCCAGTTCGCCGAGACCGGCGCGCGGGCCGGAACCGAGCAGGCGGATGTCGTTGGCGATCTTGAAGAGTGCGGCGGCAGCGGCGTTGATGGCGCCATGGCTGAAGACCATGCTGTCATGCGAGGCCAGCGCTTCGAACTTGTTCGGGGCGGTCACGAAGGGCAGGTGGGTGATTCCTGCAATCTCCTCGGCCACCTTTTCAGCGAAGCCAACCGGCGCATTGAGGCCGGTGCCGACGGCGGTGCCGCCCTGGGCGAGCTCGCAGAGGCCGGGAAGGGTCATCTCGATACGCTTGATCGCCGATCCTACCTGCGCCGCATAACCCGAAAATTCCTGGCCGAGCGTCAGCGGTGTGGCGTCCTGCGTATGAGTGCGGCCGATCTTGATGATATGATTGAACTCGACGACCTTCATGTCGAGCGCCGCATGAAGGTGCTTCAGCGAGGGCAGCAGATGGTGGGCGATCTGCTCGGCGCAGGCGATGTGCATTGCCGTAGGATAGGTATCGTTCGACGACTGACTCATATTGACGTGATCGTTCGGATGGACGGGCTTCTTCGAGCCCATCTCGCCGCCGAGCATTTCGATTGCCCGGTTGGAGATCACTTCATTGGCATTCATATTGGATTGCGTGCCCGAACCGGTCTGCCAGACGACGAGCGGAAAGTGGTCGTTGAGCTTGCCGTCGATAACTTCCTGCGCCGCATCGGTGATCGCCTTGCCGATCGCGGGGTCTAGCGGGCCGAGCTCGACATTGACGCGGGCGGCCGCCTGCTTGACGATGCCGAGCGCCCGGATGATCGACAGCGGCTGCTTTTCCCAGCCGATCTTGAAGTTTCCGAGCGAGCGCTGCGCCTGCGCGCCCCAGTAACGGTCGCTCGCCACTTCGATCGGGCCAAAGGTGTCTGTTTCGGTACGGGTCGCGCTCATGGCTGTCGCCTTCCTCTCGCTGACTTAAGGATGCGCGTCTTATATGCCTGCCAACGGCGCAAGAAAACTGGTTGCGGCGCTAAAACATGAAAGTGTTTTTCATGTTTTAGACCCTTCGTGACGTGGCATTTGGGACACGGCCGGAATTTTATACCAAACGGCGGCAAAAACGGCCTTTGGCGCCGGTGCGAAATTGAGTAAAAAATTAACTAATAATTTCATAATTTTGTGTGAACTGCCTGGCGTCGCTGCTTCGGGTTACGTCACGCAAAGTTGAGTCGTCCGGCGCTGGCGGCGCAGGCCGGATTCTGCCAATGAGCAGATAGCCAGGCGGTACGAATTTGAATGGGCTTTGCCCCGCCAAGACAGCATGACACTGGGACTGGAAAAAGCATGACATCGTTTTTCAAGGGTGCGGTCTCCGCACTGGCACTTTCCTGCGGCTTTGCGGCTCTCGCTGCACCCGCGCATGCCTATACGCTGATGGACATGATCCGTGGCGACCGGCAGCGCACCCAGAGCACGATCATCGATCCTTCCAATCCGGCGCAGATGCCGACGATGCAGCCGCCGGTCAACGCGCCGCTGCCGAAGGTGACCGCACCGACCTATTATACCTATAAGCCGGACCCGATGCGTCTGGTGAACACGGCGAAGTTTGCAGATCCGGTCGTAACCGGTGCCGTCGTCGATGCGTCCGCGACGTCGGGCGACCAGTCGGGCGTTCAGCGGCGCTATCTCGCCGATGCCAAGGTTCGCGCTGACGCCAATGTCGCGAAGTCGCTGGAAACCTATTACGGCGATACCAAGAACCCGCTTGTCTGGGTGACCGGCACCGAAGTCAACGATCGCGCCAAGGCAGCCATGGGCTTCCTGGCAAACGCCGGCACCGTCGGCCTCGACCCGGCCGATTATGCCGTCAATCTTCCGGTTGCCGATCCGGCCAATCCGGACCCGACGGTTCGCGATCACGCGCTGACGCAGTTCGAGCTCGAGCTCTCGTCGAAGGTTCTGGCCTATGTCCAGGACACGGTGCGCGGCCGCATCGATCCGAACAAGCTGTCCGGCTATCACGATTTCAAGCGCAAGGTCGTCAATCTCGATCCGGTGCTGAAGCTTGCCCGGATGAGCCCGGATGTCGGCGCCTATCTCGCCAGCCGCAGCCCGGATGGACGCGAGTTCGATATCCTGAAGAAGGAACTTGCCAAGCTGAAGGCTGAAGGCGGCGATCAGGAGCAGATCACTATCTCGCTCAGCGGTCTGCTGCGCCCGGGCGACAGCTCGCCTGAAGTTGCCAACATCGTCAAGGCCGTCGGAAAGCATGGTTCGGAAGCGCTGAAGACCCAGCATGCGGCGATGCTTGCCGCTTACACCGGTGCTCCCGAATATTCGCCCGACGTTGTGTCGCTGGTCGAGGACTTCCAGAAGGAGCATGGCCTGAAGCCTGACGGCGTCATCGGCCAGGCGACCGTCCGCGTCATGACCGGCGGCGACAGCAATACGGCAAAGATCAACAAGCTCGTCGTGGCCATGGAGCAGGCCCGCTGGCTGCCGGAAGATCTCGGCCCGCGCTACGTGATGATCAACCAGCCGGCCTTCATGGTCTATTACCACAACGACAACAAGGAACAGCTGTCGATGCGGGTGGTGGTCGGCCAGCCGTCGCACCAGACGTTCTTCTTCGAAGACCAGATCCAGACGGTCGAGTTCAACCCGTTCTGGGGCGTTCCGCAGTCGATCATCATCAACGAGATGCTGCCGAAGCTGCGCGCCGACCCGAACTATCTCGACCGCATGGGCTATGAAGTCGCCGTCAACGGCCGCGCCGTTCCGTCGTCCAGCGTCGACTGGTACCGCTCGACGTCCAATGTTTCGGTGCGCCAGCCACCGAGCGGTGACAATGCTCTCGGCGAACTGAAGATCCTGTTCCCGAACGTCCATGCGATCTACATGCACGACACGCCGCAGCGCAGCTTTTTCAAGCGTGACATGCGCGCGCTCAGCCACGGCTGCGTCCGTCTTGCCGATCCGCGTGCCATGGCTGCCGCCGTGCTGAACACGACGGTCGACGATGTCGCCAAGCAGATCGCCGGCGGCCAGAACAAGGCCGTGTCCGTGCCGCAGCGGATCCCGATCTACATCGCCTACTTCACGGCCTGGCCCAACAAGGACGGCAATGTTGAATATTTCAACGACGTCTACGATCGCGATACCTACACGATGAAGGCCTTCGACATCACCAGCAAGGCGCGCGGCGCTCAGATCTGAGCAGTCAGGCAATTATGAAAAAGGCGGCCGATGGCCGCCTTTTTTGTTTGCTGTGATTGCCGGCTCAGACAGCTTGCGCAGCCTTGTTGCTTGCCGCGTAATCGCGGATCAACGCGTTGGCGAAGTCGGGCGTCAGCTCATCGAAATGCTGGATGATCCGGGTGGGCTCCAGGCTTTCGATCGGCACATCCGAATAACCGAAGGGGACGCCGATCGAGGCGACAGCGGCGTTCTTGGCAACGGCGATGTCGTTGAAGCTGTCGCCGACCATGATGCTGCGCTCGGGCGTGCCGCCGGCCTTTTCGATCGTCCCGAGCAGGTGGCGGGCGTCGGGCTTGCGGACCGGGAAGGTATCGCCGCCGGTGATCGCTGCGAAATAATGCGTGAGGCCGAGCGCGTCGATCAGCGTGCGCGCCAGTGATTCCAGCTTGTTGGTGCAGACGGCGAGCGTGAAGCCGTTTGCCTTAAGATTGTCCATCGCGGCGATCAGGCCCGGATAGGGTTGGGTGTGGCCGGGCATGGTCGAGCTGTAATGCGCGATGAAGCGCTGCAGCAGCGGCCCGGACTCGTCTTCGGTCAGCGGATGGCCGTGCAGCTTGCAGGCGCGCTCGATCATCACCTTGGCGCCGTGGCCGACGAGATGGGTCAGGTCGTCGTAGCTGACCGGCGCAAGGCCGATCGAGGCAATCGTGTGGTTCAGGCTGTCAATGAGATCGGCATGCGTGTCGAGCAGCGTGCCGTCGAGATCGAATACGACAAGGGCGGGGATCAAAGTCTATTGCCTCTTCATGAAATGCTGATGGTCCGGAGTAGGGTAAGGAGGCCGGAAAAGCAACGCCAAGACTAGCTTTTGGCGGGTGGGCGCGGATGCTTCCGCTTTTCAGTTTGCTACGGTTATTTTGGCTTTCGTTTGGCAAACGAGCCGTGTAAACAGCACATCCAACGAAACAATCGGAGTAAGCGGCGCATGGATGCCCGCGAAATGAAGATCAAGGCCGCCGAGGTGGCGCTGACCCATGTGGAAAGCGGCATGCGCCTCGGAATCGGTACGGGGAGCACTGCGGAGGAATTCGTCCGGCTGCTGGCGGAAAAGGTCGCCGGCGGCTTCAAGGTCGAAGGCGTTCCGACATCCGAACGCACGGCGCGGCTCTGCGTCGAACTCGGCGTTCCCCTGAAATCGCTCGACGAACTGCCGGAGCTCGATCTGACGATCGATGGCGCCGATGAAGTCGATGGCGCGCTGCGGCTGATCAAGGGTGGCGGTGGTGCGCTGCTGCGCGAAAAGATCGTCGCTGCCGCGTCCGGGCGTATGGTCGTCATTGCTGACGAGAGCAAGCTGGTCGAGACGCTCGGCCGCTTCCCGCTGCCGATCGAAGTCAATCCTTTCGGCCTCGTTTCGACGCGCATGGCGATCGAAAAAGTGGCAAGCAAGCTCGGTCTGACGGGTGGTCTGTCGCTGCGCCGTTCCGGCGACGGCGATTTCATGACGGATGGCGGCCATCACATCATCGATGCATCATTTGGCCGTATTCCTGATGCAGAGGCGCTCTCGAGCGAGCTGAACTCGATACCCGGTGTCGTTGAGCACGGGCTTTTTCTCAATATGGCGGCACTTGCGATCATTGCTGGTCCTTCCGGTGCACGCACGCTGCAGGCGAACAGATAACAGGAGCACTGAAACTCATGAAGAAATTTGCAGGTCTTGGCCGTATCGCCGCTGCGACCGTTATTCTCTCCAGCTTCGCTTTCGGTACCGCCGTCAAGGCTCAGGAAGTTACGGACGAGCAGCTGAAGGCAGCGCGCGCGGCAATCGCTGCGATCGGCGCCACCGCTCAGTTCGACAACATCCTGCCGGGCCTCGCCGAACGCCTGAAGGCCGGTCTGATCCAGGATTCGCCGAACTACGAAGACCAGATCTCGCAGACGGTCGATGCGACGGCGCTTGCTCTGGCGCCGCGCCGCGCCGATCTCGAAAAGGAAGCCGCAACCAACTACGCCAAGGCCTTCACGGTTGAAGAGCTGAAGGCAATTGCCGATTTCTACAGCTCCGACGTCGGCAAGAAGCTGCTCAAGGACGGCCCGATCGCTTCGCGCGAAACCAACCGCGCCGCAGACATCTGGGCACAGGGCATTGCCCGCGACCTGCAGAAGAATGCCAGCGACGAGCTGAGCAAGGTCATCAAGGTCGAGCCGGTACAGCTCGATACGCCGGCTGCAGCACCGGCCGATGCCCCGGCCGCCCAGGCGCCTGCAAAGGCTCCGGCCAAGGCCCCTGCAAAGGCTCCGGCACCGGCCCTGAACCTGCAGACCCCGCAATAAGCATCTTCACAATCCGCATGATGAAAGCCCGGCTCGCGCCGGGCTTTTGTTTTGGCGGCGACCGATACTATATGCAGGGTCATTGTCCCTCCCGATTCCCAAACGGAGCATTCCCCCATGTCCTCATATGATTACGACCTCTTCGTCATTGGTGGCGGTTCGGGAGGCGTAAGAGGCGCGCGCGTCGCCGCCTCGCTCGGCAAGAAGGTGGCGATCGCCGAGGAATATCGCTACGGCGGCACCTGCGTCATCCGCGGCTGCGTGCCGAAGAAGCTGTTCGTCTATGCCTCGCAGTATCATGAGCATTTCGAGGACGCGGCCGGTTTTGGCTGGACCGTCGGCGAGAGCAGCTTCGACTGGAAGAAGCTGATCGCCGCCAAGGACGTCGAGATCGCCCGGCTTGAAGGTCTCTACAAGAAGGGCCTCTCGAATGCGAATGCCGAGATCCTCGAAACGCGCGCCGAACTGATCGATCGCCATACGGTGCGCCTGGTCAAGACCGGGCAGATGGTGACGGCGAAGACGATCGTGATTGCGACCGGTGGCCGCCCGAATGAACACAGGGCGCTTCCCGGGTACGAACTTTGCATCTCCTCCAACGAGGCCTTCCATCTCGACGAGCTGCCGAAGTCGATCGTCATTGCCGGCGGCGGCTATATCGCCGTCGAATTCGCCAATGTCTTCCATGGCCTCGGCGTCGAGACGACGCTGATCTATCGCGGCGCTGAAATCCTGTCGCGCTTCGACCACGACCTGCGCCGTGGTCTTCATGAGGCGATGGTGGCGAAGGGGATCCGCATTCTCTGCCATGACGTGATCGAGAAGGTCTCGAAGGGCGCCGATGGCCTTGTCGTCGAGACGAAGAACAACGGCACGCTGAATGCCGGCGTGGTGATGCTGGCGCTCGGCCGTGACCCGAATACCGAAGGTCTTGGCCTTGAGGCGGCCGGCGTGAAGACCGATGCGCGGGGCGCTGTTGTCGTCGACGAATATTCGCGCACCAGCGTCGATAACATCTACGCGCTCGGCGATGTCACCGACCGGGTACAGCTGACGCCGGTGGCGATCCACGAGGCGATGTGCTTCATCGAGACCGAATACAAGAACAACCCGACCAAGCCGGATCACGAGACGATCGCGACCGCCGTCTTCTCGCAGCCCGAAATCGGCACCGTCGGCCTGACGGAAGAGGCGGCGGCCAAGGCCTACAAGGAAATCGAAGTCTACCGCGCGCAGTTCCGGCCGCTGAAGGCGACGCTGTCAGGCCGCGGCGAGAAGATGCTGATGAAGCTGATCGTCGATGCAGCCAGCCGCAAGGTGATCGGGGCGCACATCCTCGGTCACGACGCCGGCGAGATGGCGCAGATCCTCGGTATCACGTTGAAGGCTGGATGCACCAAGGACGATTTCGACCGCACCATGGCGGTTCATCCGACTGCGGCGGAAGAGCTCGTCACCATGTATGCGCCGAGCTACCGCATCGTCGACGGCCAGAAGGTCTGACGGTCAGCTGGTGATCCGCGGCATGCGGATCACCTTCAGGAAGAGCGCGTTCATCGCCTGGGCGATACCATCGGTTGGCGTCACCTCGAAATAGAGGCCGGGCGAGGCGCATTCTGCCATCTTGGTCGGGATCTGGCTCTGGAAGGGCTTGATCCAGCTGTTGTACCAGCTGTTGTTCGGCAGCGGCAGGTAGGTGGTGTAGAGCACGGCGATCTTGATGCCCTTGTCCTTCAGCGGCTTGCAGAAGGAGGTGTCGATCGGCTCCTGGCAGCGGCCGCCCGTCGTCGCCTTTGTGCAGGTGCTTGGCTTGTAGCTGTCGCCGACGCCATCGGAGACGAAGAACAGGATCTTCTGCGGCTGGGTCTGCGTGTTGCCATCGCCCTGATCGCCGATGATCGTCTTCATCTGCGTCAGCGCATTGTCGAAGCTGGTCTGCTGGTCGTTGTTGTAGCCCTGGTAGGGGATCGACATCAGGTCGACCGCATTGGTGTAGTTCGCCACCTTGTCGAGATCGGTGATCGGGCTGGAGATCGTCGTCAGATTGGCGTCCTGGGCGCGCTGGCCGAACGTATAGACACCCATGGAAAACTGATTGTCGCTGACGCGCTGGGTCTTGGCGGTCTGGGTGAGCTGCTGCGTTGCCTGGCGCACGACGTCGATGCGCAGCGTCACGTTGTTCTTCTTGGCGAGATTGTAATAGCTGTTGGGGTCCTCGACGCCGGCATCGGAGACGACATGGCAGGCGAAGGCGCAGGTATCGGGCGTCTTCTTTTCCATCGTCGCGACGTCGGTCGGCGTGGCGCCGACGCCCATCGAGGGGGTGTTGTCGAGCAGGATGTAGAAATTCATGAAGGCGGCGGTCTGGAAGACCGCATTCGCCGTGCCGCTGATGTCGATGGTGTTGCGGCCAAAAATCTGCATGAAGGTCGTCGGGACTGAGGCGCTGAAGGTCACCTGCGAGTTCAGCTGGTTGGAGACCTTGTTGACCTGGATGTCGACATTGACATTGCTGGCCGTCAGTTCGCCCTGCATCTGCGACATGAAGATGCTGCGGGCATCCGTCTGGCCGACTGTGAGCGTGCCGTCGCCGCTCATGGTCATCGCCTGGGTTACGGCATTGGATTTCTGCGAGATGGCGCCGACGGCGGCGGCGTCTGCAGCGGCGTAGAGCTGCGTGCGCAGGCTCATCGCGTGGCCGTAGTCGATCGCCATGCCCGCCGAGCCAATCAGCGGCACCATGAGCAGCGCCGTCAACATCCCGAAATTGCCAGAGCGATCAGCGAGCAAACGGCGGGTAAACATGGGGCGCAGCATCCCTCTATAGGCGCGTTGAGGGCCGGCACCGCGCCGGGCCCTGGATATTGAGGGGCGTTGTAACAGGGAAAGCTAAATTGCTCGCAAAATGATGTGGTATAGTTTGTCTTAACGGCCGGGATTGAAGAGTGGCTGCGGCATTCCTTTATATGCTGCAAAACGTCGTTCTTTGCGCCTGAAACTGTCTGAAACGCCGCTAGGCAAGTCGGACCTAAAGGTTTATAAGCCGCCGTTATTCTCTAGGGACAAAGACGCCGGATGGTGTCCGGCGCAATAAAGGTGAGTAAGATGGCACAGACTTGGACCCCGAGCAGTTGGCGGCAAAAACCGATCCAGCAGGTTCCGGAATATCCGGACGCAGCCGCGTTGGCGGCAACGGAAGCCCAGCTTGCCACCTATCCGCCGCTGGTTTTTGCCGGTGAGGCCCGCCGCCTCAAGAAGCAGCTCGCAAGCGTTGCCAATGGCGATGCGTTCCTGCTGCAGGGCGGCGATTGCGCCGAGAGCTTCGCCGAACACGGCGCCGACAACATCCGCGACTTCTTCCGCGCCTTCCTGCAGATGGCCGTCGTGCTGACCTATGGCGCGCAGCTGCCTGTCGTTAAGGTAGGCCGTATCGCCGGTCAGTTCGCCAAGCCGCGTTCGTCGAACATCGAAACGATGAACGGCGTGTCGCTGCCGAGCTACCGCGGCGACGTCATCAACGGCATCGAATTCACCGAGGAAGCCCGCATTCCGAACCCGGAACGGCAGCTCGACGCCTACCGCCAGTCGGCGGCGACGCTGAACCTGCTGCGCGCCTTCGCGATGGGCGGTTACGCCAATCTCGAAAACGTTCACCAGTGGATGCTCGGCTTCATCAAGGATAGCCCTCAGGCAGACCGCTACCGCAAGCTCGCTGACCGCATTTCCGAAACCATGGACTTCATGAAGGCCATCGGTATCACCGCGGAAAACCAGCCGAGCCTGCGCGAAACGGATTTCTTCACCAGCCACGAAGCGCTGCTGCTTGGCTATGAAGAAGCGCTGACCCGCGTCGACTCCACCTCGGGCGACTGGTACGCGACCTCCGGCCACATGATCTGGATCGGCGACCGTACGCGTCAGCTTGACCATGCGCATGTCGAGTATTTCCGCGGCATCAAGAACCCGATCGGTCTGAAGTGCGGCCCGTCGCTGACGCCTGACAACCTGATCGAGCTGATCGATGCGCTGAACCCGGCCAACGAAGCCGGCCGTCTGACGCTGATCTGCCGTTTTGGCCACGACAAGGTTGCCGACAACCTGCCGAAGCTGATCCGCGCCGTCGAGAAGGAAGGCCGCAAGGTTGTCTGGTCCTGCGACCCGATGCACGGCAACACGATCACGCTCAACCACTACAAGACGCGTCCGTTCGAGCGGATCCTGTCGGAAGTCGAAAGCTTCTTCCAGATCCACCGCGCCGAAGGCACGCATCCGGGTGGCATCCATATCGAGATGACCGGCAAGGACGTCACCGAATGCACCGGCGGCGCCCGCGCCGTGACGGCAGATTCGCTGTCCGACCGCTACCACACGCATTGCGACCCGCGCCTCAATGCCGACCAGGCTCTCGAGCTGGCATTCCTGCTGGCAGAGCGCATGAAGGGCGGCCGCGACGAGAAGCGCATGGCAGCCAGCGCCTGATCTGCTGATATCGTGAATGATGAAAAGCCCGGCCTCGCGCCGGGCTTTTTTATTGCACCAGCACCGATTGCTGGCAGCGGGCGTCGGTGACGCGAATGTCGGCTTCGCCGATCTTGATGCCGAGCATCGACAGCGTGTTGTAGAGGAGCTCGTCGAGCGGCTTGGTCAGCCCGGTCAGCGTCTGCGATACCGCCGCTGTCACCGCCTTCGGCGTGCCGAGCGTCAGGGTCAGCAGCTGGACGTCGACTTCGGTATTGCCGAGCAGGCTCTGGACCGTCGAGGTCAGCGTATCCTTGGTCGAGATGTTCTTGATCGCCTTGGCAGCGATATCGGAGGGCTGGAAGGTCAGTTTGCTCTTGTCGAGATTGGTGACGTTGACGTCGGCGATGGCGCTCGCCTTCAGGAGACCGAGGACATCGAGAAGCGTTGCCTTGTTGACGCGCGGCTTGCTGCCGAAATTGGCGAAGGCGCTGGTATCGACATCGCCGAGGGCGATCTCGGCAACGCCCGGCACCGCCTCGACGCCGACATTGACGTTCTTCGCTCCGCCACCCAGGCATGAGATGCTCGAGAGCCTGGCTTCCGCATAGGCGACCTCGACATAGAGCGGGACGCGCAGTTTCATGCCGCCGATGATGCCGATACCGGGGACGCTGGTTTCGATCGCCAGGCGGATCTGCGGGGTGCGCACGGCCGATCCCGATGTGCCCACCGCATTTGCGGCATAGCCGACGGGCTTTTCGCCGACCGCAAGTGTGAGCTTGACGTTCAGCAGGCCGGGAATGGCGCTGTTGACGTTGGCGGCGACCTGCTTTTTCTGATTGGCCGCGAGCGCCGTTGCGGAGAGGAGCTCCATGACTGTTGCATCGACCTGCAGGTTCGATCCGCTGCCGATTGCCCGCTCGCCGGTACTGCCGAGATTGAGGATATCCTCGAGCTTCACCTTGATCTGCGACGTCCCGAGTGTCTTTTCCAGCGAGCTCAGCGTTTTGTCGACAGTAGCAGGCAGGCCCGGCGTCTTGCCGAGCGTGTTCAGTAGGCGCGGATAGGAGATGTCGGTGGCCAGGAGCTCGTCATAGGTGGCGGCGCTGGCATTGATGTTGGTCGCCAACAGATCGAGGAAGGAGAGCAGGTTGATATCCGTCGATGCGAGGCTCTCATAGTCGACGGCCTTCAGGCTGATGCTCGTACCGAGCAGGGCGCCGAGCAGCGCATTGAGAACGCCGTCGTTGATGCTGGCAAGGCGCGAGCCGACGGAAAAGGCGGCGACCTTGGCCGCCGATGCGGTGCCGGCGGCGCTGAGGGTCGGGGCGCTGGCGAAGATATTGGCGAAGGCGAGCTCGCCCTTCTGCGACACTGCAACTTTGACGGCATCGTATGGCTGCTTGCCGGCGACGAAGCGCTGATCGGGCGCAATGGCGAGATCGGCGAGGTAGGCGCCGGGCGCATAGCTGACGACAGCCTGGAATTGTGACAGGTCGGCGCCCTTCGGAAGCGTTCCTTTGCCGGTCAGGTAGCCGTTCTCGATCGTGACGGCGGCGTCGATGCCGTTGTGCTTGAAATTGGCGAGCAGTTGTTCTGGCGC
Organism: Rhizobium sp. 21-4511-3d; assembly: GCF_053522545.1. NCBI lineage: Bacteria > Pseudomonadati > Pseudomonadota > Alphaproteobacteria > Hyphomicrobiales > Rhizobiaceae > Rhizobium > Rhizobium sp. 21-4511-3d. Next base: position 206,191 of record NZ_JBNWCF010000002.1, on the reverse strand, counting down.
ATGGTTGATGTCGGAGGCCGCGGCAATGGCGCCGATATCGCTCAACTGCTGCAGGCGGCGCTGCTGCAGCGTCAGCATGCCGTAGTCGATACCCATGCCGAGGGAGTAGACGATCAGGGGCGCGCAGATGGCAGCGCTGATGGCGATGTTGCCGCGGGTATCACGGCAAAAGCGCAGGGCATTGAACGGCATTCAGATGCCTCCCATCCGGATGGTCGCGAAGCGCCGGATCATGTGTTCGGGGAGAGGGAAAGTGTAAAGATTCCAGATCGGTAGGTTGTTGGCATCATATTCCGTCGTCACCGTGAACTGGTTGACGTTGCTGGGATCGGTGGTGACGGTGATGTGGATCTTGTCTTTCTGGAGCAAGGGATGATTGAGCGTCGACGAGGTGATGAAATTATCGACAAGCGTTTCGCGCTCCTTCGCCGATAGGCCGGCGACAGCGGTGCGGGCCGCGTCTGCGGTGATCTGCTGAACGGAATGGGCGGCGGTCAAATAGATGGCGTAGGCGATGAGCGTCAGGATGACGAGGAGGAAGATGGGCGCGACAATCGCAAATTCGATGGCGGCGGCGCCTCTTTCATTCGACCGGAAACGGTTGAATACGATCATGTTGGACCTCATGTCAGCTCGGTTGAGCTTCGTCTTATATAAGGCCGCATCTCTTAATTTTAGATTAGCTAATGAACGTGATGCGTGTGTTTGAGCTTTGCGAGCCTGTCCCATTTCGGGAAACTCGCGACCGGCGGTCAGTATTCACCTGCAACTTTTGCTGGTTTGTGCGCGACGCTGTCCCGGCGTGGAGCGGGCGCAAGTCATCAATAATGCTGACCTTTTCCATCAAGAGATTGGATTTGACCGGGCGCGCGGCTGCAGCCAATTTCCCCTGCAGATGACGGCGGAGGATCGGATGATGGACAGGGAATATACGGGAGGCTGCGCCTGCGGTGCCGTCCGGTTTCGGAGCAGGAACAAGCCGGGCGCGGTCGTTGCCTGCCATTGCTCGCAGTGCCGGCGCCAGACTGGCCTCTACTTCACCTCAGCTGATGTGCCGCTCGACGGCCTGGTGATCGATGGCCGCGAGACCTTGCACTGGTATCAGTCGAGCGAGGCGGCCGAGCGCGGCTTCTGCCGCAATTGCGGTTCGGCGCTGTTCTGGCAGCGGATCGGCTCGGATGCCGTCTCGATTCTCGCCGGCGCCTTCGACAAGCCGAGCGATCTTGCCATCGGCTATCACATCTATTGCGCCGACAAGGGGGATTTCTACGAGATCAACGACGGCCTGCCGCAATATCCGGGCGCTGGCTAGATTTTCTTGGCTTCCAGGGCGGCGCTGAGGCGGGCGACATCCTCGCGAAGCGCCGTCAGTTCGGTCAGCACCCGCATATCGATCTTCTGGTGCAGCGACAGGACCTCAAGCTCCGACTTCAGATTGACCTCATAGTCCTTGGCGGCCTCGAAGCGGTCGCGTTCGGCCTGGCGGTTCTGCGACATCATGATGATCGGCGCCTGGATGGCGGCCAGCATCGAGAGGATCAGGTTGAGGAAGACAAAGGGGTAGGGGTCGAAGGCACCGGTGGCGAGGATGATGGTGTTGACGACCGTCCAGATGGCCAGGAAGGCGAGGAAAGCGATGATGAAGGACCAGGAGCCGCCGACGCGTGCAATGCCGTCGGCAACCCGCTGGCCGAAGGAGGATTCCGCCGAGAGTGCAGCGTTGACGTCGGTCGAGATGATTCTGCGCTCGTGAGCCTTCGCGAGGACGCGCTTCTCGATATCGCCGAGTTCGTCGGCGCTCTTGCCGAAATGCGTGTGGATGAAATTGGGAAGATTATACATGCCTGGCTCCGAAGCGTTATCGCGTCGGAGCCAGTATTCCCGCCGACCGGCGGAATGCAATGCAAATTAAAGTCTTAGGCTCAGTAGCTGGCTTCGTTGACCATCACGTGCTGCGGGAAGAAGCGGTCGAGCGTCTGCGCCTTGCCGAACATCACGTCATGCTGGAGATAGCGGTAGTCGCGCACCAGCGGGTCGAGCTTCTTGGGGTCGAGAACCCAATCCGGCGTGACTTCGTTCTTGCGCGTCGCCAGCTGGTAGCGATCGATAATGTCGTATTTCTTCTGAACTCGGCCGAGGAAGCCCGTGTAATAGGGATGCTCGAAGCCGGCGAATTTCAGCAGGTTATAGGAGATCAGCGACGGGCTGATGGTGCCGACATCCTGCTTCACACCCTTCTTGCTCGACCAGATGACCAGCGGTGTCTCGTGCTGCTGCTTCATGACGTCGAGCGGCGCCTTGCGGGTGGCCACCTGGTCCGGCATGTAGCCGGCGCTCATGTAGACATTGCCGAGCGGCGGCAGGTGGTCGCCCCAGAGCACGATGATCGTCTCGCGGTCGCGGTGCGAAGCCCAGTCCATCAGCATCTTCAGGCTGTCGTCGGCTTCCTTGACTCCCTGCGTATAGGTGGCGAGCGTGGCGCGGTCGGCTTCCGGGATATTGCCCTGGATGTCGATCGAGTTATGCGCGTAGCGATTGGCCTCGTAGGGGCCATGTCCCTGCAGGGTGACAGCGAAGAAGAAGAAGGGTTTGTCGAGGCCATCGCCCTCGCGCATGATCTCCTTCATCAGCGAGTCATCGGAGGCGAAGATGCCGCGCTTTTCCATCGGCGGAAGGGTTTCCTCGGTGCGGAATTCCTCGAAGCCGAAATCCTTGTAGACCTCGTTGCGGTTCCAGAACCAGCCGCTGAACGGATGCAGCGCGCGTGCCGCATAGCCTTCGCCGCGGAAGAAGGTGGCGAGCGAGGGAATGTCGCGGCGGATATACTGCTGATAGGGAATGCTGCCATAGGGCAGGAAGGCATTCGAGAAGCCAGTCAGCGCCTCGAACTCGACATTCGCGGTCATGCCGCCGAATTCCGGCGAGAAGACGTAGCCGGATTGCGAAGCGCGGATCGTCGGCATCGGGTCGGCGCTGAAATTGAGGTTCTTCAGCCGCGTCGGATCCCAGAAGGATTCGCTCATCAGCATGATGACATCGGGCTTCTCGCGCGGGCCGGCGAGATAGCCGTAATTGCGGGCGGGGATCGCATCCAGCGCTTCGGTATTCAGCCCGGCCGGAGCCGCGACGTCGGCCATCGGCACGTTGAAGATGAAGGCCAGGATGAAGCCGTTGCTGCGGTAGTTTTCCTTCTGGTCCCACATCATCGGCACGACCTGCAGGCGGTCGCGGATATAGGAATATTGCGAATAATCCATCAGCGATCCGAAGGCGGCGATAACGGGCAGGCCGAGGCAAAGGCGGCGCAGGCGCGCCTGGCCCGAGAGCTTCGGGAAGGTGCGCCAGGCATAGCGCCAGCCGAAGACGATGCCGGCACCGAGAAGCGCGATACCGATGACCAGGGCGACCGCCGTGAAGGGCCGGTCGCGGACCATCACCGGCAGAAGTTCCATGATCTGCCGGGCAAACAGGATATCCGACGGATAGAACGGGTCGGAGAGATAGTGCTGCTTCTGGTTCGAGATGAAAGCGGGGATCAACACCAGCGGCACGACGATCAACGCCGACTGGTGGCGGCGTCCGAAGGCAGCGTCGAGCGTCAGCATCAGGATGGTCAGCATAGCCACGGTGGTCATGCCCGGGCGGGCCGTCGAGGTCAGGAAATCGCCGACATCGGCAAGCGTGCTGCGGGCGATCCATTCGACGGCGATGACGCTGAGCAGCGCGATAGACAAGGTCAGCGCGACGCTGAGGACACCGCGGGCAGCCGGAGAGCGGACATTGGAGCCGAGACCAGTGGAAAGCAGCGCCATTCTTCTGGCCTGCGCGGACTTCATGACCGATGCGATCAAGGGCGGACTCCAATGTCATTCCCGCCGATTTCGCGGCGTCATAAAAACTTCATCGAACTGTCACATGCCCGCCATGAACGCTAGATGAACCACTAATGTTTCCTCGCTTTTCCCTGGGATTTGAATTTTCCGCGTATCAGACACCGCCGCTTTTCATGGCGGAGCACGTTGCGGGGCGAGGACGCGCGCGCTAAATAAATGACATGACACAGGAAAACGCTCCCTTGAACACGCTCCGTATCGCCGTCGCGCAGCTGAACCCTACTGTGGGCGATGTTGCAGGAAATCTTGCGAAAGCCCGCGAGGCACGCGCCGATGCCGCGCGCCAGGGTGCGGACCTTTTGCTGCTGACGGAGCTCTTCATTTCCGGCTATCCACCTGAAGATCTGGTGCTGAAACCGGCCTTCCTGAAGGCCTGCCAGAAGGCGGTCGATGATCTCGCTGCCGATACGGCCGATGGCGGCCCGGGCGTCATCGTCGGCTTCCCGCGACAGGGCGAGACCGGTCGGCACAATTCGGTTGCGGTCATCGATGGCGGCAAGATCCTGGTGCTGCGCGACAAGATCGACCTGCCGAATTACGGCGAGTTCGACGAGAAGCGCGTTTTCGACGAAGGCTCGATGCCGGGGCCGGTGAATTTCCGTGGCGTCAGGATCGGCGTGCCGATCTGCGAGGAGATCTGGAACGATCTCGGCGTCTGCGAGACGCTGGCCGAGAGCGGCGCCGAAATCCTGCTGGTGCCGAACGGCTCTCCCTATTATCGGGGCAAGGTGGACGTGCGCCATCAGGTGGCGCTGCGCCAGGTCATCGAGACCGGCCTGCCGCTGATCTTCGCAAACCAGCTCGGCGGCCAGGACGAACTGGTCTTCGATGGCGCCAGCTTCGCCTTCAACGGCGACAAGTCGCTGGCCTTCCAGATGAGCCAGTTCGAGCCGGCGCTTGCGGTCACGACCTGGAAGCGCGGCGAGAACGGCTGGCGCTGCAGCGAAGGGCCGATGTCGCATGTGCCGGAGAAGGAAGAGGCCGACTACCGCGCCTGCCTGCTCGGCTTCCGCGACTACGTCAACAAGAACGGCTTCAAGAATGTGGTGCTCGGCCTTTCGGGCGGTATCGACTCGGCGATCTGCGCGGCGATTGCCGTCGATGCGCTCGGCGAGGAGCGGGTGCGCACCGTCATGCTGCCCTACCGCTACACATCGGAGGATTCGCTGAAGGACGCCGCCGATTGCGCCAGGGCGCTCGGCTGCCGCTACGATATCGTCCCGATCGAGGAGCCGGTGAAGGGCTTCACCTCGGCGCTGTCGGATCTCTTCGAGGGCACCGACAGCGGCATCACCGAGGAGAACCTGCAGAGCCGCGCCCGCGGCGTGATCCTGATGGCGATCTCCAACAAGTTCGGCTCGATGGTCGTCACGACGGGCAACAAGTCGGAAATGTCGGTCGGCTACGCCACGCTCTACGGCGACATGAACGGCGGCTTCAATCCGATCAAGGACCTCTACAAGATGCAGGTCTATGCGATTTCGCGCTGGCGCAACGAACACGTGCCGCCGGATGCGCTGGGTCCGTCGGGCGTCGTCATCCCGCAGAATATCATCGACAAGGCACCGTCCGCCGAGCTTCGCCCGGACCAGAAGGACCAGGATTCGCTGCCGCCTTATCCAGTGCTCGACGACATTCTCGAATGCCTCGTCGAGAAGGAAATGGGCGTCGACGAGATCGTGGCGCGCGGTCATGACGTCGCGACCGTCCACCGCGTCGAGCATCTGCTCTACCTCGCCGAATACAAGCGCCGCCAGTCGGCGCCGGGCGTGAAGATCACCAAGAAGAATTTTGGGCGTGATCGCCGCTACCCGATTACCAACCGGTTTAGGGATCGCAGTTAGCGATCGTTAACCCGATCAACCGAAAGCTGCTGACTTCCGCATCTTCCCGCGTTTCTATCGTCAGAAATGCGGGAGGTCCTGATCGTGCGTGATACGAAAGTCGCCGTCTTCATCGATACCGAAAACCTGCCGGCGCGCTCGGCGGGCGAGATCATCGACATCGCCTCCGGCTACGGACGTCTGATCGAGCGGCGTGCCTATGGCGACTTCACGCGCGAGGCTGCGCAGCCGTGGATCGCTGCTGCCGGAAAGCATGCGCTCAGCCTGCAGACGGCGGTCAGCTCCCAGTCGGGGAAGAATGGCGCGGATATCCTGCTTGCCGTCGATGCGATGGAATATCTCGGAGCTTCGGCAATCGATCTTTTCTGCATCGCCAGCAGTGATCGTGACCTCGGCCATCTGGCGGCGCGTATCCGGATGCGCGGCAAGCAGGCGATCGGGCTTGGTGCGCCGAATGCTTCCAGGCTGCTGCGCGAGTCGTTCGACGATTTCTTCGAGCTGCGTCTCCTGGAGGCGCCCGCAAGTCTTCCGGCGCTGGCGAAGGTCGTGGCGCTGCAGCCATCGCCCAGCATCCGGCCCTATATCGCGCAGGCGCTGCAGACGGCGAAGCTGAGGGAGGAAGGCTGGCTCGATATCGCCGAGCTCGGCACCCTGCTGCGGCAGGTCTATCCGGACTTCAAAGCACAGCATTTCGGTGCTCCGAACCTCAGTTCGCTTTTGAAGCGATGCGACTTTATCGAGACACAGATGCATGGCACAAACCGCATGCAAATCAGGATGAAGCGGAACGGCGGATAGCCGGACCGCCGCACAATGTGGGAGGCATGCATGCGCAGTTCGGTCGAGATCTACAATATCCGTACGGCCAAGAGCCGGGTGGTTTTCCAGACGGAGCAGCTGATCGAGGCGCCGAACTTTTCGCCTGACGGGCGCTATCTGCTTCTGAACGGCGACGGTCTGCTCTACCGCTTGTCGCCGGATGGTGAGGGCGGGCTGAGGCAGGTCGACACCGGCTTTGCCGCGGCCTGCAACAACGATCACGGCATTTCGCCCGATGGCAGGCACTATGTGATTTCCGACAAGACGGAATATGGCAAATCCTGCATCTACACGCTTTCAGCAGAAGGCGGGGCGCCGAAGCAGGTGACGACCAATCTTCCGTCCTACTGGCACGGCTGGTCGCCCGACGGCAAGGAATTGGCCTATTGCGGTATCCGCGACGACGTCTTCGACATCTACACAATAGCGGTCGATGGCGGCGCAGAGCGGCGGCTGACGCATGGGGAGGGGCGCAATGACGGGCCGGACTATTCCTTCGACGGGCAGTGGATCTATTTCAATTCCAGCCGCACCGGGCTGATGCAGATCTGGCGCGTTCACCCCGATGGAACCGGGCTGGAGCAGGTGACCCACGACAATTACGGCAACTGGTTTGCGCATCCGGCACCTGCCAACGACAAGGTGCTGATCCTCTCCTACGATCCTGACGTCTTCGATCACCCGCGCGACCTGCATGTCAGGCTGCGGCTGATGGATATGGACGGCGGCAATTTGACCACGCTGTTCGAGCTTTTCGGCGGGCAGGGCACGATCAATGTTCCCTGCTGGTCACCGGATGGTGATGAGTTTGCCTATGTGCGCTATTTCCCGGCCACTTGAAGCGCGCCGGTAAAACGGGCAAGAGGTTCCCGTCAGGTGCCCGCCATCGACGGGAGAATCGGGAATCCGGTGAAAGACCGGAACGTGCCCAACGCTGTAAGGCTGACGCCTGCCGCATCATGCCACTGGTTAAAACCGGGAAGGCTGCGGCGGGCGGATGATGCCAAGTCAGAAGACCGGCCTGGCATCATAGACTGATCCCGCGCGGACGGCGGGTCGGTTGCGTTGTTGGGGATTTGACGATGCGACCCTTGAGCGGGGATGCGCTGCAGCGCGCATCCGCTTTTTCCGGTGACGAGCGCGATGCCGTCTACCGGGCGATCATGACCAGGCGCGATGTGCGCGACCAGTTCCTGCCGGATCCGGTACCCGAGGATGTGCAGATGCGGCTGCTTGCGGCCGCGCATCATGCGCCCTCTGTCGGCTTCATGCAGCCGTGGAATTTTATCGTCGTCGATGATGCGGCCGTGCGCCGGCGGGTATGGGAGGCGTTCGATCGCGCCAACCATGAGGCGGCCGGGATGTTCGATGGCGAGCGGCAGGCGACCTACCGGTCGCTGAAGCTCGAAGGCATCCTCAAGGCACCGCTCGGCCTCTGCATCACCTGCGATCCCTCGCGCAGCGGCGAGGTGGTGCTGGGGCGTACGCATAATCCGCGGATGGACAGCTATTCGACCGTTTGTGCCGTGCAGAACCTGTGGCTTGCTGCGCGGGCCGAAGGCGTCGGCGTCGGTTGGGTCAGCATCTTCCATGAAAGTGAGCTCAAGGAGATCCTCGGCGTGCCCGCGCATATCGAGATCGTGGCCTGGCTCTGCGTCGGCTATGTCGACGAGCTCTACCGGGAGCCGGAACTCGCCGTCAAAGGCTGGCGGCAGCGGCTGCCACTCGAGGAGCTGGTCTTCCGCGACGGCTGGGGCCGCCGCTAGGGCCGGTCGACGTTCAGTCTATGCCGGTTAGTTCTGCTGTTGCTGCTGCGGCTGCGGGCCTGATGTTGCCGGGTTCTTCAGATCGATGCTGCCCTGGTCGCCTGCGAGGAATTGCGGGCCGACCTGGCGGACCTTGCTATTTTGCGGCTCATAGGGCCGGTCCGGGATCTGTGGCTGCGGTGCAGCCGGCGTTTGAGATGCCGTGGCTGCAGGCTTGGTGGTGATCGTGGTGATCGAGCCCTTCGGCGGCGGTTCGCTTACGGTCTGGTTCTTTCGCATTTGCTCGTAATAGGCGGTCAGATTGCAGGTGCAGGACGACTTTTCGCCGGGAGCGCGGTTCTTGTAGGCGAAGGCGTTCGGCATCGCGCTGTAACGGGCGCCCGTTGCGGCCGAGATCATGTTGGCGGCGTCGGTGTTCGAAACATCCTGATAGAAGAGCTCGGTCTCGATGCCGGGGCACATTTTCGAGCAGGTCGAGGCATCGCGGCCGAAATCGATCGAGGTGGCGTTGGTGCTGATCGGGAAGAAGCCGCCGTCGCAGGTGCGCACGCACATGGTGCTGACATGCGACATCATCTCGCCGCGCGGCACGCCATATTGCGTGTTGCCTTCCTCGCCGTTGCCGAGCGGGATGAAGGTATCGCCGCGCATCGCCTGTTCTTCAGTGCTTGGTGCTGGCTCGTAGGCGCGTTGGTCAGGCTGATAGCCGGAATCGTCGTTGCAGCCGTTGTCGTCGAGGGCGGCCATCAGCTGGCGGCGTTCGTTGATATCGCTGCCGCCGGATTCGCGCAGCTGGTTGCGGCGGTCCTGGAGGTAGTGGATGTTGTCGATCATCCGCGCTTCGGATTCCTGCAGGTCGCTGCAGTAGCCGGCATTCTCGCCGCCGATGACGACCATGCTGTCGACGCTGCAGCCGTTGCTGCGCAGGTCGTTGCGCAGCTTGCGGAGCTCTAGGTTCTGCTCGGCTATCGCGCTCGCATATTGGCGGATTTCCGGGCCGTTGCCGATCACCTGCGGCAGGTCGGCAAGGCGGCCGCGCAGATCCTCGCAGATCGCACTCGTCTGCGCCGCCGCGGGCGCGGCAGCTGCAAGGAAAAGGGCAAGGGTCAGGCTTCGGCGTTTCACGGTATCATCCCGCAGCATAGTCAAACCGGAAGCGGCAGGGCATTTGCCGCATCCATTCTGTCTAGCTGCCTTCCGTTAACAAGCTAACGAAGGAATTCTAACGCATTTTTCCGATCGACCGCAAATTCACGCCGGCTGCTGTGCCTCGACGACGGCGAGAGCCGCCATGTTGACGACGCCGCGCGATGTGACCGACGGTGCCAGGATATGAGCCGGGAGCGCCGTGCCGAGCAGGATCGGGCCGACATGCAGGCCGTCGGTCATCGACTTAACGACGCCGAGCGTGATGTTGGCCGCATCGAGGTTCGGGAAGACCAGAAGATTGGCTTCGCCGTGCAGCGTCGTGGAGGGCATGACGCGCTTGCGGATCTCGTCGGCAATCGCGCTTTCGCCATGCATTTCGCCATCGACTTCGAGATCGGGCGCTGCATCGCGGATCAGCTGCAGGGCGCCGCGCATCTTCGTGGCGCTCTCGCTTTCGCGCGAGCCGAAGTTGGAATGCGAGACGAGGGCGGCGCGCGGCGTGATGCCGAAGCGCTTGATTTCCTCGGCGGCGAGAACCGCCGATTCCGCCACTTCTTCGGCGCTCGGATTGAACGTCACGTAGGTATCGGTGAAGAACGTCGCGCCGCGCTGCGAGATCAGCAGGCTGAGCGCCGAGAAGTCACGGACATCCTTGCGCTTGCCGATGATCTGGCGAACGTCGCGCAGATGCTTTTCGTAGCGTCCTTCAAGGCCGCAGATCAGCGCATCGGCTTCGCCGCGGCGAAGCGCCAGCGCACCGATGACGGTGGTGTTGGTACGCACGATGGTGCGCGCCGCTTCCGGAATGACGCCGCGGCGGCCGACCAGCGACAGATAGAGATCGACATATTCGCGGAAGCGCGGATCGTCTTCCGGGTTGATGACGGCGAAATCGGCGAGCGGACGGATACGCAGGCCGTAGCGCTGCAGGCGGGTCTCGATGACCTGCGGACGGCCGATCAGGATCGGTTCGGCAATGCCTTCTTCGATCAGCACCTGGGCGGCGCGCAGCACGCGCTCGTCTTCACCTTCAGAGAAGATGACCCGCTTTTTCTCGGCAGCCTTGGCGGCCGTGAAGATCGGCTTCATGACGAAGCCGGAGCGGAAGACGAAGCGGTTCAGCTGGTCGAGATAGGCGTCGAAATCGGTGATCGGACGGCGCGCCACGCCGCTTTCTGCCGCGGCCTTCGCGACTGCGGGCGCGATGCGCAGAATGAGGCGCGGGTCGAAGGGCGACGGGATCAGGTAGTTCGGCCCAAAGACCGGCGTCTCGCCGGAATAGGCGCGGGCGGCGACATCCGACGGCTCCTCGCGGGCGAGGCCGGCGATGGCGCGGACGGCTGCCATCTTCATGGCTTCGTTGATCTCCTCGGCGCCGCAATCCAGCGCGCCGCGGAAGATGAAGGGGAAGCAGAGAACGTTGTTGACCTGGTTCGGGAAGTCCGAACGTCCGGTGCAGATCATCGCATCCGGGCGGGCGGCGCGGGCGAGTTCCGGCATGATCTCCGGCGTCGGGTTGGCGAGCGCCATGATCAGCGGCTTTTCGGCCATCTGCTCAAGCAGTTCCGGCTTCAGGACGCCGGCAGCGGAGAGGCCGAGGAAGACATCGGCACCGCCGATGTTTTCGGCGAGCGTGCGGGTGTCGCTCTTCTGCGCATAGACGGCCTTCCACTGGTCCATCAAGACGTTGCGGTCCTGATAGACGAGGCCTTCGATGTCGTGGACCCAGATGTTCTCGCGCTTGGCGCCGAGCTCGACGAGCAGGTTGAGACAGGCGAGGGCGGCGGCACCTGCGCCTGACGTGACGATTTTGACGTTGCTGATCGACTTGCCGGCCAGTTCCAGGCCGTTCAGGATCGCGGCGGCGACAATGATCGCGGTGCCGTGCTGGTCGTCATGAAAGACAGGGATGCGCATCTTCGCGCGCAGCTGCTGCTCGATCTCGAAACATTCGGGCGCCTTGATGTCTTCGAGGTTAATGCCGCCGAAGGTCGGCTCCAACGAGGCGACGGTCGAGACCATCTGCTCGACGGTCGAGGCATCGACCTCGATATCGAAGACGTCGATATTGGCGAATTTCTTGAAGAGGACGGCCTTGCCTTCCATGACCGGCTTGGACGCCAGCGGGCCGATATTGCCGAGGCCGAGAACGGCGGTGCCGTTGGAGATGACGGCGACCAGGTTGGCGCGCGAGGTATAGTCGGCAGCGGTTTCCGGATCATCGCGGATTGCCAGGCAGGGGGCGGCGACGCCCGGCGAATAGGCGAGCGCCAGGTCGCGCTGGTTGCCGAGCGGCTTGGTTGCCTGAATTTCGAGCTTTCCGGGGCGGGGATAGCGGTGGAAGAACAGCGCCTGTTCGTCGAGAGTTCCGCCTGTCAGGTTCTTCTCCGTCTTGGATTTGTCCTGATTATCCATTGCCTTCTCCAATGCCGCAGTCATGTCGTTTGAAGACTTCTCCATACAACAATCGGCGTGGCTGGACAGTGAGAATTTGAGCTCAAAAGCGGAAAACTCTTATGCCCGCGCCATGCGTCAAACAACCGCGCTGTCATCTTCCTGAAACACGAGTCTGGTTTTGGAAGGCCAGATGAACGATGGGGCATGGGCAGGAAGCCTGTGAAGGATATTATGGATACGCGCCACTTCCGTACGCTCTTCATTTCCGATGTGCATCTTGGTTCGAAGGCTGCCAAGGCCGATTTTCTGATCGATTTTCTGCGTTACCACGAGGCCGATACGATCGTGCTCGTCGGCGATATCGTTGATGGCTGGCGGCTGAAGCGCAGCTGGTACTGGCCGCAGGTCTGCAACGACGTGGTCCAGAAGCTGCTGCGCCAGGCGCGCAAGGGCACCCGCGTCGTCTACATCCCCGGCAATCACGACGAGTTTCTGCGCGACTTCCCCGGCATGCATTTCGGCGGCATCGAAGTTGCCGAGCGGATGATGCATGAAGGCGCGGACGGCAAGAAATACCTGGTGCTGCACGGCGACGAATTCGACGTCGTCGTTCGCAACGCCCGCCTGCTCGCCTATCTCGGCGACTGGGCCTACGACATGGCGATCCGCATCAACATCGTGCTGGCCGCCATCCGCCGCCGCATGGGCATGCCCTACTGGTCGTTCTCGGCCTGGGCGAAGCTGCAGGTCAAGCATGCCGTCAACTTCATCGGCGAGTTCCAGCGCGTCGTCGCCGACGAGGCCCGCAAGTGCGGCGCCGATGGCGTCATCTGCGGCCACATCCACCATGCCGTCATCGAGGAGATGGACGGCGTGCGCTACATCAATACCGGCGACTGGGTCGAGAGCTGCACGGCGATTGCCGAGCATGAGGACGGCACGTTCGAGCTGATCACCTGGAATGCCATTGCCAGCACCGAGCCTGTCACGCTGAAGCTGACGCACCAGCCCGAGCGCGCTCCGCAAGCTGCCTGATTTTCAACCCGCCATATTGCAAGACCTTTAGCCGTTGCCTCCGGGCAACGGCCCTATTTATTTTTTAAAACGTTTCAAATGGGCTATTTCTCGCCATAGTCGCCCCTAGGTTGATGTGTTAGGCAACGCACAGTTTCCTGCAGGTCCACCATGATTCCCGCCCAGAATGCCTCTGTCGATGAGGGGGCTCCGCCGCGTTTCCGGCTGCTCAGCGCCCTGTCTTACTGCGCCCCGCTGATCGTCAACGGTGTCGCTCTTCCGTTCTTCCCCGTCTGGCTTGCGGTTCACAAATTCACCGATCACGAAATCGGCGTCATCCTTGCCGTGCCGATGGTGGTGCGCGTGCTCGTGGCGCCCATCGTTGCCATGTACGCCGACCGCATGGAGGAGCGCGCCGACGTTCTCCTGTGGTCGGGCGGGCTGTCGCTGCTGACGGCGATTGCGCTCTACTGGACGACGACATTCTGGCCGGTCCTGATCGTCTACAGCATCCAGGGCGCCACCTTCGCGCCCTATGTGCCGATCGTCGAATCGATCGTTATTTCCGGCGTGCGCCGCTGGGGCCTGGATTACGGCTCGATGCGCGTCTGGGGCTCGATCGCCTTCATCGTCTCGACGATGATCGGCGGCGAAATGATCGGTGTCTGGGGCGGCAACATGGTGCTGCCCGTGATGATTTTCGGCTTTGCGACGACGATGGCGATGGCGATCTATTGTCCGCGCATCGGCCCGACGCGGCGGCGCAACGTACCCGTCGATCTGCAGCAGGCGACCGGGAGTTCGCTCCGCCAGCCGCATCTTCTCGTGCTGCTCTGGGGTGTGGCGATCCAGCAGTCCAGCCACGCGCTGCTCTATGCCTTCGCCTCGATCTACTGGCACCAGCTCGGCTTTTCGGGGACGCAGGTCGGCATTCTCTGGAGTGCCGGCGTGGCATCCGAGGTGATGGTGTTCTTCATCTCCAAACACCTGAACCGCCGCTTCAATGCCTGGACGCTGATCCGCATCGGCTGCGCCATGTGCATCTGCCGCTGGGTGCTGTTTCCGATGCATTGGAGTTTCGCAGGCTTTTTCTTCCTGCAGTGCTTCCATTCCTGCACCTATGCCTTCGTCCATACCGGCGTGCAGCGGCGGATCGTTGCCTCGGTGCAGGCAACGCAGGAATCCTCGGCGCAGGGCGCCTATTTCTTCTATAACGGCATGTTCATGGGCCTGATGACGCTGGCGTCAGGCTATCTCTATGCCTGGCTCGGCCTTGCCAGCTACTACGTGATGGCGCTGGTCGCCGCGATCGGCATGACGCTGGTCTTCGTTGCCTATTACCTTCAGCCCCAGAGCTCTCCTTCCGGCGGGAAGACCAGGGAAGCTTCGTAACGCAGGCCGGGTTCCCGGTCTCTGGCGAGCAGGAGCGGGCCGTCGAGATCAACGAATTCGGCATCCTGCGCCAACAGCACGGCGGGCGCCATCGCCAGCGAGGTGCCGACCATGCAGCCGAGCATGATCTGGAAGCCCAGCCGTTGCGCCTCGCGCTTCATCGCCAGCGCCTCCGTCAGGCCACCGGTCTTGTCGAGCTTGATGTTGATCGCGTCGTAGCGGTCGCGCAGGCTGGCGAGATCGCCGGTGTGGTGAACGCTTTCGTCGGCGCAGACGATGACGGGGCGGTTGATCACGGCCAGCATCTCGTCCTTGCCTGCCGGCAGCGGCTGCTCGACGAGGGCGATGTTCATTTCGGCTGAGATTTTCAGGTGATGCTCGAGTGCCGCTTCCGGCCAGCCTTCGTTGGCGTCGAGGATGATCGCCGCATTGGGGGCTGCTGCACGCACGGCGCGGATGCGGCTTTCGTCATCGCCGGTGCCGACCTTGACCTTCAGCAGTGCGCGTCCGGCATGTTCGCCGGCCTGCGCCGCCATCACGTCGGGCTCGCCGAGCGATATCGTGTAGGCGGTGGTGAGCGCTTTTGGCGCCGTCACGTCGATGCGGGTTGCGACGCTGGTGCCCGAGAGTTTCGATTCGAGATCCCAAAGCGCACAATCCACGGCGTTGCGGGCGGCACCCGGGGCCATCGCCGAGAGCAGGTCTTCGCGCGAAATTCCTGATTCGATCAGCGGCCGGGCGGCTTCGATCTGTGCCTGGACACTTTCCATCGTCTCGCCGTAGCGGCGGTAGGGCACGCATTCGCCCCATCCTTGCCCGCCATTTTGGCGCAATGTCACCGAGATCACCTCGGCGGAGGTTTTTGCGCCCCGCGAGATGGTGAAGGTGCCCGCGATCGGGAATGAATTCATTTGGATTTCGAGGGACCGTGGCATATTTGCAATCCTGCAAGCATGGAAATTCTGTGGGTCTTGGGTATATTAACCCGCCGGGCGTGAGCGATGCTTCGCGAGTCGGCAATGTCGCCGCAAGCCCTGAAAGACACAAGCATTTTGAAGCCCGAGCCCAGCAAAGCCGCCTCACTCCACGTGGACGACCAAGCCAATGGCAACGGGCGGATGGTCCGTCTGGAAGGCAATTGGCGCAGCGCCAATATTCATACCGTCATCAAGGATTTCGACAAGCTGCCGCAGAACGACGGCGACCTGACGCTCGACCTTTCCGATGTCACCGATATCGATACGGCGGGTGTCTGGCTGCTGGTGCGCCTGAAGATGCAGGAGGAAGCGGCCGGGCGGCAGGTGCATTTCGAGGGCACCAATCAGCATATCGACGAGATGATCGAAGAATTCTCCCGCAAGCCGGAGAAGCAGGAGACCGAGACGCCGAAGCAGAAGCCGTTGCTGGAGCGTGTCTTCGCGCCCGTTGGCAAGATGACCTTCGATCTCTGGGATAATTTCTCCGCCGCCATGTACATCCTGGGCTCTGCCGTGCGCGGTGCGCAGATGAAGTTCGGCCGCGGTTCCGGTGTGTCGCCGGCGTCTATCGTCAACCAGATCGATCACATGGGCGTCCGCGCGACGCCGATCATCCTGCTGATGTCCTTCCTGATTGGCGCGATCATCGCGCAGCAGGGCGCGTTCCAGCTTCGCTATTTCGGCGCGGAAGTCTTCGTCGTCGACCTCGTCGGCATTCTGCAGCTTCGTGAAATCGGCGTGCTGCTGACCGCGATCATGATCGCCGGCCGTTCGGGCAGCGCGATCACCGCCGAAATCGGCTCGATGAAGATGCGCGAGGAAGTGGACGCGCTGAAGGTCATGGGTCTGAACCCGGTCGGCGTGCTGATCTTTCCGCGGCTGGTGGCGTTGACAGTGGCGCTGCCGCTTCTGACCGTGCTTGCCAATTTCGCTTCGCTGCTGGGCGCCGCAACCGTTGCCTGGGCCTATTCCGGCATCACCTTCGCGACCTTCCTGTCGCGCCTGCATGAGGCAGTGACGCTGTCGACCGTGCTTGCCGGCATGATCAAGGCACCGTTCATGGCTCTCGTCATCGGGATTGTCGCGGCCGTGGAAGGGCTTAAGGTCGGCGGTAGTGCCGAATCGCTCGGCCAGCACGTGACGGCCGCAGTCGTGAAGGCGATCTTCGTTGTCATCCTCATGGACGGCATGTTTGCCATCTTCTATGCGGCCATCAATTTCTAGGGTTTGAGCGTGAACGGTCAGGAAAACGAAACGAGTAGTGAGAAGGAGCGGGACATCGTGCTTTCGGCGCGCGACGTCACCGTCGGCTTCGGCTCGAAGATCGTGCTCGACAATCTCAATCTCGATATCTACCGCGGCGAGATCCTCGGTTTCGTCGGCGCGTCCGGTACCGGCAAATCGGTGCTGATGCGCACGATCCTGCGCCTGTTGCCGCGCCAGTCGGGCACCATCGAGATCCTCGGCCAGAATTTCGACGAGCTGAATGAGAGCGAGCGCAACTCGCTCGACATGCGCCTCGGCGTTCTGTTCCAGCAGGGTGCACTGTTTTCGTCGCTGACGGTGAAGGAAAACATCCAGGTGCCGATGCGCGAATATCTGGATCTGCCGAAATCGCTGATGGACGAGCTCGCACATCTGAAGATCAAGCTCGTCGGCCTCGCGGCCGATGCGGCCGACAAATATCCCTCGGAGCTTTCGGGCGGCATGATCAAGCGCGCCGCACTTGCTCGCGCTCTGGCGCTCGACCCGGATCTCGTCTTTCTGGACGAGCCGACATCGGGCCTCGACCCGATCGGCGCTGCCGAATTCGACGACCTCATTGCCAGGCTGCGCGATACGCTGGGCCTCACCGTCTACATGGTGACCCACGATCTCGACAGCCTGTTTTCCGTCTGTGACCGTATTGCCGTGCTCGGAAAGAAGCGGGTAATGGTGGAAGGGACGATCGACGACATGCTGGCCTACGACGATCCGTGGGTTCAGTCCTATTTCAAGGGCAAGCGCGCACGCTCGATCGTGCCGCAGGAAGAGACTGCCGGCGCCGGGCGCGCGGGCAGTCACGACAGCCGCGGGAAGTGACCGGAGACGATGGAAACCAAAGCGAACTACACGATTGTCGGCATCTTCACCGTTCTGGTGATCGCAGCGGCGTTCGGCTTCGTCTACTGGATGGCGGAATACGGCCGCAGCGGCCCGATGGCCGAGCTCGTCGTGCGCATTCCGGGATCGGCAAACGGCCTCAGCGTCGGTTCGCCGGTGCGCTTCAACGGTATCCAGGTCGGCTCGGTCAAGTCGCTGTCGATCGATGCCGACGATCCGCAATATTCGCTGGCCTTCACCGAAGTGCGCGTCGATGCGCCGATCTATCCCTCGACCAAGGCGATCCTTGAAATCCAGGGCCTGACGGGTGCTGCCTATATCGAAATGTCGGGCGGCAAGGTCGGCGAGGAGAACATCCTGCAGAAGTCGATCGACAGCGGCAAGCGCGCCGTCATCGTCGCCGATCAGTCGAGCGTGACGAACCTTCTGGCGACTGCCGACAAGATCCTCGACCGCGCCAATGATGCGGTCGGGCAGGTACAGGGCTTCGTGCAGGATGCGCGCGGACCGCTGACCAAGACGCTGCAGAACGCCGAGACCTTCTCGGACGCGCTCGCCAAGAATTCCGGCAATATCGACAGCTTCCTGCAGAGTGTCGGCCAGCTTTCCGAGACCGTCCGCAATGTCTCCGGTAAAGTGGATTCGACGCTTGCCGCCGTCGAGGCGCTGGTCAAGGCCGTCGATGCCAAGAAGATCGATACAATCCTCGCCAACGCGGAGAAGGTCAGCAAGGACGTTGCCGATGCATCCGGCGGCCTGAAGGGCGCGATCGACAAGTTCGACCAGACGGCAACGACCTTCAACGATGTCGGCAAGAAGGCGCAGGTGGCGCTCGATCGCGTCGATACGCTGATTGCGCAGATCGATCCGCAGAAGCTGAAGGGCACGGTCGACGATATCTCGCAGGCGACCAAGGATGCGCGCGTTGCCGTCGCATCGATCCGCGACGTTGCCAATACGGTTTCGTCGCATCAGAAGGACATCAACCAGACGATTCAGGACGTCTCGCAGATGGCGAACAAACTGAATTCGGCTTCGACGCGCGTCGACGGCATCCTGATCAAGCTCGATGCGCTGCTCGGCACCGACAATTCGCAGTCGCTGTTTGCCGAGGCGCGCGACACGCTGGAATCCTTCAAGAAGGTTGCCGACAACCTGAATGCCCGCATCGGGCCGATCGCCGACAATCTGCAGAAATTCTCGAGCGGTGGTCTGCGTGACGTGCAGTCGCTGGTCAACGATACGCGCAGCACGGTGCAGAACCTCAACGACGCGATCAGCAATTTCGACAAGAACCCGCAGCGCCTGATCTTCGGTGGCGATACGGTGAAGCAATATGACGGCCGGACACGCCGTTGATCTGGGGAAAGCAGGGGAAGCGTAATATGGCCGTATCGCATCTGTTGGCGCGCCGTTCATTGCTGGCGAGAGCAGCCTTCGCGCTGCCGCTGGTGGCGCTGACCCTTGCCGGCTGCGGCACGGGCGCCAAGAACGACACCTATGATCTCTCGGCTGCGATGGCCGATGGAGCTGGCCCGGCCGCCAAGCGCAGCCAGATTCTGGTGCCGGAGCCGACGGCGCTGCAGGCGCTGAACAGCGAACAGATCGTGGTGCGCGTTTCGCCTTCCGAAATCCAGTATCTGGCCCGCTCGCAGTGGAGCGACAAGCTGCCCCGCATGGTGCAGTCGAAGCTGGTCGAAGCCTATGAGAATTCCGGCAAGCTCGGCGGCGTCGGCAAGCCCGGGCAGGGTCTGGCGATCGACTATCAGGTCGTGACCGATATCCGCGCCTTCGAAATCGACAGCAGCAAGGGCAGCCAGGCCGTCGTCGAGATCTCCGCGAAGATCATCAACGACCGTAACGGCACGGTGCGTGCGCAGAAGGTATTCCGCGCCGCGGTTCCGGCTGGCGGCGGAGCGGCCGATGGCATGGTCAAGGCGCTCGACCGGTCCTTCTCCGCGGTCACGACGCAGATCGTCGACTGGACGCTGCAGTCCATCTGATACGGGATATCGGCGGAGAACGAGAAAAATCACCCGCCGGTGTCGGAACATGAAGTGCCGGGACGTCCTTTGCTAAACCGATAGCAAGGAGACAGAGAATGACCGGCCTCGTCCTGACCACCTTCGACTGGGTTCCCGATCTGCCGCGCGGCTATGTACGCGACATCCGCGTGCGCTGGGCGCTGGAGGAGGCGGGATTGCCCTATCGCGTCGCGGGCATACCCTTTGCCAAGCGTGACGCGCAGCATTTCGCGCACCAGCCGTTCGGTCAGGTGCCGTGGCTGACGGACGGCGAACTCTCGATCTTCGAAAGCGGCGCGATCCTGCTCCATCTCGGCAACAAGAGCGAGGCGCTGATGCCGGGCGACGACAAGGGCCGCAGCGAGGCGCTGGAGTGGCTGTTTGCGGCGCTGAACTCGGTCGAGGCGGCAAGCCTGCCCTGGACGATCATGATCTTCTCCGGGCAGGATGGCGATACACCGGCCTGGAAGAGCCTGGATTCCTTCCTGAAGGCGAGGCTGAAGCATATGGAGCCGGTGCTTGCAGCCCGCGAGTGGCTGGCCGGACGGTTCTCCGTCGCTGATATCCTGATGGCGGATGTGTTGCGCCTTGTCGATCGTTTCGATGGATTGTCAGCTTTTGCGGCCTGCCGTGCCTATGTGAAGCGGGCGACGGCAAGACCGGCCTTCGCGAAGGCCCATGCGGACCAGCTGGCGCATTTCGCGGCTGCCGATGTGAAGCAGCCGGCGTAGCGATCAGTTTGCGGGAATGGCGGCGGTGGCGGCCGACGGGTCGGCGGCAGCCGTTGCGGCGGCCGGAGCACTGTTCAGTGTGGCGTCCAGCATGGCGGCCATCTTGTCGTCGCGGATCGCCGCGGTCTTCTCGCCCATGACAACACCGACGACATGGCGGCCATCCTTGTTGACCGACGTCACGACGTTATAGCCGGACGCATCCGTATAGCCGGTCTTGATGCCGTCGGCGCCCTGATAGCGGTACATGACATTGTTGTGGCCGCGCAGCTTCATGCCGCGGAACTGGAAACCGCGCATGGAGAACATCTTGAACTCTTCCGGATAGTCGCGGATCAGCGATGCCCCGAGCGTCGCCATGTCACGCGCCGTCGTCACCTGCTCGGGATCGGGAAGACCCGACGGGTTCTTGAAGACGGTATTGGTCATACCGAGCTGATGGGCCTTTGCGGTCATCAGCTTGCCGAAGGCATCTTCGGAGCCGCCGAGCTGTTCGGCGATCGCGACAGCGGCGTCGTTGGCCGAGAGAACGATAATGCCCTCGACCGCTTCACGCACCGTGACCTTGCGGCCGGCGCCGACGGCGAGCTTGAAGGGCTCCTTGCTCTCGGCATTCTCGGACATGGTCAGCTTCTGATCCCAACTGAGACGGCCGGCATGCATGGCCTCAAATGCCAGATAGAGCGTCATCATCTTGGTCAGCGATGCCGGGTAGTTGAGATCGTCCTGATTGGCGCTCGCCAACACCTGACCCGTCTGTGCGTCCATCAGGAAGCTTGCCTGTCCGGCCAATGATGTGGAGGCCAGCCCGAGGAACAGGGAAGCGGAGAACGCTGCGGAGAGAAGCAGCGGCATGGTCTTTGGCATCGAATGTGATCTCTTCAAAACGGCGGCAGCACGCTGGCAACCTGCATGGGGTCGTGACGGAGTGACGTTGTCTGGCCCGCCGGGTTGAGCAAATCTACGGCATTATGACAAGCGTGTCTTGCTGATAAGCCCGGATTTACGGCGGCCGTTTGTCTCACTTTGCCGTGAGGCGCTTTCGATACCGCATTGCTGAAATGGAAAAGGGCCGCGAATGAAGCGGCCCTTTTCTTGTACTTAACTGCGATTTCGCTTCCGTTACGTCAGGCGGCCCGCGGCGTGGGCCAGCATGGTGTAGACCTTGCCGGTATCCGACGTCAGGTAGGACTGCGTGATCGTCCGGTCGCGGTCGCTGCGGGCAACGTCGGCGAGCAGCTTTTCGAAATCGGCGATGTAGCGATCGACGGCGGTGCGGAATTCCGGCTCGCGGTCATACTTGCGCTTGATCTCGTCGAAGGTCTGCTGGCCCTTCAGCGTGTAGAGGCGGCGCGTGAAGACGTCGCGCTCGCCGCGCTGGTAACGGCGCCAGAGATCGACCGAGGCATCGTGATCGATGGCGCGGGCGATATCGACGGAAAGCGAGTTCAGCGATTCCACCACATGGCGCGGGTTGCGGCTGTCGGCGGCGCGCTGCTGTGCCGGTGCGGCTGCTTCGGCGCGTGGTGCTGCCGGACGGGCCGGGGCCTCTTCGGCATCTTCGTCACGCGAGGCGCCGCGCAGCAGATCGCTGATCCAGCCGCCGGATTCCTGGCGGGCCGGTGTTGCGGCGGCGGGAGCCGGGGCGACCGGAGCGGCGCGTTGCGGCGCTGCAGCCTGAGGCGGAGCGATGGTGCCGCGAAGCGCGAAGCCATCCTCGATCTGCGGGCGGGGTGCCGGGGCCGGAGCGGGCTGCGGCGCCGGCTGGGCGGCCACGACGGGCGCCGCGACCGGAGCCGGTGCCGGCGGAGCCTGGCGGGGCGCGGCAGCCGGGGCAGGTTGTGCCGCACGCGGAGCCGGTTCGGAAACTTCGAACTGCTGAACCGAGCGGCCGACGATATGCGAGATATCCTGCAGCGCCTTGATCTGTTCGGCGACGGCGCGGCGCATGGCGGCAGCGCTTTCCTTGGCCTCCTCGGGAAGATCGAAGGCACCGCGCTTCAGTTCGCTGCGGGTCATGTCGAGTTCCTTGCGGATATCACCAGCCGAGCGGCGGATCTCTTCGGTGGCGCCAGAGAAGCGGGCGACCGCTTCCTCGACGGCTTCGCGGAGCGATTCACGCAGCTGCTGGGCAGCGCCGTCGGAGGCGCGGCCGGCTTCGCCGAGCATGCGTTCGACATCCGACAGCGACGCCGTCAGGCCACCGCGCAGGCGGTTGGCAAGTTCGCTCGAGCGGCGCTCGGCATTGCCGAAGGTGCCGTCGATCGTGGCGTTGGCTTCTTCGCCGGCCTTGACGATCGAGCTGCGCATGGCTTCGGCGGCTTCCTCGGCGCGCTTCTCGGTATCGGAGAGAACGCGGCCGATATCGGCAAACGACGTCTGCACGCTCTGGCGCAGATTGCCGCTGACCTGGTTGGACCGCTGTTCGGCACGCTCGAAGGCGCCTTCGACCATGCTGCCGAGCGAGCGCATCGTCTTTTCGATTTCTTCCGAGCGCTGCACGAGGCCGAGCGACAGGTTCTGCAGCGCGCCTTCGCGTTCTTCGAGCGTCGATACGAGGTTCGACTGGGCGGCGGCGAGCAGGCCGGAGGCCTGGGTCAGCACCTTCGAATGCTCGTCGAAGCGGCCGATGATCGAGCCGACCTGGGCGAGCGTCTGGCCGGAGATATCCGAGAGACGATCGACCTTGCCCTCGAGCAGGCGGGTCGAGGCGGAGACCATTTCGGCGGCCTTGGCGGCAGAGTCCGTGAAGCGCGAGGTCGTGTCGCCGAGGCGGCCGTCGACATCGGTCAGGTCCTGGGCGGCGCGGTTCATCATCAGCGCCATCGAGGCGCTGTTGTCGGAGAGGCGCTCGATCAGCGAGTTGACGTTGGCAAGCAGGCTGGTCTCGATGGCGTTGACGGCCGTCGAGGCGCTTTCCGTGCGGGCAGCGATTGCGTTGGCAAGCGCAGCGTTTTCGGCACGCAGGCGGTCGGCGCTCTGCTCGGCGGCGGCCGCGATGCGGGCCGCAGCTTCCTGGCCTGTTTCGGCGTAGCGCTCGATCATCGGGCGGGCGGTCTCGTCGATCAGGCGCGACAGTTCCGAAGAACGGCCGGCCAGCATCGAGTTGAGCTCGCGGGTGCGCTCGTCCAGCGTTGCGCGGATCGAGCTGCCGCGGGCTTCGAGAGCCTTGTCGATATCGGTCAGTGAAGCATCGAGTTCGCGGGCGCGGTCTTCGAGGCCGGTGCGGATTGCCGTGCCGCGTGCTTCGAGCGTGCGGTCGACGTCGGACATGGTGCTGGCGATCGTCTCGCTGGCGGTGGCGATCGTCGTGCGGATCGCGTCACCACGGGTCTCCAGCGACGACTGGGCGTCGGACAGAGCCTGCGAGATGGCGCTAACCTGGCCGCTGACCAGCGTTTCGGCTTCGGCGACCTTGTTGACGATGGCGTTGCCAGCTTCCGAGAAGGTCTGGGCGACGGCGGCAGCCTGACCGGCAAGGCGGTTCTGTGCCTCGGAGACGCGGCCGACGATCTGCTCGGAGCGCTCGTCCATCGAACGGGCGAATTCGCCGCTCTTGGCATCGAGCGTTTCGGTGAACTGCTGGCCGGTGCGGCCCATCAGGTCGGCGGTGCGCTGTGCTTCGGCGTCCATGCCCTGGGCTGCGTCGGCAACGGCATTGCGCAGCGTCGAGGCGAGACCAGCGGCCTTGCCTTCGATCGTCTGGTTGACGGCTTCGAGGCCCATGGTGAGTGCGCGGTCCATGGTGGAGAGGCGCTCGCCGAGACGCTCGCCGCCGCGATCCATGGTGTCGCCGAGATTGGAGGTGCGCTCGTCGATCGACGACGAGAGCGTAGCGGTGCGCTCATCGAGCGAGGACGTCAGGCGCGCCGTGCGGTCGTCGAGGGATGAGGAGAGGCGGGCGGTGCGGTCGTCGAGAGCGGAGGAGAGATGCGTGGTGCGCTCATCCAGTGCAGTGGTCAGGTTTGCGGAGCTCGCTTCGAGCGAAGCGTTCATCTGCGACGCGCGGACGTCGAGGCTGGCTGCGAGGCTGGAGGCCTGTGCATCGATCGAAGACGACAGGCTGCGGGCGCGCTCTTCGAGCGTCGAAGCCAGGCTCGCAGTGCGATCGTCGATTGCGCCGGTCAGCGTGTCGCTGGTGCTTTCGAGAACGGTGGTGACACGGAAGGCGGCGTCATCGCCGAGCTCGCGCAGCTGGTTGATGCTGTCGGAGAGCGTTTCGGAAAGGCGCGCGCCGGCTGCATCGACCTGCTCGGCAACGCCACCGACACCATCGCGGATGCGGTTTTCAAGCGTCGTCAGGCCGGCCTCGACGCGCGAGCCGGTTTCGGCGAAGCGCTCGGTCATGCCGCTGACGGAATGGTCGAGATGGGTCGAGAAGGTCTCGGCCGTGCGGGAGATTTCGGCTGCGGCGCCCTGGAAGCGTTCGGCGATCTGGCCGGCGCCTTCGCGGAGGCGCTCGTCGAGGGCGCGAGAGCTGTTGTCGATCGTCTGGCGCAGCGATGCCTCGTGATCTTCGAGCGACATTTCGAGCATGCTGGTGCTGGCGGCGACCGAAGCGCTGATCGTCGTTGCCTGTTCGGAGAGCGTGTCGCTGATCTGCGCATGGGCTTCACCGAGGGCCAGGCTGATGGCGTTGGTACGGTCTTCCAGTGTCGAGCGGATGCGGTCATGCGCCGAGGCGAGGCCGCCTTCGATGCGTTCCGCAGCGTCGCCCGTCAGGGTCTGGAAGCGTGCTGCTGCGTCGCCGGTTGCCGCTTCGATGCGGTCGGCGGCTTCGCCTGCGAGCGACTGCATGCGGGTCGCTGCGCCACCGGTGACGGCTTCGATGCGATCGGCCGCGGCGCCGGTCAGCGTCTGCAGACGGCTTGCGGCATCGCCGGTTACTGCCTCGATACGGTCTGCAGCTTCACCGGTCAGCGACTGGAAGCGGGCGGCGGCGTCGCCGGTCACTGCTTCGATGCGGTCGCTGTTGCTCGAGAGCGAGGAGTGCAGGGCGGCTGCATGTTCGTTTAGCGAGCGCTCCAGGCGATCCTGGCTGTCGATATAGGCGCTGCGGATTGCTTCCGACTTGTCGGCGAAGGCGCCGGCAACGCGGGCTTCGGCACCGGCAACGGTGTCGAGCATTGCATTGGCGCGGGCTTCCAGTGCGCTGTCGAAGCGGCTCTGGCTGTCGTCGAGCGAAATGGCGAGCGCCATGGTTTTCTCGTCGAGAGCGTCGGAGAGACGATCGTGATTGGCGGAGAGCGTATCGGACAGGCGGGCGTGGTTCGCCGAAAGCGCGTCGTTCAGCGCATTGGCGCGGTCGGACATAGTGCCTTCGAGGCGCTCCTGGGCGGCGTCGAGCGAGATGGCGAGCGCCATGGTGCGTTCGTCGAGTGCGTCGGCTACGCGGTCGTGGTGGCTCGATAGCGTGCTTGCGAGAGCATTGCTGCGCTCGGCCATGGCGCTGTCGATGCGCTCATGCGCGGAGTCGAGCGCCGTGGTGATCGCGGCGGCGCGCTCGGAAATGACGGTGTTGAGATCGTCGGCGCGGCCGAAGGCGGAGCTGATCTGATCGGCACCGGCGGACACGGCAGCCGTCAGTTCCGAGGTGGTCGTCAGCAGCGTGTCGCGGAATTCGGTCGAGCGGGCCGAGAGATTGTTATGCAGCTCGGACGTGCCGGCGGCGAGCGCCAGCGAGATTTCGCCGGTGGCGCTGTGCAGGGCCGAGGAGAGGTTTGCGGTATGCTCGGCAAGACCGGCCTGGAGACCGGATGTGCCGGCTGCCAGAGCCTGCGAGATCTCGCCCGTGGCGTTCTGCAGCGTGGTGGTGAACTCGCTGGTGCGGCCGGTGAGGTTGCCGTGGAAATCGGCCATGCCGGCGGCCAGCGCGTCGTTGACTTCGCTGGAAGCGGACTTGAGCGTCTGGTTGATCTCCTTGGTGCGGGCGGCGAGCGCCTCGGAAATTTCCTCGACCTTGCTGCCGAGCGAGCTTTCCAGCACTTCCTGGCCGGTGCCAAGTGCGGTTGCCAGCGCGAAGGACTGGTCGGTCATTGAGGCGCCCAGGCGCTCGATGCTGGAGTTCAGGATGCCGTCGATCGATTCCGAACCGCCTGCTAGCGTTTCGTTGATGCGGGCGAGGCTTTCCATGAGCTTGGTATCGAGCGAACCGGCGCGCTTGTCGAAGGCGGTCGCGAATTCGGCGACGCGCTCGTCGAAGGCCGTCGACATCTGCGCGACGGTGCTCTGCAGGCGCTCTTCGAAGAAGCCCGAACGCAGGTCGAGGTCCATGATCGCGTCGTCGGCGCTGGACTGCAGGCTCTGGCGGAAGCTCGCGCCACGTTCGTCGAGCGCGCTGTTGAGCTTGGCGAGAACGCCATCGAGCGAGCCGGTGATCTCGCGTTCGCTGCCGGTCAGCGTCTCGTTGATCTCGCGGGTACGGGCGATCAGGATTTCGTTCAGCTGGCGGGCGCGGTCGTTGAGGGCAGCGTTCAGCTTCTCGGCGCTGCTGTCCATGGTGGAGGCGCGCGTCTCGAACTGACTGAGCAGGTGCTCGCCGCGTTCGCTGAGGCTGGAAGTCAGCGTATCCAGGCGGGTGTCGAATTCATGCGCAAGCGCAAAACCGGAGGAGGTCAGCGTCTGCAGCAGCGAATCCGTCTTGGCAGCGAGCAACGTGCCAAGCGACTGGATGGCGGCTTCCGACTTTTCCGTCAGCGTCGCAGCGCGTGTGTCGATCATCGAGGCGAAGGCTTCGCCAGAGGTCGAGAGGCGGACGGCGATTTCTTCGGTCGCTAGCGACAGGTCTTCCTTCAGCTGGTCGTGAACACCGACGATCGAGCTGCGGATGCGCTCGGCGTGATTGACGATCGCTTCGCGTTCGGAGCCGAGCTCGTGCACGAGGCCGCGCACGCGCAGTTCGTTATCGGCATAGCTGCGCTCGAGCGCATTGACTTCGGAATGAACCAGCGTTTCCAGCTCGGAGGCGCGCGCAATGGTGCGCTCGATGCCTTCATTCATCGCCGAGACTTCACGGCGCACGGCCTGGCCGACCGTCATGATGCGTTCGGAGGCAATGGTTTCCGGCTCGGCAAGGCGCAGGGCGACCTCGGCCATAGAGCGGGCGGCGTTGCGCATGTCCTGCGCACGGGAAATCATGATGGCGAAAGCGTAGAAGAGCAGGACCGGCACGATGATGCCGATGATGCCGGCGATCACGCCGGGAAGCGCCACCAGATCGGCGATCGAACGGATCTGCCAGATCTGCGGCGAATAGAGCAGGGACATCAGGCCGATGCCGCCGACGATCCACAGGAGCGAGAAGAGCGTGGCGTTGCGGATGGCCGTGCGCGTCGAGCCGCCGTCGAGCGACTTCAGAAGCGTTGCCGGCGTATTGCGATTGGCGTCGTTGGCCGGCGCGAAGGCCGGGGCGCGGGGGGCGGGCTGTTCTGCAGTCTTTGCGCGGCCGCGGCGGCGCTGGCTGTCGTCCTGTTCCTGCTGATTACGCGCAGATGGGGTCTCAGACACATTGGCCTCCGGGGCGTCGGGCGTTTTGCCGCTGCGAGACGGCGCTTTCTGCTGGCTGAAGTCGATCTGGAGCGCCTCGTCCAATGCCTTGAACGCCTTGTCCTCGATCGACTCGTTGTACTTGTTGTTCGCCATTCCGTTACGCCTCGTTACATCTCAGCCGGTTCAGCCGCTGATCCGGGCATCGCCGCGCCCGGACGTCAACCTTTTGCTCTGACCTTACCATCCGAGACGACGGACGGATAAGCATGTCATTTCAGAGTGGATAGCCGCTTTTTCAAACGGACGGTATCAAAACATTACCATTATCCACTTGGCCCGCAAAGGCGCGTAGCACAAACCCACTGTACCAGTATCGTAGTGACACATCCGGGCTTCGGAGACAATTAACGAAGGCTTGCTAATCACCCGCCGTTAAAGGGTTGTTAACATGATTTAACGGCAGAGCCTGTTGAAAAACCAATAATTTAGCGATGTTTAACGGATATTAACCATAGCGGGAGAATCCCGCCCTCAATGTGCCGGAATTTAACGCGATCGCCACGCTCCAACCGCACTATTGAGTTCAACCGCGGGGATAAAGACGGGAGTTTGGCACATGGCAGCAGTCAGTATCGCGTTCGAAGCGCCGGATAATTCGAAGGGGCCGTGCCCCTCCAAGGTCCGTCCGATCGACCTGGTGCATCTTGCAAAGCAGACGATGGGCGACAAGGCCCTCGAAATCGAAGTGCTTCAGATGTTTGCGCGCCAGGCGCGCGCGTGTCTCGGAGAAATCGCCTCCGGCGAGGCGAAGAAGATCGTCGCAGCCGCCCATCGCCTCAAGGGCGCGGCAAGCGCAGTCGGCGCCTTCCGGGTCTCCGAGACGGCTGAAATGCTCGAATACAACGCCGGCGATGCGGCATCGATGGCCGCCGTCGGCGCCGCCGTCGTCGAGGCGGAAAATTTCATCCTGAAGCTCAGCCGCTAAGAGCAGAGCATCGGTCTACAAAGCTGGACCCGCTGCGCCATTCCGAAACAGCAAGTCTGTTCGCGTGAACAGCAAGTCTGTTTTAGGGCACAGCGGGTCTTTTTGTGACCAGCGGCATGACGCAATCAAGAAAGCCTGTCGCTTTTAAGTATGGGATGAAGAGCGCGAGACGGCCGATGTTGACTGGCTCGCAGATTTGTTGGAAGAAAAATTCTGATCCTCCCTCATTAAGTTACCGGAAATCAAAATGCCCAAACTGACCATTGTCGCCTTTGACGGCACGCGCTTTGACCTCGACGTCGATCAGGGTTCCACTGTCATGGAAAATGCCGTGCGCAATTCCGTCCCGGGCATCGAAGCCGAATGCGGCGGCGCCTGCGCCTGCGCGACCTGTCATGTCTATGTCGACGAAGAGTGGGTAGAGCGTGTCGGCCCGCCGGAAGCGATGGAAGAAGACATGCTCGACTTCGCCTTCGACGTCCGCCCGAATTCGCGTCTTTCCTGTCAGATCCGCATGAAGGCCGTGCTCGACGGCCTGACGGTTCACGTTCCGGAACGTCAGGCGTAATTGACGCCAAAAAAAGCCTCGCGCGCCGGATGACGAGCGAGGCGAGGCGGGCGCATAACCATCGGACGAGGGAGGACCGTCCGCGGCTTGGAACGCGCCAGGAGAACCCAGAGACAAAAGGTCAGGTCGTTCACGCCTGAACTTTCGAATGTGTTCATATTAGCGCGCCTCAGTTGAGTCGCCTATCGCAAATTTTTACCATTGAGAGGCTGGGGAGGGCGCAAGTTTCGCACAGGTTTCGTTGTGCAGCTAACGATCAAACATCGTCTTTCGCCTGGAAATGCGCTAGTTTTTGCCGCCTGATGCACCGATTCGGTTGTTCAACAAACGTAGCATCCGGTTTTGAAAGTTGACCGCCTCGACCTTGTCGAAACGCGCCTGAAGCCGGTCGTGCTCATCTATACCGCGAGCTGATACATCCGATACCAACTCCTGCATGGTCTCGCAGCTGCGCTGGGCGGGCAGGGCCAGGATCTGGCGCTCCATGACGCGGGCCTGATTGCGGGCGATTTCGGCGTGGCGCTCCTCGTGGCGCTTGATGTCGCTCGAGAGCGCATCCCAGATCATCGACAGTTCCTTCGATGCGCCCTTGCGGCTGCGCCAGCGCGGCAGGATGATCTGCGTATGCACAGTCACCTTGGCGCTGCCGACGCGGCAGCGGCCGTCATGCTGGACATAGGTCGCTTCGCCGCCGAAGCGGATCTTGGTGGCGCCGGGATGGCGGGCGGATGAGCCGTTGGCAGTCGGGCCGCGGGTGCTGAGCTGTTGATCGAGCTCGTCTGCGGTTTTGCCGCGGATATCGAAATAGGAATAGCTTTTCGTCGCGACCACGGCCGCCTGGGCGGAAGTGCAAAGGGCAATCGTCATGGAAAAAGCAAGGAAGAGACGCATATTACGCGATGCGGAAGGCATTCTAGACGACAACCCGTGTTGAAAGTTGGCGGAGCTTGGGGCATAGCCACCGCGAGCGCAATAGAGCGCGCCGGAATTTTTGTTTTCAATGGGATAAACGCTCATGGACGAGCTTCGGAGCAGTCGCTGGCGCCTCGCGCATGGCCGCGAATTGGAGCTCGGCGGCAAGAGCGTCATCATGGCGATCGTCAATGTGACGCCGGATTCCTTTTCCGACGGCGGACGCTATGACAGCACGGAAGCGGCGGTCGAACATGCGTTGGCGGCGATCGCCCATGGCGCCGAGATTATCGACATTGGCGGCGAGTCTACGCGGCCGGGTGCTGCGAAGGTCGATGCGGCGGAAGAGCAGCAGCGGGTGCTGCCTGTCATCGAGGCGCTTCGCGACAGGTCAGACGCGCTGATTTCCATCGATACCTACCGGGCCGAGACGGCGCGGCTTGCGCTCGAAGCGGGCGCTCATATCGTCAACGACGTCTTCGGGCTGCAGAAGGAGCCGGAGATCGCAGGCGTGATAGCCAGCGCAAAGGCTGGCGTCTGCATCATGCATACGGGGCGGGAGCGCGAGAAGCTTGCCGATATGATTGCGGATCAGGCGCTGTTCCTCGATCAGTCGCTCGGTCTTGCGCGGCAGGCGGGTATCGGCAACGAGCAGATCGTGCTCGATCCCGGCTTCGGCTTTGCCAAGGAGACGGCGGAAGAGAATTTCGAGCTGATGGCGCGGTTTGCCGAGCTTCAGCGTTTCGGGCTGCCGCTGCTGGCCGGAACCTCGCGCAAGCGGTTTATCGGCGCGGTCACCGGTCGCGATGCGGCTGACCGGGACGTCGCGACGGCGGCGAGCAGCGCGCTGCTGAGATTGGCGGGTGCTGCGGTTTTCCGCGTCCACAATGTCGCAATCAACAGGGATGCGCTGTGCGTTGCCGATGCTATGCTGGCGGCACGCCGTAATTACGAAGGACGCCGGGGCCAATGAGCACGAAATATACCATCCTGATGCAGAACTGTGCGTTCTTCGCCCGTCATGGCGTCCATGACGAGGAGGAGTTCCTCGGCCAGCGCTTCTTCGTCGACGCAGAGCTCGATGTGATCGCCGGCAAGGCGCTGGAAAGCGACTCGATCGAGGACACCGTCAATTACGGTATTGCCTTCACCGTTATCGAGGAAATCGTCGTCGGCAAGCGGCGCTATCTCATCGAGGCGCTGGCGCTCGATATCGCCAAGGGGCTCTGCGAGCGCTTCCATCAGATCACCCGCGCCAAGATCACGGTGCGCAAGCCGAGTGCGCCGGTTCCGGGCGTGCTGGATTTCGTTCAGGTGAGCGTCGAACATTTTGCCCAGTGATCATTTCAGACCGGCGACGCTCGGGCTCGGCGGCAATGTCGGCGATCCCGTCGCCTCGATGGCTGCTGCCTTGCAAGCGCTCGATGCGCGCGCCGATACGCGCGTGACGGAGGTCTCGCGGCTCTATCGCACGCCGCCATGGGGCAATACGGATCAGTCCTTCTTCTTCAACGCCTGCGCCGCTGTAGATACGCAGCTGACGCCCGAGGCGCTTCTCGATGTCTGCCTCGATATCGAGCGCGAAATGAAGCGCGAGCGGATCGAGCGCTGGGGGCCGCGCACGCTAGATATCGACGTGCTGACTTTCGACAATGTCGAGCAGGCGGCGCCGCGGCTGGAGCTGCCGCATCCGCGGATGACGGAGCGCGGTTTCGTGCTGATGCCGCTCGCGGATTTTGCCGCCGATCGCGTTGTTAAAGGCCGCAGCGTAGGGGAATGGCTGAAGGATACCGATGTGCTGGGCATCGAGATTGCCGATGCTTCCCGCGACTGGTGGACGAAGTCCTGAAACGCAAAGCGGCGGAAAATCCGCCGCCTGGTGTGTCTGCGTGATCAGTAGGGTTTACTGAACGGAACCGACCGTCATTTCGTCGAGCTGGCGGGTCAGCGTCAGGCCGATGACCGGGATCATCCGGTCTTCCACCTTGACCGAAACCGTGACGTTCATCGTCTTGTCGTCACGGATGCGGGCGATCATGGCGCCGTTGAGCTTGGAGCGGTTGAGGCCGACGACGACGGTATCGGGCGTGACCGTGCCCGAAATGACGTCCAGGCCCTTGCCGGCTGCGCCATCCAGGAACTGGCCCTTGTAGCTGTTGCCCGATTGCGTGATCGTCGCGGTCATCGGCTGCTTGAAGACGCCGACGCGGCAGGAGCCGTCGAGCTTGATGCCGGTACCGTCGGTGACCGACGAGCCGACGAGATTGCAGGTGAACTTCGTGCCCTTGTATTTGCCGGCGACGATTTCACCCGGGCCTCTCCAGGAGCCGGCGACCGACTCGAAGAAGGCTTTGTCGCGTGTTGCGGCGGTTGCTGCCGGCGTGATTTCGGCGACCGGCGACAGGGCCACGGCGGCGAGGCCGCAGACGATAAGAAGCTTGCGCGAATACATGGAATTTCCTTGGCACACCTACCCGTTACTGCCTCGGAGTTTTGCCGAATAATGGTTAATGGTTGGTTTCCGGCCTGCCGAAATGCACTGGAAAATCGGGATTTCCGGAGCTGTTCGCATGTTGATTTCATGCCGCTACAGGCATGAAAACTATGCGCTTCCAGGCTGCTTCCGTTACGTCAGGCTCACACGCTGAGAAAAACGCCTTGCACTTACTTGTGCTGGTCGCGACCGGTCATGGACGGCGTAAGATTGCCGATGAAGTCGCCGATTCCCGGGCGTTTGAGCGCGCGGAAGGCGAGCGGACGGCAAAGGTCCATCGCAGCGATTCCGATGCGCGCCGTCATCAGCCCGTTGATAACGCCTTCGCCGAGACGGGCCGAGAGTTTCGAGGCGAGGCCGTGGCCGAGCACCTGCTGGACGAGACTGTCGCCGACGGCGATCGAGCCTGTCACCGCGAGGTGAGCAAGAACGTCGCGCATCAGCCTGATCATGCCGAGCGTGCCGGGACGGCCGCCATAGAGCTCGGCCATGGCGCGGATCAGCCGGGAGGCCTCGTAGAGCACGTAGAGAAGATCGACGATAGCGCGCGGGCTGACGGCCGTGACGATCGAGACGCGCTTCGACGAATTGACGATCAGCGCCCGGGCCTGGCGGTCGAGCGGGCCGAGCAATTCGCGTTCGGCAAGGGCGATGAGATGCGGCGCGTCGATAATGTCGTTTTCGGAGGCCTTCAGCGTGGCGCGGCCCTTGGCGGTCTCGGGCTTGGCCGAGAGCATGGAGGCCAGCCGATTGACCAGCGTGCGCGCCTTGGCGGGCCTGGTTTCGAGGATTGCGGCTTCGGCCTCCGCCTTGATCGTCTGCACTGCCGTCAGCCGCATCATCCCGGCGGTCTCGCGAATGACGATGCCGATGACGGCGAGGATGCCGACGGCGAGCGCTGCAAGCGCGGCGTAGCCTAGCCAATCTGCACGGGAGAACAGGTCGCGGATCAGGCTATCGGTCCAGAGACCGAAGGCGAGCGACAGGAGGATGCCGAAGGCGCCGCCGGCGATCTTGGCGAAGGAGAGGCGGCGCTTGCGCGGCACGGCGACCGGAAGCGGGGCGCTGTCCTTCTCCGGATTGAGGAAGGGATCGTCCTCATCCGGCGTCAGGATGACATCGGCTTCGAATGCCGAGGGTTTGCGGCGCTCCGGCGGCAGAGATGTCTCTACCGGACGCGCATCGTCCTCATAGACGAAGGCGGCGGGGGCGCGGGTCTTGCGGCCGGGATCTTCTGGAGCGGACTTGCTCATGCGAGACGGTCTCCAAACAGGAACTGCATGGCGCGGTCGAGCCGGATATGCGGCACCGAGAGCTTGATACCTCCACCGGTCTCCTCGAGCTGCGGCGGGCGGAAGCGCACGACGTTCACGTCAGGCAATTGGATATCGCGGTCTCCCGATTCAATGGCGGCAAACAGGCTTTCGGGGTCGGTTGGGAGGTCACCCGGGAAGATCGCCGTCTTACGCAACCCGTCGAAACGCTCGCCGCCAATGGTTTCACCCTCGATCGGCGTACCGACGATGACCGGCAGATCGTGGCCGTCGCGCTTGACGGTCGCTTCGCGGGTGGCGCGGACCGAGGCGAGCGCCATGACGTCGATCCCGGCACCGGCCATGCCGATGCGGTGGATGGCGCGTTCGACGAGGCGGCGCGTCAGGGCATCCAGCCGGTCGTGGCTTTCATGATGCAGGTGATCGGCCTTGGTGGCGGCGACGAGCACGCGGTCGATGCGGCGGCCGAGCAGCGAGGAGAGCAGCGAATTGGTGCCGGGACGGAAGCAGGCGAGAACGTCGCTCAGCGCCCGTTCCAGATCCTGGACGGCTTCCGGGCCGCGATTGATCGCCTGCAGCGCATCGACGAGGACGATCTGGCGGTCGAGGCGGGCAAAATGCTCGCGGAAGAAGGGTTTGACGACGACGGACTTATAGGCCTCATAGCGGCGCTCCATCATTGCCCAGATCGAACCTTTTTCCGGCTTGCCATCGGCGGGCAGGTGCAGGGGTGCGAAGGTGAGGGCGGGTGAACCGTCGAGATCGCCGGGCAGCAGGAAACGGCCGGGTGGCAGGGTCGAGAGCGACCGCTCGTCGGCCTTGCAGGCCTTCAGGTAGGCGGCGAAGGAGGAGGCGAGATCGCGCGCCGTCATCTCGTCGGCTGCGGCGTGGATATCGGTCTGGTCGGTGAGTTCCAGCCAGGTGCGGGAGAGTTCGGCGCGGATGCCGGTGCGGGCCAATGCCAGCGTGTCCTCGCTGAAGGTGCGGAAGTCCTTGGCGAGCAGCGGCAAGTCGAGCAGCCATTCGCCGGGGTAGTCGACGATATCGATCGACAGGCGGCCGGGCGAGAACATCCGGCTCCAGCCGCTGGCGCTCTGATAGTCGATGGTGACACGCAATTCGGAGATGGCGCGGGTCGAATCCGGCCAGACGCGGTCCTTCACCAGCGCCCGGATGTGATCCTCGTATTGAAAACGCGGCACGCCGTCATCGGGCTGTTCCTCGAGACGCACCGCCGAGACGCGGCCGGATTGCACCGGCTCGAACAGCGGCAGGCGGCCGCCATGCAGCAGATTGTGGACCAGCGAGGAAATGAAGACGGTCTTGCCGGAACGGGAAAGGCCCGTCACGCCGAGGCGGATCGTCGGGTGAACCAGACCGCTGGCGCGGTCAGTCAGATTGTCGAAGGCGATGCGGGCATCGTCGGCGAAGGAGGTCAGGCTTGGCGGCAAGGCGGGTTCCCTGATGTCATTGCACACCCATATAGGATCGCTTGGCCGACGGAAAAAGGATGTGCGTCAGGCGACGATAAACTCGCGCAGTTTCCAGGCCGCCGCGGCGGCATCGAAATCGAGGACGGCAAGACCGCCGGCGGGAAAGCCATTGGGCAACGCACGCAGCAGGGCATCGTGGCCGATCAGCGTTTCGAGCGTCTGCTCGATCGTCGGATTATGGCCGACCAGCATGACGGCGGCTGCTGTCTGCGTGCGCAGGATTTCCAGATAGACATCAGGCGTCGTGTTGTAGAGCTCGTCGACATAGCGCAGGTCGACCGAGAGGCCCATGGCGCGATGGACGGCATCGGCCGTCTCGCGGCAGCGCCGCGCGGTCGAACTCAGGATGATGTCCGGCCGGTAACCCTTGTCGGCGGCGTGGTCGGCGACGATCTCGGCATCGCCATATCCCTTCTCGCTCAGGTCGCGGTCGAAATCGCCCTGACCGGGCTGCGGCCAGACGGCTTCAGCGTGCCGAAGCAGGTAGATTCGTGAAGGCGAAGGCAAGGTTGCGGCCATAGAAAAATCCACGTGCGAAGGAGCCTTTTCAGTAGCTGCCGGGTATTGCCGGCGTCAACCGGTGACGTGCCGGAGCGGTGCAAAAGCGCTGCACCAACACGGCTTGTTGAAGGCGGGGTGAAAAGGCGGAATCGGAATAATGATGAGAAAATAGACTGTTAGCTCAAAAATGTGACAGATTTAAAAATCTGTTTACATGTCGTATTTGGCTTGAATCGATATTAGCGCATGGGATATACACCCCGCCACATGAGATGTTCTTCAGGAGAATCGCGTTGAGTGAGAAGATCGATCTTAGCAATTACGTTCCCTCGGAAGACGAGGAGTTCATGAACGTAAACCAGCGAGCATATTTCCGGGCAAAGCTGGTCGCATGGAAAAACGACATCCTTAGAGAAGCGCGCGAGACCCTAGATCATCTCGCTGAAGAAAGCGCCAACCATCCCGACCTCGCGGACCGGGCATCTTCCGAAACAGACCGGGCCATCGAACTTCGCGCCCGCGACCGTCAGAGAAAACTGATCTCCAAGATCGACGCCGCGCTGCAGCGTATCGATGATGGCACCTACGGTTACTGCGAAGAAACCGGCGAGCCGATCGGCCTCAAGCGTCTCGACGCCCGCCCGATCGCCACGCTGTCGATCGAGGCACAGGAACGCCACGAGCGCCGCGAAAAAGTCTACCGCGACGAATAAGCGCCTCACGGCAGAGCAAAAAATAAAGGCACCGCTTTCCGGCGGTGCCTTTTTCGTTTCGGGCCTGTGTTTCAGAGCTATTTGTCGCGATTGACGCTCATTTCGCCGAAGATACGGGCCACTTCCTTCTGCAATTCGGCATCGGCGCCGGTGACCGGCGCCATCTCCGGATCGCGGCGCGGCAGGTTGGCCGGCTGCGGCGGGATAACCGGACGGACCGGCATGCTCTGCGCCGGCAGGATCGTCGGCACCGGCTGAACGACGCGTTCGGCGGTGAAGTTGGTGTTCATTTCCTCTTCGAGGATCCGCTGGAAATCACCCTTCGGCTGCTGCGGCGGCGCGCCGGCATCGGCGGTCACGACGGGCGTCCCCTCGGAAACGGTCGGCAGGCTCTGGGCGGCCGGTGTCGAAACCTGAGGCTCGATGCGGACCTGCTGCGGCAGCACACGGGCGCGGGCGGCGTCGAGAATATCGGCGGCGTTGCTTGCGGTTTCCGGGGCGGGTGCCATCTCGGCGCGTTCAGCCGGGCGGATCGAAATCGGCGGCTGGACGCGGGTTTCAGCGGCCTGAATGACCGGTGGCACGATGATTGCCGGGGCCGGGGCGGGCTCGGCGGCGGGAGCAGGCGTTGCTACCGGAGCGACGGCAACCGGTGCGATCGGCTGCGGGCGGCGCGGCTCGATCACCGGTGCGGGTGCCGGAACGTAAGGCTCGGGTTCGGCCTCTTCCTCTTCGAAGATTGCTACCGGCTCCGGCTTCTGTTCGGCTTTCGGCTCAATTTTCGGTTCCGGACGCGGCTCAGGCCTGGGGTCGGGAACGGCGCGCAGCTGCGGGCGCTCGGCAACCGGCTGCGGCCGGAACTCGGCGACGGGAGCGGCCGGTGCTACCGGGGCAGCAGGACGCGGCGCGGCAACAGGCTTCGGCTCTTCGGCGCTTTCCGGCAGGATCCGGCTTTCGATGACGACGTCGCTCGGGCCGCCGATCATGATCAGGTGCTCGACATTGTCGCGGCGCACCAGCACCAGGCGGCGGCGGGCATCGACGGCGGCGGCATCCAGCACCTGCAGGCGCGGCTGGCGGTTCTTGCCGCCACGCACGAAAGGCGACGGTGCGCGGGTGCGCATCAGCCAGAGGACGCCGACCAGCACGAGGAGAGCAAGGCCAACGCCGCCGGCAGCATAGAGGAAACGGCTGCCATAGTCGGTCATTACGCTGTCTAACATGATCTCTTACTCCTCTTTACGCAGGCCGCATCATGAAGGCTTTTCAGCTCCTTAGGCAATAGGGCGCGTGCTTGTCCAGTCACGCCCCTGCGAGAAGATTGCAACAAAGGCCCGATGGCATGCGAAACTGGCGCTGTTCCTTGTGAATTCAAGCGCTCTTGCGGCGCGGCACTGTTTTTGCAAGGCCTGCAAATTGCTAAGAAGGAACGAACGCCTGATTCCTGCTTTGTCTTCCGGATACAAAGCGAAATGCCGGATCGGCGCATGCGAGGACTAGATGACGACACCGCGTCAGGCCGACGACTACAATGCCCCGATCGTGGATCGCGGAGGACGTTCAGGTACGGCCATTCGCATCATCCTGCTGGCGCTGGTGCTGATCGCCGCCGCGGCCGCCTTTGTGGTATTCAAGAATTCGCTCGATAACGAGATGGTGCTCGGTGTCCTCGGCGTTCTCGCCATGGTCGGCATCTTCTTCCTGGTCTCCTCGGTCATCGGCTTCATCGAAGTCATGCCGCAGCGCCAGTCCGACAGTCTCGCCCGCTCGTTCCTCAACAGCCACCCTGACGGTTCGCTGATCACTGACGATAAGGGCCGGATCATCTATGCCAACGGCGCCTACGGAAAGCTGACGGGCGCCCGCAAGGCGACCGAGGTGCAGACGCTGGAAGCGCTTCTGTCGCGCCACCGCGAATCCAACGAAGCGCTTTACCGTCTTTCCAATGGGTTGCGAGAGGGACGCGAGGGGCAGGAAGAGTTCCGCCTGCTGCGCGCACTCGGACCCTCGCCGAACGGCTCCGGCGCCCATTGGTACCGGCTGAAGGCGCGGACGCTGAAGACCGAGGAAAGCGGCAGCAAGCCGCTGCATATCTGGCAGATCAGCGACATTACCTCCGAGCGCGACGACCAGGAGCGCTTCTTCAAGGAATTGCAGAACGCCATCGATTATCTCGACCACGCTCCGGCCGGATTCTTCTCCGCCGGGCGCAAGGGAGAAATCTTCTATCTCAATGCGACGCTTGCCGAGTGGCTGGGCCTCGACCTCACCAAGTTCATTCCGGGCTCGATGACGATCGGCGATCTGGTGGCGGGCGAGGGGCTGGCGCTGATCCAGTCGGTGCAGGCCGAACCGGGCCTGAAGAAGACCGATACGCTCGATCTCGACCTCAAGAAATCCAATGGCCAGAGCCTGCCGGTACAGATCGTCCACAGCGTCACGTCTATGCGCGACGGCGCACCGGGCGAGAGCCGGACGATCGTGCTGCGCCGCCAGGCCGGAACGGAAAGCGAGCAATCGGCATCTGCCGCGGCGATGCGCTTCACCCGCTTCTTCAACAATACGCCTATGGCGATCGCCTCGGTCGATGGCACCGGCCGCATCCTGCGCACCAATGCGCCGTTCCTGAAGCTGTTCTCCGGCATCGTCTCGCGCGACGACGTCGATAATGGCGCTCTGCTCGAAACCATCGTCCAGGAAAGCGACCGGGAGCGGTTGCAATCCGCGCTTGCTGCGGCGAAGGACCGGCAGGGCGATATCCCGCCGATCGATTCCCGCACGCCCAACGACGAGGCGCGCCATTTCCGCTTCTACGTCAACGCCGTCATCGACCAAAGCGACGAGGCGCCGGAAGAGGCTGCGATCGTCTATGCCGTCGAGGTGACCGAGCAGAAGGCGCTCGAGGCGCAGATGGCGCAGACGCAGAAGATGAATGCTGTCGGCACGCTGGCCGGCGGTATCGCCCACGATTTCAACAACGTGCTGACGGCGATCCTGCTCTCGTCCGACCATCTGTTGCTGCAGGCGCGCTCTTCGGATGCGAGCTTTGCGGATCTGATGGAAATCAAGCGCAACGCCAAC
This sequence comes from Rhizobium sp. 21-4511-3d, assembly GCF_053522545.1. Classification (NCBI taxonomy): domain Bacteria; kingdom Pseudomonadati; phylum Pseudomonadota; class Alphaproteobacteria; order Hyphomicrobiales; family Rhizobiaceae; genus Rhizobium; species Rhizobium sp. 21-4511-3d. The sequence goes on along the minus strand of NZ_JBNWCF010000002.1, from coordinate 166,573 downwards.
CGCGCTGCCGTACTGGTGCGCCAGTTGCTCGCTTTCTCACGCAAGCAGACGATGCGCCCGAGCGTCTTGAACCTCACCGATGTCGTCGGCGACCTGCGCATGCTGGTCGATCGCCTGCTGTCGGGCACGCATGTAAAGCTCGACGTCGAATATGGCCGCGATCTCTGGCCGGTGAAAACCGACCTGTCGCAATTCGAGCAGGTCCTGATCAATCTATGCGTCAATGCCCGCGACGCCATGCCTGAAGGCGGCAAGCTGACGGTGCGCACGCGCAATGTGACGGCACAGGAAGTCGCTGCCTTCAACTATTCCTATATGCCGGCCGAGGACATGGTGCTGGTCGAGGTTGCCGATACCGGCACCGGGATCGCGCCCGAGATCATGGACAAGATCTTCGAGCCGTTCTTCACCACCAAGGAAGTCGGCAAGGGCACCGGTCTTGGCCTCGCCATGGTCTATGGCATCGTCAAGCAGTCGGGCGGCTATATCCAGCCGGAATCCGAAGTCGGCAAGGGAACGACCTTCCGGGTATTCCTGCCGCGCCATATCGTCGAGTCGGCGATTGCAGCGGAAGCCGAGGCTGTCGAGGCGGGCGAAACCAGCAATGTCGTGCCGATGCCGGTTGCCGCCCAGCCGGAGCAGCCGGAGGATCTGACCGGCAGTGCTGTGATCCTGCTCGTCGAGGACGAAGAAGCGGTGCGGCGCGGCGGCAAGCGAATGCTGGAGACGCGCGGCTATACCGTGCACGAGGCCGGATCCGGCATCGAAGCGCTCGATATCCTGGACGAGCTGGAAGGCAAGGTCGATATCGTCGTCTCCGACGTCGTCATGCCGGAAATGGATGGACCGAGCCTGCTGCGTGAGCTTCGCAAGAAATATCCGGATATGAAGTTCATCTTCGTGTCCGGCTATGCCGAGGATGCCTTCGCCCGCAACTTGCCGGAGGGCTCGAAGTTCGGCTTCCTGCCGAAACCGTTCTCGCTGAAGCAGCTGGCCGTCGTCGTCAAGGAAACGCTCGACCAGAACTGAACGGGAGGCGCTGCCGCCTCCCGCAAGACTTTTTTCTGATCAGGCTTCCAGCGCCACGGCGATCTCTGCCGCGAGACGCGCATTGTTTTCGACCAGCGCGATATTGGTCTTCAGGCTCTGGCCATCGGTCAGGTCGAAGATTGTGCTGAGTAGGTAGGGCGTGACGGCCTTGCCGGTGATCTCGTCACGCTCAGCGCTGTCGAGGGCGCGCTCGATATAGATTTCCATCTCCTCGCGCGGGATTTCGTCGGCTTCCGGAACCGGATTGGCGATCAGCATGCCGCCGTCGATGCCGAGCTGTTCGCGGGTCGCCTGGAAATTGGCGATCGCGGCCGGGCTGTTCAGCGTCAGCGGGCTCTTCAGGCCCGATGCACGCGACCAGAAAGCCGGGAATTCTTCGCTCTCGTAGGTGACAACAGGGACGCCCGAGGTTTCCAGCACTTCCAACGTCTTCGGAATATCGAGGATCGCCTTGGCGCCGGCGCAGACGACGATAACGCCGGTGCGGGCGAGTTCCTGCAGGTCGGCCGAAATATCGAAGCTTTCCTCAGCGCCGCGGTGAACGCCGCCGATGCCGCCTGTCGCAAAGACCTTGATGCCGGCACGCGCCGCGGCAATCATCGTTGCGGCAACGGTCGTCGCACCGGTGCGGCGCTCGGCGATCGAGAAGGCGAGGTCGGCGCGCGACACCTTCATCACGTCCTTTTCCTTGGCGAGCCTTTCGAGCTCCTCCGGCTCCAGGCCGATATGCAGCACACCGTGCATGACCGCGATCGTGGCAGGGATGGCGCCCTGTTCGCGGATGATCGCCTCGACGCTGCGGGCCATCTCGATATTGCCGGGGTAGGGCATGCCATGGGTGATGATGGTCGATTCCAGCGCTACCAGCGGGGCGCCGCGCTGCCTGGCGGCGGCAACTTCCTTCGAATAGGCAATCGGCAGCTGAGGGGAGATCGGTTTCGTCATTGTCTTTTCCAGTTCATCGATAAGCGCGCTTCAATGCAGAATTCTGGCGGCTGGAACAAGTGCCAGCGTGTCGCGGAGCAGTTCCGGCGTCAGATTTTCACTGACAGCAAGCGGTGACTGCACGGTGACAGCGGCGGCGGCGGCACCATGGCGCACGGCCTCTTCCAGCGGCAATCCCTGCATGATGGCGGAAAGCACGCCGGCTGCAAGGGAATCTCCCGCACCGGTGACATCCGCCACCGTTTCGATCGACGGCGGCTGCAGGGCAATCGCACCGCCGCCTGTAAAGGCGATCAGCTCGCGCTGACCGCGGGTGACGATGCCGCCTTTCAGGCCGATGTCACCGAGCAGGGACGCCCATTCGGCGGCATTCTCCGGCCGCTGTCCGGCAAGGGCCGCGGCCTCCGCCTCGTTGAGGAACAGATAATCGATACCTCCGGCCGATGACTTCAGCTTGACGACCTTGGCAGGTGAGATGGCGATGGCGGCAACTGGCTTGCCGAGGCTGTTGGCACGGGCAACGATCGCGGTGATCGTGTCCTCCGGCAGGTTGGCATCGAAGAGGATCAGATCCGTCGCCGCAAAGGCATCGCGCACCCAGCGGATCGCCAGGCGGCGGGGAACGAAGAGGCGGTAGAGATCCATATCGGCGAGTGCGATGACGAGGTTGCCGTCGCGCTCGAGGATCGCGGTATAGCTCGGCGTTTTGCGGTCGAGGAAGACGAAGGGGCGGTCGTTGATCCCGGCGGCATAGGCCGCCTCGGTGACCATTTCGCCGGTCGGGTCACCGCCGCGCGGCGAGATCATCGTGACGTCGAAGCCGAGGCGGGCGAGGTTGCGAGCGGCATTGAAGCCGCCGCCGCCGGCTTCCTCGAACCAGCTGCCGGGATTGCTGGAACCCGGCGCGGTGTCGCCGGAAATGCGGCCGCGGCGATCGACATGGGCGCCGCCGAGAACGAGAATCTTGCGCTTCACCGTGATGCTCCAGCCGCTCTTGTTTTAGCGAATCGTGCCTGCGGGAAATTCTCCGGCTGCCGATGCCCGGACGCGCTAAACCCTTGCTTCACATCGATAAAACAAAAGTAGAACACGTACTGATTTACCTTTTTCTTTCAACCGCTTGAACGCCTCTTGCGAAATGAGAACAAATCACGTACAAAATCGGCATCGGCGGCGACATTGCTAGAGCGGCTTCAATAACCTAAAGGTGGATCGAATGTCACAGAATACATTGCGGCTTGTAGAGGACAAATCGGTGGACAAAAGCAAGGCACTTGAAGCGGCACTCTCTCAGATCGAGCGGTCGTTCGGCAAGGGCTCGATCATGAAACTCGGCGCGAAGGACAGCGTCATCGAGGTCGAAACCGTATCGACGGGTTCTCTCAGTCTCGATATCGCGCTCGGCATCGGCGGTCTCCCGAAGGGTCGTATCATCGAAATTTACGGACCGGAAAGCTCCGGTAAGACGACGCTGGCGCTGCAGACAATCGCGGAAGCCCAGAAGAAGGGCGGCATCTGCGCCTTCGTCGACGCAGAACACGCGCTGGACCCGGTCTATGCACGCAAGCTTGGCGTCGATCTGCAGAACCTCTTGATCTCGCAGCCCGATACCGGTGAGCAGGCGCTCGAAATCACCGACACGCTGGTTCGCTCCGGCGCCGTCGATGTTCTCGTCGTCGACTCGGTCGCAGCGCTGACGCCGCGTGCCGAAATCGAAGGCGAAATGGGCGACAGCCTGCCGGGTCTCCAGGCACGCCTGATGAGCCAGGCGCTGCGCAAGCTGACGGCCTCGATCTCGAAGTCGAACTGCATGGTGATCTTCATCAACCAGATCCGCATGAAGATCGGCGTCATGTTCGGTTCGCCTGAGACGACGACGGGCGGTAACGCGCTGAAGTTCTACGCCTCGGTTCGCCTCGACATCCGCCGTATCGGCGCGGTCAAGGAGCGCGAAGAGGTGATCGGCAACCAGACCCGCGTCAAGGTCGTCAAGAACAAGATGGCGCCTCCCTTCAAGCAGGTCGAATTCGACATCATGTATGGAGAAGGCGTTTCCAAGACCGGCGAGCTCGTCGATCTCGGCGTCAAGGCCGGCATCGTCGAGAAGTCGGGCGCCTGGTTCTCCTATAACAGCCAGCGCCTCGGCCAGGGCCGTGAGAACGCCAAGATCTTCTTGCGCGACAATCCGGATGTTGCCCGCGAGATCGAGACGTCGCTGCGCCAGAATGCCGGCCTGATCGCCGACCGCATTCTGCAGAACGGCGGACCCGATGCCAACGACAGTGACGGTGACGGCGAGCCCTGATCCTTTCCTGACAATTTGAGTGCCAGCCGGCCGCATTCGAGACCCGAATGCGGCCGGTTTCGTTTGCGGATGCCTGTGTGCTCTAAGCTGTCTGACGTTTGCCTGCTGGACAGTGGTTAATGCGGGCGATAAAAGCCACTGGATTTAAAGTTTTGACCTGCCTTGGGCAGCATTGAAGGGCATAGCATGAGCGGTGTGAATGATATCCGGTCGACCTTCCTCGACTATTTCAAGACCAACGGCCACGAAGTCGTGCCGTCCAGCCCGCTCGTGCCGCGCAACGACCCGACGCTGATGTTCACCAATGCCGGTATGGTGCAATTCAAGAACGTCTTTACCGGTCTTGAAAAGCGTCCCTATTCGACGGCGGCGACGGCGCAGAAATGCGTGCGCGCCGGCGGCAAGCACAACGACCTCGACAATGTCGGCTATACCGCCCGCCATCACACCTTTTTCGAGATGCTCGGCAACTTCTCCTTCGGTGATTATTTCAAGGAGCGGGCGATCGAGCTTGCCTGGAACCTGATCACCAAGGAATTCGGCATCGATGCCAAGCGCCTGCTGGTGACCGTCTATCACACCGACGACGAGGCTTTCGGCCTGTGGAAGAAGGTCGCCGGTCTTTCTGACGACCGGATCATCCGCATTCCGACCAGCGACAATTTCTGGGCGATGGGCGATACCGGCCCGTGCGGTCCGTGCTCGGAAATCTTCTACGACCACGGCGATCATATCTGGGGCGGCCCTCCCGGCTCGCCGGAAGAAGATGGCGACCGGTTCATCGAGATCTGGAACCTCGTCTTCATGCAATACGAGCAGATCACCAAGGAAGAGCGCGTCGACCTGCCGCGCCCGTCGATCGATACCGGCATGGGCCTTGAGCGTGTTGCGGCGCTGCTGCAGGGCAAGCATGACAATTACGACATTGACCTGTTCCGGGCGCTGATCGAAGCCTCGGAAGAGGCGACCGGCGTCAAGGCCGAAGGTGACCAGCGCGCCAGCCATCGCGTCATCGCCGACCACCTGCGGTCCTCCGCATTCCTGATCGCCGACGGCGTTCTGCCTTCCGCAGAAGGCCGTGGCTATGTCCTGCGCCGCATCATGCGCCGCGCCATGCGCCATGCCGAATTGCTCGGCGCCCGCGAACCGCTGATGTGGAAGCTGCTGCCGGCACTGATCCAGCAGATGGGCCGTGCCTATCCGGAGCTGGTGCGCGCCGAAGCGCTGATCACCGAGACGCTGAAGCTTGAGGAAACCAAGTTCCGCACGACGCTGAAGCGCGGCCTGTCGCTGCTTTCGGATGCGACAACGACGCTCGGCAAGGGTGACATGCTCGACGGCGAGACGGCCTTCAAGCTTTACGACACCTACGGCTTCCCGCTCGACCTGACGCAGGATGCGTTGCGCGCCCGCGAAATCAGCGTCGATCTCAGCGGCTTCACCGATGCCATGGAACGCCAGAAGGCCGAAGCGCGCTCGCATTGGGCCGGCTCCGGCGACAAGGCGACCGAAACCATTTGGTTCGAGCTGCGCGAAAAGCATGGCGCAAGCGAGTTTCTCGGCTATGCCACGGAGAGCGCTGAAGGCGTCGTCCAGGCGATCGTCAAGGACGGTGCTGCCGTTGCTCAGGCTGCCAGCGGCGACAAGGTTCAGGTCGTCGTCAACCAGACGCCGTTCTACGGCGAGTCCGGCGGCCAGGTCGGCGATGCCGGCATCATTTCGTCCGATCATGCCAAGATCGAGATCACCGATACGCAGAAGCGCGGCGAGGGTCTGTTCGTGCATATCGGCACGGTCGTCGAAGGCACGATCAAGGCCGGCGATGCCGTGGCCTTGACGGTCGATCATGCCCGTCGCTCGCAGATCCGCGCCAACCATTCGGCAACGCATCTGTTGCATGAGGCGCTGCGCGAGGTGTTGGGTACCCACGTAGCCCAGAAGGGTTCGCTGGTCACGCCCGACCGCCTGCGCTTCGACGTGTCGCATCCGAAGCCGATGTCAGCGGACGAGCTCAAGGTGGTCGAGGATATGGCCAACGAGATCATTCTGCAGAATTCACCGGTCACGACGCGTCTGATGAGCGTCGACGATGCCCGTGCCGAGGGCGCTATGGCGCTGTTCGGCGAGAAGTACGGCGAGGAAGTGCGTGTCGTGGCCATGGGCCAAGGCCTGCACGGAGCCAAGGCCGGAAAGCCTTATTCCATCGAGCTCTGCGGCGGCACGCATGTGTCTGCGACCGGTGATATCGGGCTGGTGCGCATTCTCGGCGACAGTGCCGTCAGCTCGGGCGTGCGCCGTCTCGAGGCGGTTACCGGTGAAGCGGCCCGTATCTATCTCGCTGAGCAGGACGACCGCGTGAAGACGCTGGCGTCTGCCCTCAAGGTGCAGGCCGGCGATGTGGTTTCGCGCGTCGAAGCGCTGATGGACGAGCGCCGCAAGCTGGAGCGCGAATTGGCCGATGCCAAGCGTAAGCTGGCGATGGGCGGCGGCCAGGGCGGTTCCGCCGATGAGGCGGCTCGCGAGATCGCAGGCGTCAAGTTCCTCGGCAAGACCATTACCGGGGTCGATCCCAAGGATCTGAAGGGCATTGCCGACGACGGCAAGGCGAGCCTCGGCTCCGGCGTCGTGACGCTGATCGGCGTCTCCGAAGACGGCAAGGCGAGCGCAGTCGTCGCCGTTACCGAAGATCTGGTCGGCCGCTTCAGCGCCGTCGATCTCGTGCGCATCGCATCTGCCGCGCTCGGCGGCAAGGGCGGCGGCGGTCGTCCTGACATGGCGCAGGCCGGCGGTCCGGATGGATCGAAGGCCGATGAGGCGATCGAGGCTGTTGCCGCGGCACTCGCCGGCTGATCGATTAAAGGCCCGGAGGGCAGGAGGTTCTCGATGAAGGTCCACCGCTCTCCGGCCAAGATGATCGGCCTTGCCTTTCTCTCGCTGCTCATGACGGCGCTCGCGCTTTTTGTCGGCTTCACCGGCTATCAGAAGGAAGGCGCGGGCGGTTTTCCTGTTTTCATCGGCATTATCGGCGGGCTTTTCTTCCTGCTCGCCTTCATCGCGATCGCCTGGAAGGCCTTCGATCGCCGCCCAGTCCTGGATTTTTCCGACGAGGGCCTGCTGGCAACCGAGGTGGCGCCGCAGCGCATCGCCTGGCGCGATCTGCTGGCGGTGCGCGTCTTCCAGCTTCACAAGCAGCGTTTCATCGAACTTCAGGTGACGCCGCAGGCATCCGCCGCTTTGACGCTTTCGCGCATGGTGCGACTGAACAATCGTGCGCTTGGAAAATCCAACGAATATCTGACGCTTTCGACAAGCGGCCTCGACCGTTCCGTCGAGGAAATATTCTCGCTGATCCAGCAGCGGGCAGAGGCGGCGCGCCAGAGCTGAGCGCGCCGCAATCGGCTCAGTTCCTCGACTGCAGAGCAAGCCGGCAGGCGAGCCCGGTGAAGACCGCCGCCAGCGCATATTGCGGCAGCCGTGGAAACCGGCGCATCGCCCTGAGGCGATTGCGTATCTGGCTGCCGAGCAGGATCACCGCACCATTCACCGCAAAGCCGATGATGTTGAGGATGCTTGCCAGTACGAGCATCTGGCTCGCCATCGAACCGGCATTCGGCTGGATGAACTGCGGAAAGAGGGCGAGCACGAAAAGCGCCATCTTCGGATTGAGCAGGTTCGTTGCCAGACCCGTCGTGAAGATGCGGATGCTGGATATCCTCTGCGCCGTTGACGTGGGCTCGAAGGCGGCCGTTTGCGAGCGGATCGTCTTGTAGGCGAGGTAGAGCAGGTAGGCGCAGCCGGCCCAGCGGACGGCCTCATAGGCGGCGGGGACGGTGACGAAGAGCTGCGACAGGCCGAAGGCGGCGGCGAGCGCGTGGCAATAGGTTCCGGCGGCAATTCCGGCATAGGTGAGAAAGCCTGCGGCGCGGCCCTGGCTGATGCTGCGCGAGGCGATCAGCAGCATGTCGGGTCCGGGCGTCGCGGTCAGCACCAGGGCTGCAGCGGCAAAGAGCATGAGTGTTGAAAAATCCGGCATTATGAAATCCTCTTGGGTTCGAGCCGGAATTCCGGTCTATCAAGATTCGCGGGCCGCGCAAGTCCGCAGGATTTGTCAAATCGGGCTATGCTTTCCTGCAGTCGATCGATTTGCATGAGGTTTGACATGAACGGGCAAACGGCTTGGTCTCTCTATGAAAACCGCCTCCAGCGGGTTTCGGCCTATATCTACGACCACCTCGACGAGGAACTGGATATGGCGCGGCTGGCCGAGATTGCCTGCATGTCGAGCTATCACTGGCACAGGATCTATCGCGCGGTTCATGGCGAGACGCTGGCGGCCACCGTCAAGCGGCTGCGGCTGCATCGCGCGGCGGGCGATATCGTCCGCACCGATTTTGATATCAGCGAGATTTCGAAACGATCGGGCTATCCCAATCTCCAGTCTTTCAACCGGATCTTCAAATCGGTCTATGGCATGCCGCCGGCACGCTACCGGAAAGAGGGAAGCCACACAGTCTTCCAACCTCCGCTGCCAGGAAAGGCAACAGCCATGTTTGACGTGACCTTGAAGACCATCGAGCCGATCGACCTGATCGGCGTGCCGCATCGCGGATCCTACATGCAGATCGGCAAGGCGTTCGAGACGCTGTTCGGAACGCTGCATGCGCGCGGGCTGGCGAAACCCGACATGCGGATGATCGGCGTCTATTTCGACGATCCCGACATCGTGCCGGCCGACGAGCTGCGTTCGATCGCCTGCGTCACCGGCGGCGCGGATATTCCGGAAGAGGCGCCGTTCGAGCGCCTGCGGATCGATGGCGGCGAATATGCGGTTCTGCGCCACAAGGGACCCTATGCCGATATGCACAAGGCTTATCAGTGGCTCTATGGCGAGTGGCTGCCGGTTTCCGGCCGGCAGCTGCGCGATGCCCTGATGTTCGAGGATTATCTCAACAATCCGCGCGATACAGCGCCGACCGGATTGCTGACGGACATCTACATGCCGCTAGTATGAGGCGGCCTGCGGCATGCCCTTCAACGCTTCGTCGTCGATTGCGGCGGCGCGTTTGTAGGCCTCACGGCTGGTGACGCGGCCGAGATAATCGGCAAAGGCCGGCCGCTTTTCGATAGAGCCGAAATTCAAGCCCCAGCTGACATGCGAGCCGACATAGACATCGGCGGCCGTGAAGCGGTCGCCGGCGATATAGGGCGTCCGGGTCACTGCTTTTTCGAGCGTGTCCATGACATCGCCGAAGCTGCCATATCCGACGCTGCGGGCCTTGTCGGCAGGGGTGACGACGCCGAGCATACGGATGGTGACGACCGATTCCAGCGGGCCGGCGGCAAAGAACATCCAGCGGTAATAGGAGCCGCGCTCTTCGGGGCGCGGCGCCAGTTTATTCTGAGGGAAGGTATCGGCGAGGTAAGCGCAGATCGCGGCGCATTCGGTGACGACAGTGCCGTTATGGCGGATCGCCGGGACCTTGCCCATCGGGTTGACCGAGAGATAATCCTCGCCCTTCATTGTGCCGCCGAAGGTCAGGATCTCGGTGCGGTAGGGAACACCTGTTTCCTCCAGCATCCAGCGGGCAATGCGCCCGCGCGACATCGGGTTCGTGTAAAATACCAGCTCTTCGGTCATGACCTCTCCTTCTCCATTGTTCGTATCTGGCGCAGGCCAGCGATGCGGCAATGTCTAGAGGAGGCTGCTGCCAGATTCTGTCAGCAGTCAGAGCTGCTTGCGGTATTGGATGAAGCCAGAGCGTTCGGCGATCTGGTCGTAGAGGCGGCGTGCCCGCTCGTTGGTCTCGTGCGTCATCCAGTAGAGCCGGCCGGCGCCATGCTCGCGCGCCAGATCGGCGACGCGCTCGATCAAGGCTGCGCCGGTGCCAAGCCCGCGCTGGTCCGCCTCGACATAGAGATCCTGCAGGTAGCAGGTCCATTTCGGCAGCCATGTCGAGCGATGGAAGATAGCGTGGACGATGCCCTTCAGCGTGCCGTCATCGTCAAAGGCGCCGAAGGCATGCATCGGCTCGTTTGCGGCGTGGAAGCGCGCCCAGGTGAGATCGGTGGTCTCAGGCGGAATGACGACTTCGTAGAAACTCTGATAGCCCTTCCACAGCGGCTCCCATGCAGCGCGGTCGGAAGGCGTGAGCAGGCGGATCGTCATCATTCATCTCCAACAAGCGGTTTGATCATCTTCAGCGTGAATTCACCATGCTATGCAACTTTAGAGCCGCTTGATAGCCAGGCGTTGGGAAGGGTTCCGGTTTTGCTGCAGCATAGCGGATAGCTGATATAACAGAGAGTGAGAATGCCAGAAGAGTTCGCCGTTCATAAATCGAAGCGTATGGCGCTTCTACTAGGAGCCTTCGGCGCTCTTCTATGCTGTCTGTTGTTGTATCAGACGATTTCGTTCTACGTGAGCGACAAGGCGCCCAAGGAGATCCTCAGCGGGGTGGTGGCTGCCTTTATAGTCGGGCTCTCGTCAATTGTCCCCTATGTGACCGCGATCCAGCAACCGTTGGTGCTTGTGATATTTCGGCGCGGTTTGTTCTGGCCAACGCTGCAGCGAGAGGTGATCCCTTGGTCTGCCGTCGAAAGCGTTCGAATAACGCATATCGGGCGTGGGCGCAGCGTCGTGGTGGTCTTTTCCAAAGAGCTTACTGCGACGCTGGACTCGGTCTCGCGCATCCCGCCGATGTTGGCGAAGATCGAAGCATTGATCGGATGGAAAGGAAAAATTCTGTCCGCCCGAATGCTTGATCATAGTGTCGAGGAGATTGTTCACGTGATCGACGACTGGATACGATACGAGCGTGGGCTTCCAATCAAACCGCCGCGACGGCACGGACCTATCGACATGGTTTTCGATTGGATCCGCGGACGGGATGCAACACCCCAATAAAGGCAGCACGATCGAGCTGAAACAAAAAACGGCGGGAAGATCCCGCCGTTCTGCTGTTTGCTATTGCTGGCCGCCTCAGGCGCCCATGGCCTTCTGCAGGTTCTCGTCGATCTTGTCGAGGAAGGCAGTGGTGGAGAGCCAGGGCTGATCCGGGCCGATGAGCAGCGCCAGGTCCTTGGTCATGAAGCCGGCTTCGACGGTGTCGACGCAGACCTTTTCCAGCGTCGAGGCGAACTTTGCGAGTTCGGCATTGTCGTCCAGCTTGGCGCGGTGTGCGAGGCCGCGGGTCCAGGCGAAGATCGAGGCGATCGAGTTCGTCGAGGTTTCCTGACCCTTCTGGTGCTGGCGGTAGTGGCGGGTAACCGTGCCGTGCGCGGCTTCGGCTTCGACCGTCTTGCCATCCGGCGTGAGCAGAACCGAGGTCATCAGGCCGAGCGAACCGAAGCCCTGGGCAACCGTGTCGGACTGGACGTCGCCGTCGTAGTTCTTGCAGGCCCAGACGTAGCCGCCGGACCACTTCAGAGCCGAAGCGACCATGTCGTCGATCAGGCGGTGTTCGTAGGTGATGCCGAGTTCCTTGAACTGATCCTGGAATTCAGCTTCGTAGACTTCCTGGAAGATGTCCTTGAAGCGGCCGTCATAGGCCTTCAGGATGGTGTTCTTGGTCGACAGGTAGACCGGCCACTTGCGCATCAGGCCGTACATCATCGAGGCGCGGGCGAATTCGCGGATCGACTCGTCGAGGTTGTACATTGCCATGGCGACGCCGGAACCGGGGGCGTCGAAGACGTCCTTCTCGATGACAGTGCCGTCTTCGCCGACGAACTTGATGGTCAGCTTGCCCTTGCCCGGGAATTTGAAGTCGGTGGCGCGGTACTGGTCGCCGAAGGCGTGACGGCCGACGACGATCGGCTTGGTCCAGCCCGGAACGAGGCGCGGAACGTTCTGGCAGATGATCGGCTCGCGGAAGATGACGCCGCCGAGGATGTTGCGGATCGTGCCGTTCGGGCTCTTCCACATCTGCTTGAGGTTGAATTCCTTGACGCGGTCTTCGTCCGGGGTGATCGTCGCGCACTTGATGCCGACGCCGTGCTTCTTGATGGCGTTGGCGGCGTCAACGGTGACCTGGTCGTTGGTGGCGTCACGGTTTTCGACCGAGAGGTCGAAATAGTCGATTTCGAGGTCGAGATACGGATGGATCAGCTTGTCCTTGATAAGCTGCCAGATGATGCGCGTCATTTCATCGCCGTCGAGATCGGCGACGGGGTTAGCGACCTTGATCTTTTTCATGTATCTGCCTCGTAAGCTTGATGGGGACTGGGTCCCGTGGCGGGTGATTTCTAAAATCCCGAGGGCTATAGCATTGTGTGCCCGGAACGCAAAGCCGCAAGCGCCCCCGAAAGCGGATTTTGGGCCCCATTGCCAAGCGCGCGAATTCGGCTAGTGTCCGCGGCAATTGCTTCGTTAACGGACATTTCATCATGAAGACGATTGCCTTGCTGATCGCCGGTTTGGCCGGCCTGCCGACGCTCGCAACTGCTGCCGATATTCCGGCGCCGGTTCAGGAAATCATGGACGCGACGGTCAACAACTGGTCGGGCGACGACATCGAATGGGTCGACATTTTCGATGCGGCAAAACTCGACAAGCTCTACAGCAAGGATTTCGCCGCCAAGTATCGTGAAGCGGCCAAACATCCGGCCGTCGACGACGGCATTTCGCCCTTCGATTACGATGTGATCATCAATGGCCAGGATGCTTGCCCGCTCGAGGATCTGAAGCTGACGCCGCAGAAGACGGCCGAGGGAGAGGACGAGGTCGTCGTCTCGTTCCGGAAGATGGGCTGCGCCGATGGCGACGAGGCGAAGGCCGTCTCGACCGTGCGTTTCGAGATGGTGACCGAGGACGGCAAGCCTGTCGTCGACGACATCATGCTGCAGGATGACGAGACCAAGGAGACGAGCTCACTGAAATCGACGATGGACGAGATCGCCAAACAGTAGGCGCCGTCAGCCGTTTGATTTTGGCCTTTGCGGCGGTATGTCCGGGTAGCGCATCTTTCGAGATTCCGGTGCGTGAGGGCTTATCTGTTGTTTTCGGGTTTCGATCTTCGCGATTGGTTGCTTGCCAACGATCCGGCGCTGTCGCGCTTGCGGATGGCATCGCGCGTGACGCTGACGATCGTCATCTCCTTCGCCATCCTGTTTGCCATCCATCTCTTCGCCGTGCCGCTGCCGACGGCGTCCTACGGTCTCGGTATCCTGCTCTCGATCGAGGGTGGGGTTGCCGTGCGCGACAAGGGCAATGCGCAGCAGCTGGTGACGCGGCTGCTTGGCTGTGTCGCCAGTCTGGTGGTGGTCGGGGTCGCGGCGGCGCTGGAGGGACACCGGGTCCTCTCGGACCTTGCCTTTCTCGTGGTGATCTTCCTGGCGGCGTCCGCCCGCGTTTTCGGGGTACGCGGCTTTGCGATCGGCATGTTCGCCTTCACCTCCTATTTCATGGGTGCCTATTTCCAGCCTGATATTGCGGAACTGCCGCTGGTGGCGGTCGGTCCCGTCGTTGCGGCGCTGACGGGGCATGTCATGCGCGTCATGGTCATGCCCGAGGATTGGCGCCGCGACCTTCTGCGATCGCTGGAAAGCGTGCAGGGCAGGGTGAACCAGATCCTCTTCAAGCTCGCCGCCCTCGCATCCGAAGGGGAAGTCGCCGAGCATGATCGCCGGGAACTGCGGGTGCTGGAGGAGCGGCTGAAGGAAGTCGTGCTGATGGCCGAAAGCTTCATTCCTCGCCCGGCCGGCGGCGTGTTCGACAAGGGCGGCGATCCGGCAGCGGAACTGGCGATCCGGCTCTTCGATCTGCACCTTGCCGCCGAAAGCGCCATCGTGCTCAGCCTGCAGAGTGTTCCGGATTTCGCTCTTGTCCATGCCATTATCGAGGGCCGGCACAGGGGGCTCGATGAGGACAGGGACGCATCGCCCGATGCTGCATCGGAGACGCGTCGGGCGCTCTTCTGGCTCGGTGAAACGAAATGTCATCTGGGGGAGACAATAGCCGAGGCGCGGCTGACCAATTTTGCCGGGATACTGCCCGTGGAGGACCAGGCTACCGCCACCGGGATCGACTTCTCGCTCAACAACCCGCAGATCAGGTCGACGCTGCAGATCACGCTCGCGGCGGCGCTGGCGATGAGCTTCGGTCTGCTCCTGTCGCGCGAGCGGTGGTTCTGGGCCGTGCTGGCCTCGTTCCTGGTGTTCACCAATACCAATTCGCGCGGCGACACCGCGATGAAGGCGCTGCAGCGCTCGCTCGGCACGCTGTTCGGCATTGCGATCGGTCTCGGCCTTGCGACGCTGATCGGCGGAGAGGATGCGATCGGCATCCCCGTCGCCATCGTCTGCATTTTTCTCGCCTTCTACTTCCTGCAGATTTCCTATGCGACGATGACCTTCTTCATCTCGATCGTGCTCTGCCTCGTCTACGGGATGACCGGGGCTTTGACCGTCGATCTCCTGGCGCTGCGCTTCGAGGAGACGCTGATCGGCGCGATTGCCGGGACGGCGGTTGCCTTTCTTGTCTTCCCGGCGCGCACCCGCGGCGCGCTCGATGCTGCCCTCCGGAAATGGTTCGATGCGCTCGACGCGCTGCTTTCCGCCACTGTGGACGGCAAGCCGCGCTACGAGCTGATCGGTCTGTCGCAGACTCTCGATGCGGCCTATCGGGATGTGACGGTTGCGGCGCGGCCACTCGGCTCCACCTGGTCTGTCGTGACGCGGCCGGGACCCATCCGCCAGACGCTGGCGATCTTCCTGTCGGGGACCTACTGGGCGCGGATCGTCGCGAGTTCGCTTGGTGGCAATATGGGCGCTGAGGACCACGAGCAGATCGTTGTTGCGCTGAGACAGGCGCGAGCGCGGATCGCCGAGATCGCGCCTCGCGGTTCCGAGTGCTTCTTCGTCGAGCGGCAGTCGCCGTCATCTGCGGCACGCAATCTGCCGATCTCGGCTCAGGGGTCGCGGCTGGGCGTCGAGATGATCGGCGGCGTGCTCGATCGGCTCTATCCGGCGGCATAAGCCTTGCCGTTTGCTGCCAGCGGGGCTATTCCGGCTCGAAAGCAAGGACGGCGTAGATGGCAGGCACAAACAGCGAGCGGCAACTTCTGACCGAGGGACCGGCGATCATTCTGGTCGAACCGCAGATGGGCGAGAATATCGGCATGGTGGCACGCGCCATGGCGAATTTCGGCCTTTCGGAGCTCCGGCTCGTCAATCCGCGCGACGGCTGGCCGAACGAGCGGGCGCAGGCGACGGCGTCCAAGGCCGATCACGTCATCGAGGCGACCAAGGTTTACGACACGCTGGAAAAGGCTATTGCCGACCTCAATTTCGTCTATGCGACGACGGCGCGCGAACGCGACGGTTTCAAGCCCGTACGCTCTCCCGTCGTTGCGGCGGAAACGTTGCGGGCGAAATTTCGGGCAGGCGAGGGCACCGGCATCCTCTTCGGCCGCGAGCGCTGGGGCCTCACCAATGAGGAAGTGGCGCTGGCCGACGAGATCGTCACCTTCCCTGTCAATCCCGCCTTCGCCTCGCTGAACATCGCCCAGGCGGTGCTGCTGATGTCCTATGAGTGGATGAAGTCGGGCATGGAAGATCTCTCCGACGTGCCGTTCCAGGCTATGGAGCAGACGCAATCGACCAAGGAGCAGCTCTTCGGTTTCTTCGACCAGCTCGAGGAGGCGCTGGAAGCGCGCAATTATTTCCATCCGCCCGCGAAAAAGCCCAAAATGGTGGACAACCTCCGGGCCGTCCTCTCACGCCGCGCCTTCACGGAACAGGAAATCAGCGTGCTGCGCGGCGTAATCTCCTCCCTCGACCGTTTCTCGCGGCAATATCCGCGCGGAAGCCGGTCTCCCGCAGTTGCCAAGGAACAGCCGAAAGATGACGTCAGCGGCGAATGAGCTGAAACCGGTCCTGGTCTTCGATTCCGGTATCGGGGGCCTGACCGTGCTGCGCGAGGCGCGCGTGCTGATGCCCGAGCGCGGCTTCATCTATGTCGCCGACGATGCCGGATTTCCCTATGGCGGCTGGGAAGAGCAGGCCTTGAAGGAGCGCGTCATAGCGCTTTTCGGTAAACTGCTGAATGACTATGACCCTGAAGTGTGCATCATCGCCTGCAACACGGCCTTCACGCTTGTCGGCGCCGATCTCAGGGCGGCCTTTCCGCAGATGACCTTTGTCGGCACCGTGCCGGCGATCAAGCCCGCGGCGGAGCGTACGCGCTCCGGTCTGGTCTCCGTGCTGGCGACGCCCGGAACGGTCAAGCGCGCCTATACGCGCGATCTCATCCAGTCCTTCGCGCAGCAATGCCACGTTCGTCTCGTCGGTTCGGAGAACCTTGCGCGGATGGCGGAGGCCTATATTCGCGGCGAGACGGTTTCGGATGAGGCCGTGACCGCCGAAATCGAGCAGTGTTTCGTCGAGAAGGATGGGCACAAGACCGATATCGTCGTGCTCGCCTGCACGCATTATCCGTTCATGGCCAATCTTTTCCGCAGGCTCGCGCCCTGGCCGGTCGATTGGCTCGATCCGGCCGAGGCGATCGCGCGGCGCGCCCGCAGCCTGGTGCCGCAGGTGGCCGACGCCGTTCACCCTGACAATTTCGACTTTGCCGTCTTCACGTCGGGCAATCCTGATTTCGCGACGGCGCGGCTGATGCAGGGTTTCGGCCTCAGCACGCGATAGGTGATCCGCGCTTTCCTTAGGCGCGGCAATGACGCAGATTTGTCGATGGGGAATCAGAAGCGGCGCCTTCCGCCTCTGAGAATGAAGGGATGCGCGCCGTGCCGCTTCAAAGACTTGTCATGCTGATTTTCTTCCTGCAGCCGATCGCCTTCGGGGCATGGCTGCCGCGTATCCCGGACGTGCAGGCGAAGCTGAACCTCGGCACCGCGGATCTGGCGATCGCACTTCTCGGGTTGCCGATCGGTACGCTGCTGACCCTGTCTTTCGCCGGCCGCGTCGTCTCGCGCATCGGGGGACGGGCGGCGATCATCTATGGCTTTGTCTTCTTCCTCGCCGTCGTCTCGCTGCCGGCCTTCGCGCCGACCGTGACGCTTCTGTTCTTCTCGCTGATGATCCTCGGTGTGGCGCTCTCGACCGTCGAGCTCGGCATGAATGTCGAGGCCGACCTGACGGAGAAGGTGACGGGCCTGATCATCATGAGCCGCTCGCACGGCTTCTGGAGCCTCGGCATCATGTTCGGCAGCCTGCTCGGCGCCGGCGCGATTGCCATCGGCGCGCCGCCGCATTGGTCGATCCTCGCCATTGCTGTCGTCGTGCTGCCGATTGCGCTCTTCGTCAGCACGCGACTGCCGAAACTGCCGGAAAGTCACCATGCGGAGACCGCCGCGACTTACCGCTTCAAGCTGCCCGGTCTGGCACTGATCGGCATCTGCGCCTTCGTCTTCGGCGTGACGATGACCGAGGGGGCTATTGCCGACTGGTCGGCGGTCTATCTTCGCGATGTCTTCGGCTCCGAGGGCGCGCAGATGGGGCTGGGCTATTCCGTCTTCGCCTTCATGGTGGCGGCGGGCCGCTTCAGCGGCGATTACATGAAGGGCCGCTTCGGGCCTGTGGCGATCGCGCGCGGATGCGGCATTGCCTCGCTTGCGGGGATGCTGATCATTCTCGTGGCGCCGGCGCCGCCGTTTGCGTTGCTCGGCTTTGCGGCGATCGGCGTCGGCGTCTCCGTCGGCTTTCCGCTCGCTGTGACGGCGGCCGCGGCGCTGACCGACCGCCCGGCGGCTGCGAGCCTGGCGATCCTGTCCTTCGTGGCGCTGCTCGGCTTTCTCGTCGGGCCGCCGATCATCGGTTTCATCGGTGAATATTGGGGCTTGCGGATCGGGCTTGCGGTGCTGATGGTGCCGCTGTTCGTCAGCCTGATCTTCACGCATATGCTGACGCCGCGCGCTACCGAGAATAGCGGCCGGCTGGTCGAGCGCGAGGCCGTCTGAACGCTCGCGTCTTTCTGTGGGTTTTTGCGCCAAACGGGTAACAATCGCGGCGGCGAATATGCTAGACACGCCGGTGAAATCTTAAGGGGAATCAGACTTGCAGGTTGGCATCGATATGGGAACGGCGTCCGGCAGCAGCCCGGCGACACTCGATATCGAGGAGCTGCTGGCAACGCGCCTACTCGTCCAGGGCAATTCCGGCTCCGGCAAGTCGCACCTTCTGCGGCGCCTGCTAGAGCAATCCGCCCAATGGGTTCAGCAGGTCATCATCGATCCCGAAGGCGACTTTGTGACGCTCAGCGACCGTTTCGGCCATATTGTCGTCGATGGCGAGCGCACCGAAGCAGAGCTTGCCGGTATCGCCAATCGTATCCGCCAGCACCGCGTTTCCTGCGTGCTGACGCTTGAAGGCCTTGATATCGAGCAGCAGATGCGCGCTGCCGCTGCCTTCCTCAACGGCATGTTCGATGCCGACCGCGAATATTGGTATCCGGTTCTCGTCGTCGTCGACGAAGCACAGATGTTCGCGCCTTCTGTTGGCGGCGATGTCTCGGAAGACGCGCGCAAGATGTCGCTCGGCGCGATGACCAACCTGATGTGCCGCGGCCGTAAGCGCGGTCTGGCGGGCGTCATCGCCACGCAGCGTCTGGCAAAGCTCGCGAAGAACGTCGCTGCGGAAGCCTCGAACTTCCTGATGGGCCGCACCTTCCTCGATATCGACATGGCGCGCGCTGCCGACCTGCTCGGCATGGACCGGCGCCAGGCGGAAATGTTCCGTGACCTCAAGCGTGGCAATTTCGTTGCTCTCGGTCCAGCGCTGTCTCGTCGTCCACTGCCGATCCAGATCGGTAACGTCGAGACCTCGGCGCGTTCGTCGAGCCCAAAGCTGATGCCGCTGCCGGATGCGCCGCAGGATGTCGAAGACCTGATCTTCACGCCGGATCCCGAAGAGTTCCAGCGGCCGCTCGTTCGCCGCGCGCCGCCGGCACCGCGCCCGACCACCGATATTCTTGCCGAGCTGTCGCGCTCGGCGCCCGCCGCAGTCCCGGTGCCTTCCGAGCCGCGCTCCAGCCAGCCGGAACTGTCAGCCGAGGAGCGCGAAGAGCGGCTGTCGGCCGTGCTCGCCGAAATCCTCGACGACCCGGCCTCGGGCTTCCGGACGGATTCGGTGCTCTACCAGGAATTTCTCGTGCGGCTGCGTATGCGCCGGGTGCCTGGTCCGCCGCTGTCGCTGCAGGACTTCCGCCGCCGCGTGGCCGTATCGCGCTCGGGCGTCGATCCCGAGATGGCAGCCAGCGAAGGCTGGGCCACGGCGCTCTCGCTGTCGAATGGCGTGACCGACGATCTGCAGGGCGTGTTCCTGATGATGGCGAAGGCAGCGCTCGGCGGCGAACCATGCCCGTCCGACGCCCGCATCGCCCGCGCTTACGGCACCCATTCTGCCCGCCGCGCCCGCCGTCTACTCGGCTATTTCGAAGAACAGGGCCTGATCGTCGTCCACACCGATTTCACCGGCAAGCGCATCGTCGCGTTCCCCGATCTGCAGGTCGAGACAGCGCCGGGTTCAGCCGATGCGCCTGATGACGATGCGCTGAAGAGCGCTGCCGAGTAGGGCTCCGAACTAAATTTTGATCTGATAGAGCGCGCTGCTGCCACCGATAACGGGATCGGTGCTGATGTGCCGGTCAAAGGTAGCGAGGTGGCCGCCATGTCGCACCGCCAAACCGAGCAGATAGGTATCGGTAATCTGCTGGTATGAGCGCAGCTGGTTCGGCCTGAAGATACTGCCTTCCAGAATGCTTATTGCTTCCGGCCAGAATTCATAGCCGGGAAGCGCTTTGAGCGTGGCGAGCATTTCGGCGACGACGACAGGCGAGTTCGTACTGTTCGGATAGCGCGGGTTGGAGACAATTCTGATCAGGCCGTTCTCGGTGATCGCGCATGTCGCCCATCCATCCCGGTTTTTCTCGAACCATCGATGGGCGGGCTCATGATGTTCGTGATTGCGGTCGATGAGCGCGATCAGCACGTTGACGTCGAGCAGATAGCTCACGAATTCTCATCTCGGAGAGAGTTGACGATCTGCATGGTGACGGGCTTTCCCTCGGCGTGCTGCGGCAGCAGGGGGATATTGTTGCGCGTCTCCCGCGGACGGCTCTCCTCGATGGAGCGACGTGCGAGTTCGGAAATGACTTCGTCGACCGTCTTATGCTGCTCTTCGGCCATGGCCTTCGCAGCTTCCAGGACGTCGTCATCGATTGCCAGAACGGCCTTCATCCGAGATCTCCAATTGTCCAGAATGAAATATAGCGGCGAACGCCATATTTCTCAACGGATGTAGCTCAAACCCAGCTCTGAATGACTTCCGGGCCGGCGTGGATGCAGGTCAGTTCCAGCCGTGTGGTGCCGACATTCTTGAAGCAGTGGGGTGTCTCGGCGTTGACGACGACGATGTCGCCGGGGTTGGGGTCTAGGGTCTCTTCGCCGACGGTGAAGCGCGCCTGTCCCGAGCGGACGATCCACATTTCGGTATAGGGATGGATGTGAAGGGCAGGGCCTTGGCCCGGCTCGTTGTCTATGAGGAAGATCGAGACCGGTGCGCCGAACGCGCCGCCTTCAAAGAGAATGGTTCGGTTCGGGGACTGTTTCTGATTTTCGCGGCTGATGACGTGGAACATGATTTCCTCCCTTGGAACCTGAACCGGATTTCGCTATCAATTTATCTTAGTGAGAAGATAATCCGATTTATCTTCTCGTCAAGATAAATCGGATTTGACCATGACGACTGAAGACCATGTCGACCGCCTGCGTGCTCTCTGGGCCCAGGAACTGCCGGATCTCGATACGACGCCGATGAGCATTCTCGGCCGCATCTACCGGCTGTCCAATCTTGTGCGGCCGTCGATCGAGGCGACCTTTGCGGAATTCCATCTCGATCGCGGCGAGTTCGACGTGATCGCGACGATCCGCCGGTCCGGGCCGCCTTACCGGATGATCCCGACTGAGCTCTACCGTCACCTGATGATCTCCTCCGGCGGGTTGACCCACAGGCTCGACCGGCTGGAGAAGGCTGGGCTGGTCACGCGCGAGCGCTCCGATCAGGACAAGCGCAGTTTTGTCGTGGTCCTGACCGCCGAGGGCATCCGACGCGCCGAGGCTGCCTTCCGCGAGGACATGGGCCGCGAGCTCCGCCTCCTCGATGCCCTCGATGAGGGGGAGCGCCGGGCGTTGTCCGGTCTGCTGCGCAAGCTTGCGGGTTCGCTCGAACCGGCCGAGGGCGAGGCATCAGCGGCAGATTCCGTTTGACAATCCCGTGACTTATCCATAAAGACCGCGCCAGCACCGGGCAGCAATGTCCGGTGTTTCATTTGACATGTCCCGTGGATTCGTCCCGTTCGCGTAATGGGTTGGTCCTGTCGGGCTTTCGAGAGAAAGCCAAAGGAGGGCGTGTTTCCTTCGCGCGGTTTGGCAACAAACCGTTCTAACACTCTGAAAGGAAATACGATGAGCAAGCGCGAATCGTCCAAGTACAAGATTGACCGCCGTATGGGCGAAAACATCTGGGGCCGTCCTAAGTCCCCGGTGAACCGCCGCGAATACGGCCCGGGCCAGCATGGTCAGCGCCGCAAGGGCAAGCTCTCTGACTTCGGTGTGCAGCTGCGCGCCAAGCAGAAGCTGAAGGGCTACTACGGTGACCTGCGCGAAAAGCAGTTCCGTGCGATCTTCGACGAAGCCAACCGCCGCAAGGGTGACACTTCCGAAAACCTGATCGGTCTTCTGGAGTCCCGTCTCGACGCGATCGTTTATCGCGCCAAGTTCGTCCCGACCGTTTTCGCTGCCCGCCAGTTCGTGAACCACGGCCACGTGACCGTGAACGGCGTCCGCGTCAACATCGGTTCTTACCGTTGCAAGGCCGGCGACGTCATCGAAGTTCGCCAGAAGTCGAAGCAGCTCGTAACGGTTCTGGAATCCATCTCTCTCGCTGAGCGTGATGTTCCTGACTACATCGAAGTTGATCACAACAAGATGGTTGCGACCTTCGCACGCGTTCCTTCGCTCTCCGACGTTCCGTACCCGGTCGTCATGGAGCCGCATCTGGTGGTCGAATTCTATTCGCGTTAATCGCGAGGCGTTTTCGCATACGGAAAAGCCGCCTCACAGGGCGGCTTTTTTGTTCTCTGGAGAGAAGTCATGGTGGATTTGCAGGCAGTCCTCGACAGCATCTACAAGGAACTGACGCCGCGGATCGGCGAGGGCAAGGTTGCGGATTACATTCCCGAGCTCGCCAAGATCGATCCCAACCAGTTCGGGATGACGATCGCCACGACGGACGGCAAGATCTACAGCGTCGGCGACGCTGCCGTAGCTTTCTCCATCCAGAGCATTTCCAAGGTCTTCATGCTGACGCTGGCGCTCGGCAAGGTGGGCGAGAGCCTGTGGAAGCGCGTCGGCCGCGAGCCGTCGGGCTCGGCCTTCAATTCCATCGTCCAGCTGGAACACGAAAGCGGTATCCCCCGCAATCCCTTCATCAATGCCGGCGCCATTGCCGTCACCGATGTCGTCATGGCCGGCCATGCGCCGCGCGAGGCGATCGGTGAGCTGCTGCGCTTCGTGCGCTATCTGGCGGACGACGAATCCGTGACCATCGACGAGAAAGTGGCGCGCTCGGAAACGCAGACGGGCTACCGCAATTTCGCGCTCGCCAATTTCATGCGCGCCTACAAGAATATCGATCATCTGGTCGAGCATGTGCTCGGCGTCTATTTCCATCAATGCGCGCTGTCGATGACCTGCGAGCAGCTGGCCCGCGCCGGGCTGTTCCTGGCGGCGCGCGGCAGCAACCCGGTCACCGGCCATTCCGTGGTTTCGCCGAAGCGGGCGCGGCGCATCAATGCGATGATGCTGATGTGCGGCCATTACGACGGATCGGGCGATTTTGCCTATCATGTCGGTCTGCCCGGCAAGAGCGGCGTCGGCGGCGGTATCTTTGCGGTGGCGCCCGGGATCGCCTCGATTGCCGTCTGGTCCCCGGGCCTCAACAAGGTCGGCAATTCGCAGCTTGGCGCCGTTGCGCTGGAAATGCTGGCGGCGCGCACCGGCTGGTCGGTTTTCGGCGATTGATGCTGTGTCCTGCCGCTGCTTTCTGCTAAGGCAGATCAACTGACGATCCGGAAGAGACGATGAATATCGCTGCCAACATTGCCGACGCCCTCGATGAAACCACCGAAGACGGTGGTATCGCTCACGCGCTGTTTGCCGATGCGCCGCGTTCGGTCTCGTTCAACAAGCTCCGTAAGCGTCTGCTGCGCAATGTGCGTCAGGCATTCGACGATTTCGATATGCTGAAGGGCCAGAAGCGCTGGCTGATCGGCGTTTCCGGCGGCAAGGATTCCTACGGTCTGCTCGCGCTGCTGCTCGATCTGCAGTGGCGCGGCCTGCTGCCGGTGGAGCTGGTCGCCTGCAATCTCGACCAGGGCCAGCCGAATTTCCCGAAGCATATCCTGCCGGAATATCTGACCGGTATCGGCGTGAAGCACCGGATCGAGTATCGCGACACCTATTCGATCGTGAAGGAGAAGGTGCCGGAGGGGGCGACCTATTGCTCGCTCTGTTCGCGTCTGCGCCGCGGCAATCTCTACCGGATCGCCAAGGAGGAGGGTTGCGATGCGCTGGTGCTCGGCCACCACCGCGAGGACATCCTCGAAACCTTCTTCATGAACTTCTTCCATGGCGGGCGTCTTGCCTCCATGCCGGCGAAGCTGCTGAACGATGAGGGCAACCTCATGGTTCTGCGACCGCTGGCCTATTGCGCCGAAGACGACATGGCGAAGTTCGCTTCTGCCATGCAGTTTCCGATCATTCCCTGCGATCTCTGCGGTTCGCAGGACGGCCTGCAGCGCAATGCGATGAAGGATATGCTCGCCGATATCGAGCGGCGCATGCCCGGCCGTAAGGATACGATGCTCAGGGCACTCGCCCACGTGAACCCGTCGCATCTTCTCGATCCCAAGCTTTTCGATTTTTCGTCCCTGATGGTCACCGAACCGTCATCGAAGAGCGAGTAACTGGGCGGACGCCCGAAACAGGAACATGCCATGACCTCGAATATTGATGTAACGACGCTCTCCGATCTCCTCCGGCGGGCGGCGAAGGCCGAGATATTGCCGCGCTTCCGCCGCCTCGGCAGCGGCGACGTCCGCGCCAAGACGGAAGCGACCGATCTGGTGACGGAGGCCGACGAACAGGCCGAGCGGATGATCAAGGCGGAGGCTGCAAAGCTGTGGCCCGAGGCGCTGTTCATCGGCGAGGAATCGGTCGCGGCCGATCCGGCATTGCTCGACCGCCTCGAAGGCGCCGATCTCGCGATCATCGTCGATCCCGTCGATGGCACCTTCAATTTCGCCTCGGGCATCCCGGCCTTCGGCGTGATGGCGTCCGTCGTCTCGAAGGGCGAGACCGTGGCCGGCATCATCTATGATCCGATGGGCGACGACTGGGTGCTGGCGGAGAAGGGCGGCGGCGCCTGGCTGAAGCGCCCGGATGGCGAGACGGAGCGGCTGAAGGTTGCCGAGCCCGTCGAGCTCGGCCAGATGGTCGGCATGGCTTCGACCGGTTTCTTCGCCAAGGAGAAGCGTGCCGAGATCCTCGCCAATCTCGCCAAGGTCCGCTTCCTGGCCAATTATCGCTGCGCGGCGCATGAATACCGCGCCTTCGCGTCAGGCCATGTGCACTATCTCTCGTACAACAAGCTGATGCCATGGGATCACCTGGCGGGGACATTGATCTCGCAGGAAGCCGGCGCCTATGCTGCCCGTTTCGACGGCTCGCCCTATCTGCCGCACCATGTCGGCGGCGGACTGCTGATCGCACCGGACAAGGCGTCGTGGGAGTTGCTGCGGAAAGAGGTCTTCACCGTCTAAGTTGGTGAGGGCGCAAGCTTCGGTCCAGCCCGGATAGATAGGAGGAAACGTATATTTCCTCCCAAGCATTTTGATCACGAACCGGCCCCGCTCATTGAGCGGGGTTTTTCGTTTGCGCGACGGCTCAGTTCGTCGAGCTGGTCGTCAGCTGATCGACCGGAACAATCGGATTGCTCTGGGGAGGGAGGCGATGGCGAACATCGCGAAAGCATAAGCGGCAAACACAGAAGCCGCGATGGTGGTCTTGATCATGTCTTGCTCCATCGTTGCCTGCTAAAACTAACCCTAAAGAGCGATGGCAACAAGGAATATGAACGCCAGATGAACGGAATGTCATCGCAATGCGACCTTTTGGTAGTCTCTGTGTGGTTCCTGCACCATGAATGGTTGCGGTGAACCCCGGCACGGAAGGAACGAGTCGCGCGGTGATTCGTTGAGTCGCGTGTTTTGCGTGAGGTATTGCGTCATGGAAAAGACTGACATCCGGAAATTCGATCCCGTCAGGCTGAAGCTGCGTGGCCGCAACCGCGTCGTCCGTTCGGTGCACGATGCCTACAGGATGATGGTCACCGAATGGCCGGTTGCCGATGGGCCGGCCCTCTATCGCGCCGAGGTGACCTGCCTCGATGTCTTCAATGGCGCGGTCGGCGCCAGGGAGGCGCGCAAGAAGTTCATCGCCGCCGTCAACGAGGCGCATCTGCCCTATATGGACTGACAGCGAAAGGCCCGCTCGAGAGCGGGCCTTTGTTTATTAAAAATGTGCGGCACCCGCATCCAGCTGCGGGCTGTCGCCGGGATGGGTGAAGAGCTTGCCCTTCTCTGCCCAGAGTGTGGCGGCAACGCTGGTGGCACCGAAGATCGCAAAGCCGGCGAAGAGCGGCTGGACCGTGCCGTTGAACATCTGGCCGACGGCGCCGCCGAGCACGGCACCGAAGGTCGTCGAGACGAAGCCGGTGATGGCAGTGGCGGTGCCCGCAAGATTGCCCATCGGCTCGAGGCTGATTGCCGTGAAATTGGTGGCGATGACGGCAAACATCATCAGCAATACGGTGAAGAGCGTGTAGTCGAGCACGAAATTGACCGTGCCGCCGAGCGCCATCACGTAGCCGAAAGCCGAGACCAGCGTGAAGAGGATGACCGCTGCATGCGAAATGCGACGCATGCCGAAGGTGCGGACGAAGAAGCCATTGGCGAAGTTGGCGACGGCGATACCGCCGGCCGTCGCCGCAAAGGCGATCGGCAGCCAGTCGCCGAGGCCGTAGACCTCGCCGAAGACCTGCTGGACGGAGATGACGTAGGCGCTGATGACGCCGGTGAACATCGTCAGGCCGATCATGTAGCCGCAGGTGATGCGGTTGGTCAGCACGGTCTTGAAACCGTCGGTGACGGCGCGGACGGAGAGCGGGATGCGCTCCTCACGCGGCAGGGATTCCTTCAGGCGGCTTGCGGCCCAGATGAACAGGATCGAGCCGACGAGACCGAGCAGGATGAAGATCCAGTGCCAGTTGGCGTAGCTGATGATCAGCTGGCCGACCGACGGCGCGACGATCGGCACGATCATGAAGACGATCATGACGAAGGACATGACGCGCGCCATCTCGCGGCCGCCGAAGCAGTCACGGACGATCGCCATGCTTGTGATGCGCACGGCAGCACCGCCGATGCCCTGGACGAAACGCATGACGAGCAGCATTTCGAAGCTTGAGGTGGCGGCCGCGCCGAACATGGCGAGCACGTAGACGGCGAGACCGCCGAGCAGGATGTTGCGGCGGCCGAAGGCATCGCAGAGGCTGCCGAACAGGATCTGCGAGACGCCGAAGCCGAAGAAGAACACGGCGATGACGAGCTGGGCGTCATTGGTGTTGGTGACATTGAGCGAGTGCCCGATGGCGGGCAGGGCAGGCAGCATGCTGTCGATCGCCATGGCGATGCTAGCTGTCATGATCGCGATGGTGATGACGAATTCCGCAAAGCCCATGCCGATGCGGCGCGAGCCCTGGTTTTCGACGTGCGGCGTGTGATCCGGCGCCATGATGAATTACCCCCAAGAAAGAATGCGTCCGGCGGATCAGACCGCCGGATTATGTGGCTGGAACAGCCGTCCCTTTTCGGCAACGAGCACGAAGGCAAGGCCGATGAAGGCGACGGTGAAATAACCGATGACCATCGGCAGCGCCGTGCCGTCGAATGCCTGGCCGATGGCTGCGCCGATCGCCGCGCCGCCGATCGTGCTGGTGAAGCCGAGCACCGACGAGGCGGTGCCGGCGACATGACCGAGCGGCTCCATGGCGAGCGAATTGAAGTTCGAGCCGATCCAGCCGAACTGGAACATCGCCAGACCGAACAGGCAGATGAAGACCGGGAACGGCGTCGGCTGCGGCCCATAGAGCTGGACGAGCAGCCAGATCGTGTTGACGACGATGAAGCCGACCAGCGAGGCATGCGACAGGCGCCGCATGCCGAAACGGCCGACAAGGCGCGCATTCAGGAACGACGAGAAGGACATGAAGATCGCCACACCTGCAAAGGCGAAGGGAAAATAGACCCCGAGCCCGTAGATGCCGACATAGATCTGCTGTGCCGAGTTGATGAAGCCGAACAGCGCGCCGAAGACGACGGTGGTTGCCAGCGTGTAGCAAAGCGCGCTGCGGTTGGTCAGAACCACCTTGAAACCGCCGATGACGGACTTGGCCGTGAACGGACGGACATTGGCGGGCGCCAGCGTTTCCGGCAGACGGTTATAGGCCCAGAGCAGGATCAGTGTCGCCATTACCCCAATGAAGACGAAGATCATGTGCCAGGTCGAAAACAGCATGACGAGCTGTCCGGTGCCTGGCGCGATAACCGGCACGATCATGAACGTCATCGAGATTAGCGACATCACTTCGGCCATCTGGCGGCCGCCATAGATGTCGCGGACGATCGATATCGTGATGACGCGGGTGGCCGCAGCGCCGATGCCCTGGATGAAACGCAGGACGAGAAGGCCGCCGAAGGACGGGATGAGCGCAATGCCGAAGGCGGAACAGATATAAATGACGAGGCCGATAAACAGCGGCTTGCGGCGGCCGAACCGGTCCGAGATCGGGCCGAAGAA
The DNA here is from genome assembly GCF_053522545.1 of Rhizobium sp. 21-4511-3d. Lineage (NCBI taxonomy): Bacteria > Pseudomonadati > Pseudomonadota > Alphaproteobacteria > Hyphomicrobiales > Rhizobiaceae > Rhizobium > Rhizobium sp. 21-4511-3d. The sequence continues at coordinate 138,340 of NZ_JBNWCF010000002.1, read as the reverse complement.
CAGCTGCGCGAGGCCGAAGCCGAAGAGATAGGCCGAGACGACGAACTGGCGGTGATTTTCGCTTTCGACCCCCAGATTTGCGCCGATCTGCTGGAGGGCAGGAAGCATGACGTCGATGGCGAGAGAATTGACCGCCATCATGAAGGCAGCCAGAAAGATGAACTCTCGCTTGCCCATAGGTGTTCGACCCGCGGCAACGGTGGGAGAGGTGTCCGTCACTTTAGAAATTCCCATAAACAGGCCAAGGCGCTGTTCAGCACAGCGCCTCGGACTCAAATCAAATCAGGTTTGGAAACCGGGCGGACGCCCGGTGCCCGGTCAGGAGGCGGCGCGAACCGCGACGCCGTTTTCCTGCAGATGCTGCTGCAATTCGCCAGCCTGGAACATTTCCCGGACGATGTCGCAGCCGCCGATGAACTCACCCTTCACGTAAAGCTGGGGGATCGTCGGCCAGTTGGAGTAATCCTTGATGCCCTGGCGGATTTCCGAATCGGCGAGCACGTTGATGCCCTTGTAGTCGACGCCGATGTAATCGAGAATCTGCACGACCTGGCCGGAGAAACCACACTGGGGAAACTGCGGCGTGCCCTTCATGAAAAGGACGACGTCGTTGCTCTTGATTTCGTTGTCGATGAATTCGTTGATGCCGCTCATGGGACCTAATCCTTTCAACAGGCGGGTTAAAGGCCCACCGTTTCAATCGTTAGCTTTAGATAGCATGCGCCGGATCAAATTCCAGCAGTCAATGCCAAAAAAAGACCAATCGTAAGCATGCTAGGTAATGCTGTTGCGCTTTCGTTACGCCTGCGGTGTCAGCGGCTGCGCTGCTTGCTGCGAACGGCGGCGGTGCGGCGTTTGCTGACCTGCTTCTTGGCGGTCTTGCGGGGTGCGGCGGCCTTCTTGAACCGGCCAGTCGTTGCAGAGCGAGTCTGCCGCTTGGTGCGCTTCGTCGTCGAACGGCCGGTCGTCTTCTTCAGGATCTCCTTGAGGACGCTTTCGACCACGCCGTTGACGATTTCCTTCATGAGATCGGCCATCATTCACCTTCTGCGATAGAAACTGGTTTTCCGGCTATTGAATTCCGGATGTTTTGCGTTAGCAAGCGCTGTTCGTGCCCGTCCGTGTTTTTTCCGCCTCATTTGGCGTGCAAGGCGCCGCCGATGGCGCCATGGGGGCTTGCCGGAAAGACTGTGATGGAATTGATCAGGAAGCGGGTCGTGCTGCACTTCCCGGGCTTCGAACCGCTGGATGGCCGCGCGCAGCGTGCGCGCTACGAGCGTTCGGCAAAGCAGAGCGGCAAGGTATGGGGCTTCGAGACTGAGATCGGCGAAGTCGAGAATGCCGGCTATCCCGTCTCCTTCACGGTCGACGCCAAGAGCGCGGCCTGGCAGACGCAGAACCGCATCCATATCCTCGATCACGACGAACTCGTGCAGTCCCTGCGCAACAAACCTCTCGCACGGCGGATGATCGCTGGCTTCACGGCAGCCGCAGGGATCATCGGCGACGGCGCCATGACTGCCTATTTCCGCCATGCCTGGCGCTTCGGCCTGTTCTTCATCTTCCCGTTTCTGCTGATGACGCTGGGGATGCTGCTGACGGCAACGATCGGCCTTGCGCCTCTCGGTTTCGACTTGCCGGCATGGAACCTGATCTGGAGCCTGCCGCTCGCCGCCGCATTCTTCGCCTTCGTCTTCCTGCCGTTCACAGAGCGGTTCCACACGCTGCATCTCTTCGCCGATTGGGAAATGGCAGTCGCGCTCGGACGGATGAACCGCCCCGAATTCAGCGCGTTCCTCGAACGTTGCGCCGTGGCTGCACGCGCTGCCCTTGCGGAAGAGGCAGATGAATACGTGATCTCCTCGCACAGCATGGGCTCCAGCGTTGCCGCCCATGTGCTCGGCCTGCTCCTGGAGCGGGAACCGGATCTGCTTGCCGGAAAGCGCGTCGTCTTCGCTTCGCTCGGCTCCGCCGTGCTGCAATGCGCGCTTCTGAAGCCCGCCAGTGTCCTGAGATCCCGCGTCGGCGCCATCGCCCGAAATCCGGCGATCTTCTGGCTCGACGTCCAGTGCCTGACCGACGCCATCCACTTCTACAAGGTCCCGGTCGCCGCCGTCACCGGCCACCCCGACGCACCGCCCGCCAAGATGTTGTTCATCCGCGTCAAGCAGATGCTGACGCCGGAGCATTACAAGAAGATCAAGCTCGATTTCCTGCGCGTCCACCGCCAATACGTGCTGGGGCCGGATCTGCAGGCGCCGTTCGATTTCACCTTGCTGACGGCGGGGCCGCTGGCGGGTGCGGCGATGGCCGACGGTGCGCTGAAAACCGGATTGAGCCAGGCGGCCTAACGAAACAGGCTATGATCGATCCGGAACAACTGGAAGTCTGAAACGACCGGATTTTCGATCCTTATAAGCCCCGGCCATGAGCCGCCGGCCGCCAGCGCGGCGTAGAGCGGCGCCTGATCGACATCGACCGGTAGCGGAAATTTGCACACGGCGACGTAATCGAACGGAGCGGCTGCGGCTTTGCGCGTCTCGCTGTCGGCTGACGTGAAGAGTTCGAACATGCGCTTCATGCCCGGAGACGCGCGATGGAACGGGACGGCGGCGACGGAGAAGCCGGAAGGTAGCGCAAAGGCCAGCGGAATGGACAGCCCTTGCGGCACGGCGATCCCGCCCGGCGCGACCGAACTCAGGGCTGAAAAATCCTGCCCTTTGCATTCGCTATAGCCCATATAGTCGATCGCATCGTAGGTTTGCTCCTGGGGCGGAAAGATAAAGCGCAGCGCGATCGTGATACCGATGATCGAGGCCAGCGCTCCACCGACAAGACGTTTCAGCTGTCCGCCGCTTGGCCTGAGAAAACCTTCTGGAGCCGTGACCACCTGCAGCGCATGCGGCAGGAAGAGCGGCACGAAGGCGAAGGCAAAGCGGATATTTCTGGTCTGCAGCAGCGTCAGCACAAGGCTCGCCGCGGCGACGGCAAAGAGGATCGCCAAGCCGGCACGTCCCTTGCCACTATCGCGGACGATGGCCGGCAGTGCCGCGACGGCGATGCACACCAGCACCGCAAGCATCATCACCATGGCGGTCTGATTGTGCTCGAAATAGTAGAGAAAGCTGTATTCCTGGGCGACGCGGTCGAACCAGTCGCGGCGTGATAGCGGGTCGATCATCCAATAGGGGCCGGACAGACAGCGCGGGAACAGATATGCCGATCCGCCGAGAAAAACGGCGCCTGCCGATGCCAGAGCCGCAATTCGAGCCAGCGGCCTTTGCCGATCGAGCGCCAGTGCACCAACCACCAAGATCGCCGAACAGCCGAGCGCGAGAACGATGTAGGGTGCAGAGAAGGCATCGCAGTGGGTGGACATCATGCCGGCGAGGCCGAGAAATGCGAAGCCTGCCGGCAATGTCAGCGCCATGATCGTCGCGGCTGCAGCGAGGAGGACGTCCCGGGAGCCGGCCACGCCGAAGATGTAGCATCCGACCAATCCGACGAAGGCTACCGCGATGAGCGGCAACCCTTCAAGGCCGATGATAACGCAGATCAAAGTGCCCAGACCGATCAGGATGCCTCCGGCCCGGTTCCATCGCTCCAGGCCGATCCCGATCATCGACAGTCCGATGATCTGCATATTGTGATGATCGATCCGATAGGGAACGAATTCCCATATGGCGTAAGTCATCAAGATGATGCTTGTGATGAGTATTGGATAGGAGACGCCGGCGCCGGCACGCGTCTGCCGCGAAAAGAAACTGGCGATCAATGCACTGAAGCCGATAAGCATCAATGGCGGCCAGACCTGGAAGGCGATCTGAAGTGCGCGTTCACCACCAAAGGCGGGGGAAAGCAACGAGGCGATTGTGACGTAGGGTAGATCGACCAGCCGCGACCAGGGGGAAGTGTAGGGTTCGGGTGTCGCGATGACCGGCAGTCCGAGGTCGAACCAGCGCCCGCCGCCGAAGAAAAGATGGCGGATTTGCAGCTCACGCATCTTGTCGTCGATGTCGCCGAGGAAGTTCTGGCCATCAATGCGGTCGAGCAGGGCGATGACGAGGCAGAGCGATGCGACCGTCAGGAACACGCGCAGCCATGCCGATCCGTGACCGGCCTTAGCCTTATCTTCAATGCCGAGAAAATCCGAAGCCATGCCGCTATCCACCGCTACGATCGTGCGAAGGAATATGCGCGGCAGACAATTAAGATTGCGCTAGGGAACAGCGAGGCCGAAAAACAAAAATGCCCGGCAGTGCCGGGCATTTTGCATTTCACTCAGGTGCTGATGTCTGCAGCGCGAGGGCGTGCAATATGCCGCCCATGTTGCCTTTCAGCGCTTCGTAGACCATCTGGTGCTGCTGCACGCGGCTCTTGCCGCGGAAGGCTTCGGCGACGACTTCGGCGGCGTAGTGGTCGCCGTCTCCTGCCAGATCGCGGATTGTCACCTTGGCACCGGGGATCCCGGCCTTGATCATGTCTTCGATATCGCCGGGTTTCATGGGCATGATCGATTACTCCTTGCGCATCATTCCGCAGCGGCGAGTGCGCCGCGGCCATCCATGAATTCAGGGAACCACGATTCATGGGCGTTGCGCAATTGCTGAATGGGCAGTGCGATCAGATCATCGACGACGAGGCTCTGGCCGGAAACCGTGCCAAGGCGCCGGAAGGGGACGCCAGCGCCTTCCGCATTGGCGCAGACGAAATCGGCGACATCTGCCTTCACGGCGACGACGTAACGGGCCTGGTCTTCGCCGAAGAGCAGCGCATGCGGCGCGCCCTTGCTGTCCGAGAGGCTGACATCGAGACCCTTGCCCGAGGACATCGCCATTTCAGCCAACGCCAGCGCCAGACCGCCCGACGAAATGTCGTGGCAGGCGCTGATCTGGCCGTTGCGGATCGCGGAGCGGACGAAGTCGCCGTTGCGGCGTTCGGCGAAGAGATCGACCTCCGGCGCACCGCCATCGGTGCTGCCGATGATGTCGCGCAGGTAGATCGACGAGCCGAGATGGCTGCCGTCGGTGCCGATCAGGATCAGCTGGTCGCCTTCGGCGGCGCTGCCGATGCGGGCCATCGACTTCCAGTCGGGCAGCAGCCCGACGCCAGCGATGGTCGGGGTCGGCAGGATGGCGACGCCGTTGGTTTCGTTATAGAGCGAGACATTGCCCGAGACGATCGGGAAATCGAGGGCGCGGCAGGCTTCGCCGATGCCCTTGATGGATTCAACCAGCTGGCCCATGATTTCGGGCTTTTCGGGATTGCCGAAGTTCAGGTTGTCTGTCGCAGCCAGCGGCTCGGCGCCGGTTGCGGTGATGTTGCGCCAGCATTCGGCTACGGCCTGTTTACCGCCTTCGAACGGGTCGGCCTCAACATAGCGCGGCGTGACGTCTGAGGAGAAGGCGAGCGCCTTGGTCGGATGGCCCTCGACGCGGACGACACCGGCGTCGCCGCCCGGCAGCTGCAGCGAGTTGCCCTGGATCAGCGTGTCATACTGCTCGTAGACCCAGCGGCGGCTGGACTGGTTGGCGGAACCGACGAGGTCGAGCACGGCCTTGTTGTAGTCTTCGGGGGCAGCGACGAGTTCGGCCGGCAGCGGCGCGCGCTTGCCGGATTCGCGCCACGGGCGATCATATTCCGGAGCCTGGTCGCCGAGATCCTTGATCGGCAGGTTCGCGACTTCCTCACCCTGGTGGACGCAGCGGAAGCGCAGGTCATCGGTGGTCTTGCCGACGATCGCGAAATCGAGGCCCCACTTGACGAAGATCGCCTTGGCGACCTCTTCCTTCGATGGTTCGAGAACCATGAGCATGCGCTCCTGGCTTTCCGACAGCATCATTTCATAGGCGGTCATCTGCTCTTCGCGGACGGGAACCGTGTCGAGGTCGAGCAGGATGCCGAGATCGCCCTTGGCGCCCATTTCGACAGCCGAGCAGGTGAGGCCGGCGGCACCCATGTCCTGGATGGCGATGACGGCGCCGGTCTTCATCAGCTCAAGGCAGGCTTCCAGCAGGCACTTTTCGGTGAAGGGGTCACCGACCTGCACGGTCGGGCGCTTTTCTTCGATCGACTCGTCGAACTCGGCCGATGCCATGGTCGCACCACCGACGCCGTCACGGCCGGTCTTGGCGCCGAGATAGACGACGGGCAGGCCGACGCCCTTGGCTTCCGAGAGGAAGATGGCGTTCGACTTGGCGAGGCCAGCGGCAAAGGCGTTGACGAGAATGTTGCCGTTATAGCGGGCATCGAATTCGACTTCGCCGCCAACGGTCGGGACGCCGAAGGAATTGCCGTAGCCGCCGACACCGGCGACGACGCCGGAAACGAGGTGACGGGTCTTCGGGTGGCTCGGCTCGCCGAAGCGCAGCGCGTTCATCGCGGCGATCGGGCGGGCGCCCATGGTGAAGACGTCGCGCAGAATGCCGCCGACGCCGGTCGCAGCGCCCTGATAGGGCTCGATGTAGGACGGGTGGTTATGGCTTTCCATCTTGAAGACGACGCAGTCGCCATCATCGATATCGACGACGCCGGCATTTTCACCCGGACCCTGGATGACGCGCGGTCCCTTGGTTGGCAGCGTGCGCAGCCACTTCTTGGAGGACTTGTAGGAGCAGTGCTCATTCCACATGGCCGAGAAGATGCCGAGCTCAGTAAAGGTCGGCTCGCGGCCGATCAGATCCAGGATCCGCTGATATTCATCCGGCTTCAGGCCGTGGCTGGCGATGAGTTCGGGGGTGATCGGGCGGGTATTGGATATGGTCATGAGCTCTCGAAAGTCCCTGCCGTTGCGCGTTTTGCGGTGTCTTTAACCCAAGTTGGCCGCGCGCGCGACAGGAAAATGGCCGCCGTCAACAATGAGGGTCGGTGGCGCCTTTCGAAGCGGCAGATGCCTAGAATTTGTAGCCGAGCTGCAGGCCAGCGCGGGTCATCCCTTCGTTCGGGCCGTCGCAGAGATTGGCATGCGAGGAATGGGCGACCTGAGCCATGACATTCCAGTGATTGTCGAAGCGATAGCCGGCGCCGATATATTCGTGGAACAGGACGCGGCAGCCGAGCGCCGGGCCGTCGTCGTTGTGATCGAACTCGCCGGTATGGATGACGCCGCCGAAACCCGCCTCGGCGAAGAGCTTCTCGGAAAAGTCCGCAGTCCAGGAGAAGCCGGTGAAGACCTGCGTGGCGGAGCCGGAGGTGCCAATCGAGGTACCCAAATGGATGCGCGGCCGCGCAAGCTTCTGCAGGCCGGTGGCTTCGTCATGGCCGAATGGATCGAAGAAGAGGGTCACTTCGGGAAAGACGCCGTCTTCATGTTCGCTGCCACCCTGGATGGAGGCGGAAGCGCCGAAGCGCAGTTCGTCGAATATCTGATCCTGCGCATGCGCGGGCAGGCTCGATGCGCCGGCGGCGAGAACCGCGACGGTGGATGCAGACAGGAAACGCAGGACCACTTTGCGGATACAAGCGTTCATCGGTTTCCCTCGCGCCGACCGAATCGCAGCGTGCGCTGCTGATCAATTGGTAGCCAGCGAGGGGCAAAGGTAAAGCCGCCCCTAAAATATGACGGTTTTTGGCGGCGTGCTGAGTCTGAAATGCAACAGGATCAGACTTCGCTGTCGTAGGAGGAGACGCCGCTTTCGAGCAGACGCCGCAGTGTCGTCAGTCCGCGGGAGAGCTCGGTGACATCGGCCGGCGAAGAGAAGGAGACGCGGACGCGGTGATAGACGCGTTCGGAGCGCGCCGATTTGAACTCGTCCTCGTCGTCGATCAGCACGCCTTCCTGATAGGCGGCATTCTTGAAGGTGCCGGAATGCCAGGGGTCGGGAACCTTCAGCCAGAGGAAGGGCGCGTGCGGATGGGAGACGAAATCGAAGCCGGCGAGATGTTCGCGCACGATCGCCTCGCGGCGCGCGAGCTCCTTGACGCTTGCCGCGCGGACGCTGTGGGCCTCACCTGACTCGACGAGCCGCGCGGCTGTCTCCGCCAGAATGAAGGGCAGGCCGCCGGTGATCATCTTGTGCGTCACCTTGATGCGCTGCGCAAAATGAGGCGGGCAGGCGGCCCAGCCGCCGCGAACACCGGCGGCGACGGATTTCGACAGGCCATTGATCAGGAACGTTCGCTCCGGCGCGAGCGAGGCGAGCAGCGGCGTCGTATCACCGGTCATGCCGCCATAAAGATCGTCTTCGATCAGCCAGACGCCGTGGCGCCGCGCGATCTCCGCGATTGCCTGGCGCCTGTCGAGCGGCATGGTCGCGAGCGTCGGATTGTGGGCGGTCGGCATCAGGAAGGCGAGCTTCGGATGCTGCTGGTGGCAGACACGCTCGAAATCCTCGGGGATGACGCCGTGTTCGTCGGAATCGACGATGATCGTGCGGCGGCCGAGGATGCGGGCGCTGCGACTGACCTGCGTATAGGTGAGGTTCTCGAAAACGATCTTGTCACCGGGTGAGGACACGGCGGAGATGATGGCGATTGCTGCGGCGTGGACGCCAGAGGTCGGGACAATATTGGCGGCATCCGGAGACCAGCCATTGCGCGACAGCCACGTGCGTCCCGCGGTGAACCAGTTCTGCGGAAAGGTTCGCGAATACGACGAGACCTCGGACATATGCTGCTCACCGATCTCGCCGAGGATGCGCCCGATGATTCTGCCCTGGCCGAGATCGGGTGCCGCTGTCGTATCGAAGCGGATCTTATTCGGCGGTGCGTCGATGGCGCGGGTGCCGCCGAGCGAAATCGTCAGCGGGTCGACCTGTTCGCTTGGCGAGGCCTGATTGCGGTCGATGACATAGGTGCCGCGGCCGACTTCGCCGGCGACGAGGCCCCGTTCGTGAACAAGCGCATAGGCCCGGCCGATCGTGCCGATTGTCACCCCGATATCATAAGCGAGATTTCGCTGCGGCGGCAGCTTGCTGCCGGCGGGCAGGGCGCCGCTGGCGATGGCGGATTCGATGCTGTCGGCGAGCCGCATATAGACCGGGCCGGAACCGTGCGAGAGATCTGGGAGCCAATTTGTCATGGTGACAATGAATAGATTGTCACCCTTGTCCCGTCAAGAATATGAGACATTTACGCCGACCGAATGATAGGAGGATGGCGATGTCGATAATGTCTCAGATAAGGGGTGAAATTGTACCCATTGCATCGGTAAGCGATCCGCGCGTCATTGCGCCCCGCGTCACAACGACCGGCGGGACATGGCTTGAGCGTCTCTGGAATGGATTTATCGAATGGCACAGCAAGCGCGAGGGACGCCGGGCGCTACGCGAGCTGACGGCTGATCAGCTCAAGGATATCGGCATGTCACGGTCCGATGCGGCCCGTGAAGTCGGCAAATCGTTTTTCTGGGATTGATCAGCTGCAGGCTTTGCTGCCTGCGGACCAGCGGTTCACGTCGGCGGCAATGCGGGCGGAGACCGGCTGGGACATCAGCGGGCCGAAAGCCTGCAGGCGGGCCGGATTGCCTTCCGCCTGGACGACGAGATGCGGCAGCCCGGCAGGGCTGTTCTTGTGAACGACGAGAATGCGGGGACGGCCGGAGAAGGAATTGAGCTCCGGCGCCAGGCGATAGGTCGCGAAGGATGCATCGCCCGACTTGAACCAGCAATTATTGGCGCCGACGGCAACACGCTCCATGGTGGAGAGCGCGTCGCGGTTGGCGCTGACGGGCGGCGCCTTGGACTGGCAGGAGGCCGCCAGCATTCCGATGACAGCAAGAGCGGCGGCAGCCGTGAGGGTGGTCGCAAAGCGCATCGGTGGTCTCCAGCGGTGGTTTAGATCCACCTGATATCCGGCGAAGGTTAAGCGGCGATTACATCCAGCGCCGACGCGAAGAGACCGCGGCCGTCGGAGCCGCCATGGGCTGCTTCGATCAGGTTTTCCGGATGCGGCATCATGCCGAGAACATTGCCGCTCTCGTTCATCACGCCGGCGATATCATTGATGGAGCCGTTCGGATTGGTGCCTTCGGCATAGCGGAAGACGACCTGGCCGTTGCCTTCGATCTTCGCCAGCGTTTCGGCATCTGCGAAGAAGTTGCCGTCGTGGTGGGCGACCGGCGAACGGATGATCTGGCCCTTGGCATAGGCGCGGCTGAAGTCGGTATCTGCGTTGACGACCTCGAGCTTGACTTCGCGGCAGACGAACTTCAGCGAGGAATTACGCATCAGCGCGCCGGGCAGGAGTCCTGCCTCGACGAGGATCTGGAAGCCGTTGCAGACGCCAAGAACCTTGGTTCCCTGCTTGGCCTTCTCGATGATCGCCTGCATGACCGGCATGCGGGCAGCAATCGCGCCGCAGCGCAGATAGTCGCCGTAGGAGAAGCCGCCGGGGATGACGATCAGGTCGACATCCGGGATCTGCGTTTCAGTCTGCCACACCGTCACCGGTGCGTGACCGGAAATCTTGGTGAGCGCAGCGATCATGTCACGATCGCGGTTGAGACCAGGGAGCTGAACGACGGCGGACTTCATGGGTGCGGTTCAAACCTTGCTTGTGCTTCTGCCAGTTCTCGGAGTTCGAGACGGTTTTCAATGCGATCAAGACGCTGCTCGTGACGATCCAGAATACCGTAAATATTATGGAGATCCTGATGGACCGAAATCATCGTGCCGCGCATGCTTTGCATTTCGCTGCGAATTTCTGCCAGCGAAATGTCAATCTTGTCGAAGCGCTGATGCATCTTCTTCAGAAGCTCATACATGAAGTCCTGAGTTACATCAGCCATCGCGCATTCTCCACAACCTTCAGTCGAGAGAAATAGTATAGTTCTCGATCACCGTGTTGGCGAGGAGTTTCTCGCACATGGCCTTGAGGTCGGATTCGGCCTTGGCCTTGTCTGCGCCTTCGAGCTGCAGGTCGAAGACCTTGCCCTGGCGGACCTGGCCGATGCCGGAAAAGCCGAGGCCGCCGAGGGCGCCTTCGATTGCCTTGCCCTGCGGGTCGAGAACGCCATTCTTGAGCGTGACGGTTACACGAGCTTTGATCACTTGCCGATTTCCCTGACTTACTTGACCAATACAGGCCCGGTGCCGCGCACGGGCTCGTTTTCATTTATGATGCCGAGGCGCCGCGCGACTTCGGAATAGGCTTCCAGCAATCCGCCCATATCACGGCGGAAGCGGTCCTTGTCCATCTTTTCGCGGGTCTCGATGTCCCACAGACGGCAGCTGTCCGGAGAGATTTCGTCGGCGAGGATGATGCGCATCATGTCGCCTTCGAAGAGGCGGCCGCATTCGATCTTGAAATCGACGAGCTGGATGCCGACGCCGAGGAAGAGGCCGGTCATGAAGTCGTTGACGCGGATGGCGAGCGCCATGATGTCATCCAGCTCGGCAGGGTTGGCCCAGCCGAATGCCGTGATGTGTTCTTCGGAGACCATCGGATCGTCGAGCGAATCCGACTTGTAATAGAATTCGATGATCGAGCGCGGCAGGACCACGCCTTCCTCGATGCCGAGGCGCTTGGCGAGCGAGCCGGCGGCGACGTTGCGCACGACGATCTCGAGCGGGATCATCTCGACTTCGCGGATCAACTGCTCGCGCATGTTGAGGCGGCGGATGAAATGCGTCGGGATGCCGATCTTGTTCAGATGGTTGAAGATGAACTCGCAAATGCGGTTGTTCAGAACGCCCTTGCCGTCGATAACTTCATGCTTCTTCTTATTGAAGGCGGTGGCATCATCCTTGAAGAACTGGATCAACGTACCCGGTTCCGGTCCCTCATATAGAATCTTGGCCTTGCCCTCGTAGATACGGCGGCGACGGTTCATTTTAAGCTTTTCTCTGTCTTGGCGCTCTTGGGATAGCGCAGTGGATCGATCTCGTGGCGTCCCCATAAAGGAAAAGAGTGACTTTCACAATGCGCCAGTAGCTCCTTCCCCGGATTCCCAAGATATAGGGATGCCGCCTGAGAGAATCGAAGATATTGCGGATATCAGCCTACAGAGTTTTGGTGACTGTTGGAAATCAAAGCCGCGTGGCGGGCCGGTTATGCAGGCTTATTTGGTGCCGTTGCGCTTGATCTCGCGGCTGAGGCCGCTTTGCAGCGCGCGTGCGCCGCCTTCCGGATGACGCCAGCTTGCCGCCTGGACATAGGCCGGGACCTGCGCCGCGGGCATCGGACGTGCCAGCGCATAGCCCTGGAGGACGTCGCAGCCGAGATCGGCGAGGATGCGGACGTGATCCATGGTCTCGACGCCCTCGGCGGTGACCAGGATGTTCAGCGAGCGGCCGATATCGATGATCGAGCGCACCAGTTTGCGCTGTTCGGCGGACTGCGGCAGCATGCGGATGAGCTCGCGATCGATCTTCAGGGTGCGCGGGCTGAGCTTCAGCAGGCTGACGATCGAGGCGTGGCCGGTGCCGAAGTCATCGATCTCGATGTCGATGCCAAGGCGGCGAATCTGCCTCAGATTGGCGGTGACCGCGTCGTCGCAGTCGTCGAGCGAGATCGATTCCAGGAGCTCGAAGGAGAGGGTGCCGGGCTCGACCTTCAGCGCCTTCAATTTCTTGCCGAGCGTCGGGTCGTTGAGGCGGCCGGAGGAAACGTTGACCGAGATTTTCGGTGTCCGAAAGCCCTGCTTGGCCCAGGCGGCGCGGTCGGCAAGCGCGTGCTCGAGGATGAGGCCGTCGATCGTCGAGACGACGTCGAGGTCCTCGGCGATCTTCAGGAAGCGATCCGGCGCCATCAGGCCGTGTTCGGGATGCTGCCAGCGGGCAAGCGTTTCGACGCCGGCGACTTCAAGTGTCCGGGCATTGAACTGCAGCTGGTAGACCGGCACGAATTCGTGGCGTTCCAGGCCCTGCAGGATCTCGTCGGCAAGGCGCTTTGCGGCAATGATGCTGCGGCGGGCGTCCTTGGAGAAGAATTCATGCCGGTTACGGCCGGCACCCTTGGCGCGGTAGAGCGCGATATCGGCGTTCAGCAGCAGTTGCTTGGCATCGAGATCGGCGCCGCTATCGGCGGCAATGCCGATGCTCGCGCCGAAGCGGCATTCGTGTCCCTCGTAGCGGATCGGCTTGGAGAGTTCGCGGATGATGCGGGCGGCCATGTTCGACAGTTTTTTGGTGCCGCTGTCGATGGCGCAGAGGACGACGAATTCATCGCCGCCGATACGAGCGACGAAATCGGTCGAGCGGACGCAATCCTTCAGGACCTTTGCTGCGTGTTTCAGCATCGCGTCACCAGCGCGGTGGCCGAGCGTGTCGTTGATCTGTTTGAAGCGGTCGAGATCGATATGCAGGACGGCGAGCGTCAGGCTGCCGTTGCGGCATTCCTCGGCGCGCTCTTCCAGGGTGCGGTCGAGATAGCGGCGGTTCGGCAGGCCGGTCAGGTAGTCGTGAAGCGCCAGATGCTCGATGCTTTCCTTGGCGGCCTCAAGTTCCTGGTTGCGCGCCTCGGCGAGGTTCTTGGCATTCTGCAGATCGTTGCGGAGCTTGACCTCTTCGGTGACGTCCCAATTGGCGCCGATCAGCTTCCGCTTGCCTTCGGCATCGACGAAAAACGCCGAGCGGGCGCGGATGACGCGCTCGATGCCATCGGCCCGAATGATGCGGAATTCGTGCAGCAGACCCTGGTCCTTGTCGAGGCTCTCGTCGAGGCGGGAGAGCGCGCGGACGCGGTCATCAGGGTGCAGCATCTTTTCCCAGGCTTCGCCGGGTTTGACGCGCGACGTGCCTTCGAGCCCGTACATGGCCAGCAGACGGTCGTCCCATTCGACGGCATCGGCCTCGAGATCGGCTTCGAAAACGCCGATGCGGGTGATGTCGAGCGCCAGATCGAGGCGGCGGGAGAGGTGCTCCAGCATTTCCTCGGCGCGCTTTCGGGCGGTGATATCGGTGTCAGTACCGACGATGCGGGCGGGGTTGCCGTTCTCGTCCCATTCGACACAGGCGCCGCGGCATTCGATCCAGACCCAGTGGCCGTCCTTGTGGCGTTCGCGATATTCGAAGACCTGAAAATCGGGATCGCCGGCGATCTGCTTGTCGATCGCCTCGATGACGAAGTCGCGATCGTCAGGGTGGAGAAGCGCCAGCCATTCTTCGTAGTCGCCGTCGGCGCTCTCATCCGGGCCCATGCCGCGGATTTCTTTCCAGGTCTCTGAGTAGTATTTGGTGCCGGCGCGGTGATTGTGATCCCAGACGCCGAGACCCGAGCCGATTAGCGCGTAGTTCCAACGGCTCTCGCGCTCTGCAAGATCAGGCGTGTCGTGGATTTCCAGCCGCCGTTTCTCGTCGGGCTTGGCCTGCTGTGCCGCGGTCTTCGCCTTAGGGTCTTTGCTGGATTGCTTCAATGCGCGCACTCGATCTGCTGATTGCGCGCATTATCCATGTCTTCGCTAAAATAACTATTAAACCCCAAATTTTAGAGGGGAGGCAGGGCTTTACGGCTTCAGCTTCGAGAGAAACTGGGCAAAGACCATCGTGCCTTCGGGCCAGGGACCGTGGCCGGACTCCGAATTGATATGACCGGATTCGCCGGCGTCGATCAGCAGCGAACCCCAGCTTGCGGCGATGTCATCGGCATGTTCGTAGGTGCCGAAGGGATCGTTGCGGCTGGCGACGGTGATCGCCGGGAAGGGCAGCGGATCGCGCGGATAGGGGCCGAAGGTCATCAGATGCTTCGGGCGGATTTCCGGATTTGCAACATCGGGCGGTGCCACGAGGAAGGCGCCGGCAACTTTGTTCTTGAAATGCGGGATCGCGTGGATCGTCGAGGGGATGCCGAGCGAGTGGGCGACCAACACGACCGGGCGCGTCGAGGCGTTGACCTCCTCGGCGATGCGGGCGATCCAATCGTCGCGGACCGGCTTCGACCATTCGGCCTGCTCGACACGGCGCGCCGTGCTCAGCTTGGCTTCCCAGCGGGTCTGCCAGTGATCGGGACCGGAATTGGTGTAGCCGGGGATGATGAGAATATCTGCGTCTGAGGCTTTCATGATGCCGCCGATGTGAGAAGGCTTGAACGTTCTGTCAAGGGAAAGCAGGACACGGGCGGTCAAATTTGTTATTCTTGGCCATTGCCGGTTGCGGATTTCGTGTCGGCCTGTTCAAAGCCGATGCTTTTTCCGCCGCCGGATGAACGGCTCACGGAGGAGAAAGCCATGACGGCATTTCATGTCATGACGGGAGCAGGCGAAGCCTACGCGCATCCCGCCATCAACAAGATCAGCATTGACGATGTGTTCGACGCGCTCAGGCGCGGCCTGGACGATTTTCGCGAGAAGCCGTCTCACTATGTCTTCCTGTGTCTGATGTATCCGATTGCCGGCGTGTTCCTGGCGGTTGCGACATCGAGTGCCAATCTGCTTCCTATGATCTTTCCGTTGATCTCGGGCTTCGCGCTGATCGGCCCGATCGCAGCGATCGGCCTCTATGAGATCAGCAAGCGGCGCGAGATGGGCGAGGACACGTCCTGGCGGCATGCGTTCGACGTACGCCATTCGCCGGCGCTGCCGTCAATCATTGCCGGCGGCCTACTGCTGTTCGCCTTCTTCGTTGTCTGGCTGGTGGCAGCGCAGACGCTCTATAGCAACCTCTTCGGCGACGTCTTCCCGCGGTCGATCGATACGTTCACCGCGCAGATCTTTGGCACGCCTGAGGGCATGCAGCTGATGATGTGGGGCAATCTGCTCGGCCTCGCCTTCGCAGTGATCGTGCTGGCAACGACGCTGGTGACGTTCCCGATGCTGCTTGACCGGGATGTCGGGCTTGTCGCGGCGATGAGCGCCTCGATCCGCGCCACGCTGACCAATCCCATTCCGGTACTGGTGTGGGGCTTCATCATCGCCGCGCTGCTGGTGATCGGTAGCATCCCGCTCTTTGCCGGCCTGGCGCTGGTGATGCCGATCCTCGGCCATGCGACCTGGCACCTCTATCGCAAGCTGATCGGACCGGCATAAGCCTGTCAGCAAGCGTACCGGAACTTTGCTGCCTCTCTCAGAGTTGTTTTGTCATGTCTTTGAGGGAGGCAACTCATGGAAGGTGCGAAGAAGCTTTTCGCGCATTTCGCAACGAAGGTGTCGGAGCTGGCAGGTGCGCCGGTCACCTTCGTTCTCGCTGTCATTTCCGTCCTGATATGGGCCGCACTCGGGCCCGTCTTCGATTATTCGGAGACGTGGCAGCTGGTGATCAATACCGGCACGACAATCGTCACCTTCCTGATGGTCTTTGTGCTGCAGAACGCGCAGACCCGTGATACCCGCGCCATTCAGGCGAAGCTCGATGAAATCATCCTGACCAGCCATGCCGAAAATCGCTTCATCGGCATCGAGAATCTCGATGAAGACGATCTGAAGCATCTGGACCGGCTGGTTGCCAAGGCAGCGAAGGGGCGGACAAATCAGACCAATGGCGACGTGGCGCTGGCGGACGAGCCGAGGAGGCAGAAGGGCAACAAACGCGCCCGGGCGGCCGCCGAGCTGAAGATCAGCCAGGCGACGATAAGCCTGCGGCACGGCGCAAGGCCACTCCGCAGAAGGCGACAGCCGCGAAACCCAAGCCGCGCAAGCAGAAAACAAAAACGGCGCCCTGAGGCGCCGTTTCATTGTCCTGTGACCGGCAATCAGCCGAAGACGCGCTTGAAGATCGTGTCGACATGCTTGGTGTGGTAGCCAAGGTCGAACTTCTCGCGGATATCGGCTTCGGAGAGCGCGGCGCGCACTTCCTGGTCGGCCAGCAGCTCTTCGAGGAAGTCCTTGCCCTGTTCCCAGACCTTCATGGCGTTGCGCTGCACGAGGCGGTAGGCGTCTTCGCGGGACACGCCGGCCTGGGTCAGCGCCAGGAGAACGCGCTGGGAGTGCACGAGGCCGCGGAACTTGTTGAGGTTCTTTTCCATGTTCTCGGGATAGATAACCAGCTTCTCGACGACGCCAGCGAGGCGGTTCAGCGCGAAGTCGAGGGTGATCGTCGTGTCCGGGCCGATGGCACGCTCGACGCTCGAGTGGCTGATATCGCGCTCATGCCAGAGGGCGACGTTTTCCATGGCGGGGACAACCGACATGCGCACGAGGCGCGACAGGCCAGTCAGGTTTTCGGTCAGGACCGGGTTGCGCTTGTGCGGCATGGCCGACGAGCCCTTCTGGCCCGGCGAGAAGAATTCTTCGGCTTCCAGCACTTCGGTGCGCTGCATGTGGCGGAATTCAATGGCGATGTTCTCGATCGACGAGGCGATGACGCCGAGCGTTGCGAAGAACATGGCGTGGCGGTCACGCGGGATGACCTGCGTGGAGACCGGCTCCGGGGTGAGGCCGAGCTTGGCGCAGACATGCTCTTCGACGCGCGGATCGATATTGGCGAAGGTGCCGACGGCACCCGAGATCGCGCCCGTTGCGATTTCGGCGCGGGCAGCGACGAGGCGGGCGCGGTTGCGGTCCATCTCGGCATAGAAGCGGGCAAGCGTCAGGCCCATCGTCGTCGGCTCGGCATGGATGCCGTGGCTGCGGCCGATGCGGACGGTGTCCTTGTGCTCGAAAGCGCGGGTCTTCAGCGCTGCGAGAACGCGATCGACGCCGGCAAGCAGGATATCGGCAGCGCGCACCAGCTGCACGTTGAGCGTCGTGTCGAGAACGTCGGACGAGGTCATGCCCTGGTGCACGAAGCGGCTGTCGGGGCCGACGAATTCGGCGAGATGAGTCAGGAAGGCGATGACGTCATGCTTGGTGACGGCTTCGATCTCGTCGATGCGGGCGACGTCGAAGTTCGCGGCGCTGCCCTTTTCCCAGATGGTCTTGGCAGCTTCCTTCGGGATGACGCCGAGCTCGGCCAGTGCATCGCAGGCATAGGCTTCGATTTCGAACCAGATGCGGAACTTGGTTTCGGGCGACCAGATGGCGACCATCTCTGGGCGGGAGTAACGCGGGATCATGGCTCACTGCTTTCGTTGGGAGGTAAAACTTGCTGGCGCCCCTGTAGCAAAGACGCGCGGCAATCTCAACGCATGCGTTTCGCAAGCACCAAACTGGTGGCCAGCAGGCAGACGAGGCCGAAGGGCAGAAACAGGCGAACGCCGAGCACCGCAAACTGGTAGACGGCATTGGCGCCGGTGAAGATGAACTCGAAAATCCAGATGACGCTGCCGAAAGGCGCATGCCAGCGCGAATAGAAGATGCGGTAATCCATCGAGAACAGGAAGGCCGTCATCAGGATGGTACCGGCCGTCAGGCAGGCGAAGAAGGCGGCAAAGCGCGTCTCGACCGGGCGCTGCCAGGCGAAGAAGCGGGCGAGCGGCAGCATGAAGGGCCAGGCGAACAGGCCGCCGAAGAAATAGAGCAGCGCCAGTTCAGCCAGGTGGCTGGTTTCGAAGCGGTTTCGGGCATAGAGCGCCGCCATTGCCGACGCCGTCATCATCAGGGCCCAGAGGAGGGCGCCTGCGAAGAAATCGGCGGCGGGCGGTTTGGCGGCGCGCAAGCGTTCCATCGTCAGAGCGAACCCCGGACGGACCGGATCATGCGCGGCCGGCTTCGGCAGCGCGGCGCAGGCCGTCGATCTCGGCGCGGTAGCCTTCCAGCGATCCCGCCTTGAAGATCGCCGATCCCGCGACGAGGACGTTGGCGCCGGCTTTGCCAACGATCGGGGCGGTTTCGAGCGTAACACCGCCATCGACCTGCAGTTCGATCGGCCTGTCACCGATCAGCGATTTGGCGGCGGCGATCTTGCCGGCCATGGCAGGAATGAATTTCTGGCCGCCGAAACCTGGATTGACCGACATGATGAGGATGAGGTCGATATCATCCAGCACGTTCTCGATGACGGAGAGCGGCGTTGCCGGGTTAAGGGTGACGCCGACCTTCTTGCCGAGATTGCGGACGGTCTGCAGCGAGCGGTGCAGGTGCGGGCCGGACTCCGCATGAACGGTGATGCGGTCGCAACCGGCCTTGGCGAAGGCTTCGAGGTAAGCATCGACCGGCGAGATCATCAGATGGCAGTCGAAGGTCGCATCCGTATAGGAGCGGACGGACTTGATGACATCGGGGCCGAAGGAGATGTTCGGGACGAAATGGCCGTCCATGACGTCGAGGTGGATCCAGTCGGCACCGGCCGCGGTCACGTCTCGGACTTCCTGGCCGAGCTTGGCGAAGTCGGCGGCGAGGACGGAGGGGGCGATGCGGATCGGCAGCGTCATATGGAACTCTCTCTCGTTAAGATGCTCGCCGCGGATTTAGCAGTGCGCGGCGCAGCGGGCAACTGATCGCAGCGCGATGACGCAGCCTCACTCCGAGGCGGTGCCGAGGATCTGGAAGGTGCCGTTGCGCCATTCCTGCAGGCGGTAGGGGTTGTCCGTCAGTTCGTGATTGGCGCCGAAGGTGACGGGGCCGATCGGGGTCATGAAATTCGTGCCGGTCAGGACATCGGCAAGCGGCTTGCCGTTTGCTGCCGTTACCGCCTGTTGGGCGATCGCCGCGGCTGCGGCGGCGGGAAGCACGTAGCCTTCCGGCTCGATGCCTTCAGCGCGCATTGCCTGCACGGTATCGCGGGCTTCCGGCTGGTTCGCATATTCCGGGATTGCGACGGCACGCACGCCATCTGTCAGTGCTAGCGGCTGATTGGCGGCGCGCATCGCATCGCCGCCGAGAATATCGAGCGGGATCTTTTCGGCTGCCGCATCGCGGGCGATGATCGCGACGTCGGATCGGTCGCCGCCGACGAAGACTTTGGTGGCGCCGGCGCGCTTCAGGCGGCGAACGAGGGCAATCTGCTGTTCCTGGCCTGGCCTGTAGGTGTCAGTGAAGGCAGGCTTTAGCCCGTTCTGCTCCAGCGCGTTGCGGACGGCTTCGGTCAGTTCGCGGCCATGGATGGTGCCGTCCTCGATGAGAGCGATCGGGGCTGCTGCCCAGTCGCGGAGAATGACCTCGATGATCTTGGCGGCCTCGGCGCCATCGGGCGGACCAAGGCGGAAAAGCGGCCAGCCGTTTTTCAGCGAATCCTCCATCAGGATGCGCGAGCGCGCGGAGATGGTGATTGCCGGGATATTGGCGTCCTTCAGCTTCGGCAGGGCGCCTTCCAGCGTCTCACTGCAGAGGAAACCGATGGCGATCTGCACCTTGGCACTGATCAGCTGGTCGGCGAGCGCTCCGCCGCTGTTTTCCTCGCAGCTCTCGTTGATCGCGACGAAGGTATTGCCGTCCCTGGTGATCTGAAAATTGGCGCCGGCGAAAACCTGGGTGCCGAGCTGCTGCAGGCTACCGCCCTGTGGGGCGACGACGCCGATCGTCACGCCGGCTGCATGGCCCGCCGATGCCGCCATCAGCAGCATCGAAACAGCAGCTATGCCACGCAGAATATTCATAAAAGTCGCCGGCTCCTGACCTTCTTCATGCCCTTTTATCCGGCGATTGGTAATCGTCAAAGAAAAACAGCGGAATAGGCAGCATTTCGTCGCGTTCATTGTAGAAAAGGTAACCGATGACCGCCATATTAGCGGAAGAACAACAAGCGGCGAGGCCGCGGGAGACACCTTTTGTTGAGCAGACAGCCGATCGATCCCAAGCTTTATCGTGATGCCATGAGCCGTTTCGGCGGCCACGTGCAGCTCGTGACGACGGCGCTTGGCGATCAGGTGCGGGGCGTGACGATCACCGCCGCCTGCTCGGTCTCCGACAGCCCGGCCTGCGTGCTGGTCTGCCTCAACAATTCCAACCCGAAGAACGAGATCTTCTTCCGCAGCGGCATCTTCGCTCTGAATACGCTCGGCGCCCATCACCAGGGGCTGGCCGATGCGTTTTCCGGCCGGACGCAGCTCAGCAACGAAGAGCGGTTCGCGACCGGCAAGTTCGAGAAGCTGGTAACCGGTGCGCCGGTGCTTTCCGACAGCCTGGCCTCCTTCGATTGCCGCGTCATGGAAATCAAGGAGATGTCGACGCATCACGTCATCTTCGGGGAGGTCGTCGGCGTCCGCTTCGACGAAACAAAACCGGCGCTCCTCTATATGAACCGTGACTATCACACGCTATAACTTCCCCAAAAGGGAGGAGACATGGCTGATCAGACCGCGCCGCTTCTGCCGCAGTCGATCGACGAGACGATCGCGCTGCTCGGCGAGCAGGACTATCTTGCGGGCCGGGCGCTCGGCACCGTGCTTTTCCTGGCGTTGAGAATGAAGCGGCCCTTGTTTCTCGAGGGCGAGGCGGGCGTCGGCAAGACCGAGATCGCCAAGGTTCTGTCAAAGGCGCTCGGGCGCCCGCTGATCCGGTTGCAATGTTACGAGGGGCTGGATGTCGCCTCTGCGGTCTACGAGTGGAACTACCCGGCACAGATGCTCGAGATTCGGCTGGCCGAAGCATCGGGTCTGACGGATCGCGGACGGATCGAATCCGATATTTTTTCCGAGCGCTATCTCATCCGACGTCCGGTGCTGCAGGCTTTGTCCTCCGAAAATGGCCGTGCCCCGGTGTTCCTGATCGATGAGCTCGACCGCACCGACGAGGCCTTCGAAGCGTTCCTCCTTGAAGTGCTCTCGGATTTTCAGGTGACTATTCCTGAGCTCGGGACGATCAAGGCCGCCGAGCCGCCGATCGTGATCATTACCACCAACCGGACGCGCGAGGTGCATGACGCGCTGAAGCGGCGGTGCCTCTACCATTGGGTCGATTATCCGCAGGCGCAGCAGGAGCTGGAGATCATCCGCCGCAAGGTGCCTCACTGCAACGAGACGCTGTCGCGCGAAATCGTTGCTTATGTGCAGCGCCTGAGGACGCTCGATCTCTTCAAGAACCCCGGTGTCGCCGAGACCATCGATTGGGCGACGGCGCTGACCGAGCTCGACCGGCTGGCACTCGATCCCGAGACCATTTCCGACACGATCGGAACGTTGCTGAAATATCAGGACGACATCGCCCGCATCCAGGGCGGGGAGGGCGCGCGGGTGCTGAAAGACGTGCAGGACGAGTTGCGGGCAGCGGGATAGGCGATGCAGGGCGGAAAGGCTGAAGATGGTATCGTCGTTCCGCCGCTTCCGCTGGGTGACGGCCGGTTTGCCGATAATATCGTTTTCTTCGGACGGACGCTGCGCAAGGCGGGACTGAAGGTTGGCCCCGCGGCGATTGCCGACGCCATCGAGGCGGTCGAAGCCATCGGCATGGGATCGCGCGACGAGTTTCATGCGGCGCTTTCGGCCGTCTTCGTCAAGCGGCACGAGGATGCTGCCGTCTTCGACGAGGCATTCCGGCTCTTTTGGCGCTCCCGAAATCTCGTCGAGAAGATGATCGCGATGATGTCGCCGCGGGCGCCGGATACGCGGGAGAAGGAAATGCAGAAGCCCGGCGAGACGCGCGCCAGCGATGCGTTGCTCGGCGACCGCCGCCCCGATAAACCGCCGCGTGAAGAGCCCGATATCGAGATCGACGCGCGTTTCACGACCTCGGGCAACGAGATCATCCGGCGCATGGATTTTGCGCAGATGTCGGCGGCGGAGATGGCGCTCGCCAAGAAGGAGCTGTCGCGGCTGCAGCTGCCGCTCGACCGTGTCACCACCAGGAGATTCAAGCCATCGCATCGCCACGCGACGGTCGATCCCCGTGCAACGATGCGTGCCGCACTTCGCACCGGCGGGTCGCTGATCCTGCCGCGCTACCGCGAGCGCAAGGAGATACAGCCGCCCTTGGTGGTGCTTGCGGATATCTCGGGCTCCATGAGCCAGTACACGCGGATCTTCCTGCATTTCCTGCATGTGCTGACGGAGCGGCGGCGCCGCGTCAGCACCTTTCTGTTCGGGACGCGGCTCACCAATGTGACGCGGCAGATGCGCAACAAGGATCCGGATCAGGCGCTGGACGAATGCGCGGCTGCCGTCAACGACTGGTCGGGAGGAACGCGGATCGGGGAAACGCTGCACGAGTTCAACCGGCTCTGGGGCCGGCGTGTACTGGGGCAGGGCGCCGTGGTGCTGCTGATCACCGATGGGCTGGAGCGCGAGGGCGTCGAGCAGCTTTCGGCCGAAATGGACCGATTGCACCGCTCCTGCCGGCGGCTGATCTGGCTCAACCCGCTGCTGCGCTTCGACGGATTCGAGCCGCGGGCGCGCGGCGTTCGCGCCATGCTGCCGCATGTTGACGAATTCCGGCCGGTTCACAATCTATCTTCCTTGAGCGACCTTGCTGCGGCGCTCGGTTCCGGACGCGCCGGTACCTACGAACCGCGGCGCTATCTGGAGCGATTGAGAGGCCCGGCATGAGCGAAACGTCTATCGGCCTCGATCCGCTGGTGACGGCGGAAGCCTGGAGGAAGAGCGGCCGCGATGTGGCGATCGCTACCGTCATCGAGACATGGGGGTCTGCGCCGCGCCCGGCCGGCAGTCATCTGGTGATCGATGCCGACGGGAATTTCGAAGGATCGGTTTCCGGCGGCTGCGTCGAAGGCGCGGTCATCACTGAAGCGCTCGATGTCATCGGCAGCGGTGAGCCAAAGATGCTCGAATTCGGCGTTGCCGACGAGACGGCATGGCGTGTCGGGCTTTCCTGCGGCGGGCGCATCCGCGTCTATGTGGAAAGGCTCGGCTGATGGAGCTTGCGACGCTCGAGAGGCTGAATGCCTGCCGGCAGGCGCGGATCGCGGCCGTCCTGGTCACGGATCTCGGTGGTGGCCGGGCGAGCGTCGTTGCGGAAGGTGATCAGATCGATGGGGCGCTTGGCGAGGCGGTGGCTACGGCCTTTCGCTCCGGGCGCTCCGGTGTGATCGAGGCTGATGGCGGGCGCTACTTCCTCAATGTCCATCTGCCACCGGCCGCCATCGTCATCATCGGTGCGGTCCATATCAGCCAGGTGCTTGCGCAGATGGCGGCGCTTGCAGGCTTTGACGTCAGGATCATCGATCCCAGGACGGCCTTCGCGACGCCGGAGCGTTTCGCCGGGATCGATCTCACGGCCGATTGGCCCATCGACGTCTTGAAGGACAAGCCGCTCGACGCCTATACGGCGCTGGTCGCGGTGACGCACGATCCGAAGATCGACGACTTCCCGATTGCAGAGGCGCTGCGCCGAGGCTGTTTCTATGTCGGGGCGCTCGGTAGCCGGAAGACCCATGCGTCGCGTATCGAGCGGCTGAAGGCCGAGGGCTTTCCAGATGAGGCGCTAGCACGCATCAACGGACCGATCGGGCTCCATATCGGCGCCGCCAGTCCCGCGGAAATCGCCGTTGCAATTCTGGCGCAGATCATCGAGGCGTTGCGCTCGCGCGATGTCGTGTCGCCGAAGGGTGACATGCGATGAAGTTCGGCGAATTTCCGGTGGCCGGTGCTGAAGGGCTGATGCTCGCACATGCGGTGAAATTGCCGGAGCGGACCTTGCACAAGGGGCACCGCGTGTCGTCGGCGGATATCGAGGCGCTCACTGGTGCCGGTGTCGCCAGCGTCACCGCAGCGCGGATCGAGGACGGGGATCTCAGCGAGGACGAGGCCGCCCGGCAGCTTGCAGCAGCGATCGCGCCGGATCACCTGCGCTTCTCCGAGGCTGCGACGGGGCGGGTGAATGTCTATGCAGCGGCTGACGGGCTCTTCGTCGCCGACCGCGATGTCGTCGATCGCGTCAACCGCATCGATCCGGCGATCACGCTTGCCTGTCTCGCCGACCATGCACGCGTGCGGGCGGGCGATATGGTTGCGACGTTCAAGATCATTCCGCTGGCTGTGCCGGGCCGCAAGGTAGAGGCAGCGTGCGAGGCTTTGAGGGCGGCCGTGGCTTTCGAGGTCAAGCCCTTTGCCGACTACGCGGTGTCGCTTGTCGCCACCGAACTGCCATCGCTGAAGCCTGCGGTCATGGACAAGACGGCGCGCATTCTGGCGCATCGGCTTGCGGCATCCGGCAATCGGCTGGTCCGCGAGCAGCGTGTGGCGCACCGGAGGGATGCCGTTGCCGTTGCAATCAGCGAGGCCATGAGCGCCACTGATCGCTTGCCGAAGCTTGTGATCGTCTTTGGGGCCTCGGCGGTGATCGATGAGGACGATGTGATCCCTGCGGCGATCCGGCAGGCGGGCGGCGAGATCCTCAGCGTCGGGATGCCGGTCGATCCCGGCAACCTGATGGTGCTCGGGCGGATCGGCGAGACCTATGTCGTGGGGGCGCCTGGCTGCGCGCGGAGCCCGAAAGAAAACGGCTTTGACTGGGTGCTGGATCGCATCCTGGCAGGCGAAAAGCCCGATGCGCGCGATCTGACGGGCATGGGCGTCGGAGGACTGCTGATGGAGATCGAGACACGGCCGCGGCCACGCGACAGCGCCGAGGAGCGTCACCTGCCGGTGACGGTTGCAGCCGTCATCCTGGCTGCCGGCAAAGCCAGCCGGATGGGCGAGGGCGGCGCGCACAAGCTGCTGGCCGAATTCGATGGCGAGCCGCTGGTGCGTCGCACTGCGGAGACTGCGCTCGCTGCCGACGCGGCATCGGTGATCGTCGTGACCGGTCACCGGCGGGGCGAGATCGAGGCTGCGCTCTCCGGATTGGCTGTCACGGCAGTCGAGAACCCGGATTATGCATCCGGCATGGCAAGCTCGCTGATCTCCGGATTTTCGGCCTCGTCTGCGCGTGATGCGGATGGCGTTCTCGTCATGCTCGCCGATATGCCAGGCGTGACGTCCGCCGATCTCGACATGCTGATCGCGGCCTTCCGTGCGGCTTCCGGGCGGGCGATCGTCCGTGCCGTCTCTCGCGGCAAGCGCGGCAACCCGGTCATTCTTCCGCGATCGCTCGGCGATGCCGTGATGCGGCTTGAAGGCGATGTCGGGGCGCGGCATATCATCGAGACATCGGGGCTGCCGGTGATCGATGTCGATATCGGCGATGCGGCGCACCTGGACGTGGATACGCCCGAGGCCGTTCTGGCGGCCGGTGGCGTTTTGAGGGGATAGAATGGATACGGCGGCGATCGAGGAAATGTTTCATGGGCTCGGCCCTGTTACCATCAAGCGGATGTTCGGCGGCAAGGGGATCTATCACCTTGGCCGGATCGTCGCGATCGAGCTGCGCGATGAAATGCTCCTGAAGGCCGACGAGAAGAGCGCGCCGGAATTTGCAGATGCCGGCGCCATCCAATGGTCCTACGAGGGCAAGAAGGGCAATCCGGTGAAGATGCCCTACTGGTCGATCCCCGAGAATGCCTATGACGATCCGGACGAGATGGCGAAATGGGTCAGGCTTGCCTATGAGGCGGCGCTGCGGGCCGAATGATCAGGAGATTGCTGCGTCGGGAAGCAGCGCGATTGCGGCTGCGGCAAATTCCGACAAAGGCTGCGGCAACTCGCCCAAGCCGAACCAGCCGAAATCGGTGAGCTTGTCCGGCTCGGTCAGCTGAGGTTCGCCCTCGAAGCTTTCCGCCAGATAGAGGAGTGAAATCCAGTGCTGCTTGTCGGCGGCGCTCAGGACTTCCGATGGGCCGAGAAGCCTGACCTTGCCGATCGCAAGGCCGGTTTCTTCTTCCGCTTCGCGGCGTGCGGCGTCTGCCGCCTTCTCCATGAAGTCGACCTTGCCGCCCGGAATGCTCCAGTGGCCCGGTTCCGGCGGCTTGACGCGCTTGTAGAGCAGAATTTTTCCGTCACGCACAATCACCAGGCCTACACCGAGGCCTGGGAAGTCGATGCCCGGCTTTCCCATAAGGGATCAGGCCTTGGCGCCGGCTGCAATCAGCATGAACGCCGGAATGTCGTCACCGAAACCGACCGGAGTCGGGCCGTCATCGTGATCGCGATAGCGGCGGCGATCGCGGGAGTCGTCGTTTGCCGGGTAAGGGCGAGCGTGGCGCGCGTTGTTCTGCTGCTTGTTTTCTGCTTTGCGCTCTTGCTTCACGCTTTCGACCTTTGCTGGTGCTGCTGCTTCAACGACTTCGGCGGCATTATCTTCCGCGGCGATATCAGATTTATGACCACGGCGATCCTTGCCGCGGCCACGGTCCCTGTCACGATCACGGCCGTTGCGGCGAGGACGATCGCTTTCCTTGCTTTCCTCAGCGGGAGGCAGGGCGTTGAGATCGCCGTTCAGCCACTCGACTTTCTCGCCGATCAGCTTTTCGATCGCATCGGAAAACTTCGTGTCGCGCTTGGTCACCAGCGTGAACGCGGCACCGGTGCGGCCCGCACGGCCGGTACGGCCGATGCGGTGGACATAGTCTTCCGAATGGATCGGTACGTCGAAGTTGAAAACGTGGCTCACGTCAGGAATGTCGAGGCCACGAGCAGCCACGTCGGAGGCTACCAGAAGCTGGAGCTGGCCGTCGCGGAAATTCTGCAGCATTGTCGTCCGCGAACGCTGGTCCATGTCGCCGTGCAGGGCACCGACGGAAAAGCCGTGGCGTTCCAACGAGCGGAAGAGATCAGCGACATCCTTCTTGCGGTTGCAGAAGATGATCGCGTTCTTCAGGTCTTCCTGGGCGCGGATGAGATCACGCAGGGTGGCGCGCTTTTCGTAGTCCTTGCCATGGGTGGCAACGAAGCGCTGGGTAATGGTCTTGGAAGCCGATGCCGGCTTTGCGACTTCGACACGTTCCGGGTTCTGCAGGAAGCGGTCCGCGAGCTTCTGGATTTCCGGCGGCATGGTGGCCGAGAAGAACAGCGTCTGGCGCGTGAACGGGATCAGCTTGGCGATGCGCTCGATATCCGGGATGAAGCCCATGTCGAGCATGCGGTCGGCTTCGTCGATGACGAAGATCTCGACTGCGGACATCAGGAGCTTTCCACGCTCGAAATGGTCGAGCAGGCGGCCGGGCGTGCAGATCAGAACGTCTGCGCCACGCTCAAGCTTGCGGTCCTGGTCTTCGAAGGACACGCCGCCGATCAGCAGGGCCACGTTGAGGCGGTGGTTCTTGCCGTACTTTTCGAAGTTTTCTGCAACCTGGGCCGCGAGTTCTCGCGTCGGCTCCAGGATCAGCGTACGGGGCATGCGAGCGCGGGCGCGGCCTTTTTCCAGCAGCGACAACATTGGCAGAACGAAGGACGCCGTCTTGCCCGTACCCGTCTGCGCGATGCCGCAAATATCGCGGCGCTGCAGGGCAAACGGGATCGCGCCCGCCTGAATAGGGGTTGGGGTCGTGTAGCCGGCGTCGGTAACGGCGGAAAGCACTTTTTGGCTCAGGCCAAGATCAGCAAATGTCGTCAAAGGGAAAACTATTTCCGTTCAGGTTCGGCCGAACTCTGGCTGAGTCGGCGGGATTGCATGCCGCAATGCAGCGCGACATATTCCCAAACGGCTTGCAAGTCAAGGAATACGGGCCTTGCAGCCCTTGCACAGGTAAAGCTGTGGTTACTGCGTTTGGTTATTTTATATAGGTCGCAAGCTTCAACCCTGCATTCATGAAATACATCGGATCAACGGCCCGGCCGTTCTGGCGTACTTCGTAGTGCAGATGCGTGCCCGTCGAGCGGCCCGTACTGCCGGCAAGACCGATGACATCGCCGCGATCAACGCTATCGCCAACCTTCACCAGAATTTGCGACATGTGGCCGTAGCGGGTGGAAATGCCGTTGCCGTGATCGACCTCGACCATGTTGCCGTAGCCGCCGGTCCAGCCGGCATTGATGACCTTGCCGGGCGCGGTCGGGCGAACCTTTTCGCCGGGGGCGAAGCGGAAATCGATGCCGGAATGCAGGGCAAGCCGGCCCAGGAACGGGTCACGGCGGTTGCCGAAGGGGCTGGTAATGTCCTTGCCGATGCCGGGATTGCGGAAGGGCAGGGATTCGGCGGTATTGCGCACGGCCTCGAGGCGCGTCAGCGCCGTATCGAGCTGTGCCAGCGAATTGTTGAAATCGTCGTCGCTCTCGGGCTCGACATAGGGGCCGCCGACGGCGCTGTCGTCATCGGCCTTTGCCGTCTGCTGCGGCACCTGAATGCTGAAGCGGTTCAGGACGGTGGAAATGGCATCGGCGGCGTCGCCCGCGTCTGCCGTCAGCTGATCGACCCGCGAGCGCTGGTCTTCTTCGACGCCTTTCAGCGACAGCGTCACCTTGGAAAACAGACGGTCGGCGCGATCGCCGACGGTTTCAGGGGCGGGAACGTAAGCGAGCGTGGTGTTGTCAGGCGTCGCATCGGCCGGTTCGCTATTGCCGGTCAGCAGCTTGTTGATGGCTTCCGCGCCGCCGGAGAGCGAGGCCCGCTTGTCCTTGGCATCGGGAGCGAAGGATTGCGCGGCAGGCGCCGGTTCTTCCTTGCCGGTCAGGCCGGAGCTTTCAGCGCGGTCGAGCAGCGAGCCGAGCTTGCCGTGGCGCGAGGTCAGCGCCATCTGCTGTTCCATCAGCTTGTCGACCTTGTCCTCGACGACCTGCTGATCGAGCAGCTGGCGGGAGGTGACGCGATCGACCTGGGCGCGGAGCGCGGCAATGCGATCCTCATAATCATGCTGCATGCGGGCCTGGCGGGCCATGGTGGCGCCGATCAGGTCGTCGCGGAGCACCAGATAGGAAGTGGCAAGGAGATAGCCGATGGCAAAGACGCCTACGAAGCAGAAGGCGAGGGCCGCCATCCAGGGCTTGACCGTCATGTGACGGACCTTGTCGCCACTGGCGAGAATGAGGATATGTTCCTGTGAACGCTTGCCGAATACGCGCTGGTGCTGTGCATGCGTCACGGAGAATCTCCCAATTGATGCGCCCGTGCCTCGATTGGGTTGATTACACACTGTTAAGGTTAATAAATTGCTTCTTTCGTTAATGTGAGTGCACGCAATGGTTACGCATTGCTTGTCGATGTCAATGACCGGTAGAAGGATGGCGTGAGGCCGGCTTCGGCGCGTGCGAGATCATTGAAGGGCGGTTTCAGCGGGCCGCGAAAGTTTGCGCGCACCAGTTCCCTGAAGGTCTGCGCGGGATCGCGGCGCTCGCGGGCGCAGAGAAAGCGGAACCATTTGGCGCCGATCGCCACATGGCCTTTCTCGTCATTGTAGATCACGTCGAGCACGGCAGCACTGTCGAGATCGCCGGTCTCGCGCATCTTCGCCTGCAGCGATGGCGTCACGTCAAGTCCGCGGGCCTCGAGGATGAGCGGGACGACGGCGAGCCGCGCCGTCAGATCGTTGCGGGTCGAGTGCGCCGCCTGCCAGAGACCGTCATGGGCGGGCATGTCGCCATAATCGGCGCCGAGATCGCGCAGGCGGTCGCGCACCATGCGGAAATGCTTGGCCTCCTCAAAAGCTACTTGCATCCAGCCGTCGAAGAAGGAGTTCGGTACTGGCTCTGTGGCGAAGCGGGCGACGATGTCGAGCGCGAGATCGACGGCATTGAGCTCGATATGGGCGATTGCATGCAGCAGCGCGATGCGGCCGTGGACGGTATGCAGCGAGCGCTTCTGAACTTGAGTAGGCGGCACGAGCGCCGGCTTTTCAGGGCGGCCGGGCCGCTCCGGAAGTGCGGCATCGAGCGGCGAGCGCAGCGATATCTTGCGGGCGAACCAGCGGGTGGCGGCTTCCTGGGCAAGCGCCGTCTTGCGATCGAGATCGGCTGAGCGGATGGCGTCGATCGCGCCACCTCTCAGCGATGTCATCTGCAAAGCGGTCATGCCGCGAGGTCCAGCACGGCCTTCAGAACGGCCTCGGCGTGGCCGGGAACCTTGACCTTCTGCCAGATGGTGGCGATCGTGCCGTCGGCGCGGATCAGGAAGGTCGTGCGCTCGACGCCCATATAGGTGCGGCCGTACATGCTCTTTTGCTTCCAAACGCCATAGGCTTGCAGCACGGTCTTTTCTTCATCCGATGCGAGCGCGACGGCAAGGTTATGTTTCTTGATGAAACGGTCGTGGCATTTGACCGAATCAGGCGACATGCCGACGAGCGCCGCACCTGCCTTTTCAAACTCGGCGGCGAGCTCGGTGAAGCCGATCGATTCGGCCGTGCAGCCTGCCGTGTCATCCTTGGGATAGAAGAACAGAACCAGAGGCTTGCCTTTGAATTCCGTCAGCGATACGCGGCCGCCGCCATCACGCGGGAGGTTGAAGTCCGGGGCTTCGGCGCCGATACCGATATCCGCCATGTGGAAACCTTTCTTTTGCCGGGTTTATGAGTGACACTGAACCTGGCCGATATATATTGGGCGAGTATCCGGCGAGCTAGACCGGAAAATAAGAATTCAAGGAGTTACCCAAGGCGTATGTCGGCCATCCGCGGCGAAAAGGTTACGTTTCGCAAGAAAGACATCGTCGCTTTGCATGAACTCCCCTCGGCGCAAGCCGAGGATCCTATGATCGTGCATTGCCCGCCGCCGCGCTCGCGGCTGCGGCGCACCGCCGGCTGGACCGGCGCCTGCTTCGCTCTCCTCTTCGTCATCATTGCCGCGATCGTCGGCGTGATCGAAAGCGGCATGATCGATACGGCGCTGTCGAAGCAGGCGCAGATGGCGCTGAACAACGCGATGGGGCCGCGCTACAAGGCCGAAGTCGGCTCGACGGTGGTGCGCTTCACCTCCGGCCTGCGGCTGGCGCTGGAGGGCCGCAACGTCAACCTGATCGATCAGCAGAGCGGCGAACATCTGTCGACCGTCGAAGCGATGCGCATGGCGCTCGATCCGCTGGCGCTGTTTCGCGGGCGGATCGCCATCACCGATGTCGAGGCGGAGGATATCGCGCTTGATACGGCGCTGCTGCCCGCCGGCAATCCCATCAAGCTCGACAATCTTCGCGTCGACGAAGTGCCCCAAGCGCTCGAATCGGCATTCTCGCATCTCGACCTGTTCGACAGTTTCGCCCAGCGCGGCGGCACGGACAGCGTTCGCATCTCGGGAATCAACGTCAAGCTGGCGGATACGGCGAACGGGCCGGTGTCGCTCGTCATCGACGATCTCGTCTTTGCCCGGCCGACCGATCATTCGCTGCAGCTGACCGGCGAAATCGCCATCAACGGCCAGCCGGCGACGCTCGACGTTCAGGCGGAAAGGCTGGGCGAGAAGACCCAGCGCTTCACCGCCAAGCTCAGCCATGCCGACCTGACGCCGTTTGCCATCAAGCGAAACGTGCTGGGTGAGATCCGCCAGGGAATCAACGCTTTCGCCGATATCAACATTTCGGCTGTCAGGGACGGCGAGGGCACCGATCCGTCGTTGACGACCGGCGTGACGCTGGCGCCGGGGCTGATCTATGTCGATGGTGACCAGCAGCAGTTGAGTGGCGGCCAGATCAATCTGAATTACGATTTCAAGAAGGAAACGATCGAGATCGCCCGGTCGCAGGGGCAATTCGGCGCGACAACCGTTCCCTTCAACGGCGGCCTGATCGACCTCGACCGGCTGGATCCGACAGCCGGCAAGGGCTTCGGCATCGATCTCCTCGTCAGCGGCGGCAGCGCCTCTCCCCTCGGATCCGGCGAGCAGCCGGTGCCGTTCGATATCCAGACGAGCGGCCGCTTCATGGTCGCGACCAAAGAGCTGCAGTTCCCCGGTATCACGGTATCGACACCGCTCGGACAGCTCTATGGGTCGCTGCATGCGAAATTCGGCGACGTTTCGCCGGAGATCAGCTTCGTCGGCCAGTCGCAGCAATTGCAGACGGCGGCGATCAAGCAGCTCTGGCCGTTCTGGATGGCGCCGAAGGCCCGCGACTGGGTGCTGAAGAACCTGTTCGGCGGCACGGTCGCTGACGCCTCGATTTCCGTCTTCATTCCCTTCGGACGCCTCGATGAGGCCGTCGGCAAGGGGCTGAAGCTCGACGAGAACCAGATCAAGATCGCCTTCGATATTGCCAATGCCCGGATGAATGTCGCCGGCGAAATCCCGCCGATCCGCGATACTTCGGCGCATTTCGACCTGAAGGGGCCGCGGGCGACGATCTCGATCAAGAGCGGCACGTCGTTCTTTGCCTCTGGGCGTTCGGTCAATCTTGGTGCTGGCAGCTTCGTGCTGCCGTCGACCTATGACAAGCCGCTGATGGCGGAGATGCAGCTCGGCATATCTGGCTCAGCTGACGCCGTGGGTGAGCTTCTCACCTACAAGCCGATCCAGGTGCTGCAGCGCGCCGGGTTGGCGCCACAGGACCTGAGCGGCAAGATCAATGCCACCGTGCAGGCTCGCTTCGGCCTGGTCAGCGCCCAGAATCCACCGCCGCCGGACTGGAAGGCTTCGATGCAGCTTTCCGGCGTCGATGTCGGCAAGCCGATCTCCGGGCGCAAGATCACCAATCTGGACGGGACGCTGAATGCCGATCCGAAGCAGGTGACGCTCGACGGCAAGGGGCAGATCGATGGTGTGCCGGCGGAGATTTCGCTGCTGGAACCGGTCGAGAAGAATTCGGGCATCACCCCGCAGCGCGTCATAACGGCGACGCTGACCAACGAC
The DNA here is from genome assembly GCF_053522545.1 of Rhizobium sp. 21-4511-3d. Taxonomy (NCBI): domain Bacteria; kingdom Pseudomonadati; phylum Pseudomonadota; class Alphaproteobacteria; order Hyphomicrobiales; family Rhizobiaceae; genus Rhizobium; species Rhizobium sp. 21-4511-3d. The sequence goes on along the minus strand of NZ_JBNWCF010000002.1, from coordinate 105,115 downwards.
CAGCGCGAGAAGCTGCTGCCGGGCCTGTCGGATATCATCGACGGCAGCATCAAGGTCGAGCTGACGCGGATCGACGAAGAGCGGCAGTCCGTCGATCTAGACCTGTCGCGCGCCGCCCTGCAGTTGCCGTGGGTCGGCTGGGCGAAGGGCAGCGGCATTCCAGCAGAGGCGACGTTCGAGGTCTCCGGTCCTGCAGACAACACGCAGGTCAAGAATTTCAAGCTCAAGGGCGACGGCTTTGGTGCCAGCGGATCGCTGAACGTCGCGAAGGGCGGGCTGACATCTGCCGATTTCGATAGCGTGAAACTCTCGTCGCTCGACGATTTCGCCATCTCGATCCGCCGCAGCAAGGGCGTTTTCGACGTTTCTGTCTCTGGCGATACGGCCGATGCACGGCCGATCCTGGCGCGGCTGAAAAACGGCCAGAACGGCAGCGGCGACGATGGCGGCGGCGACAGCAAGGGCGGTGATATCACCGTGCGCGCCAAGCTCGGCCAGATCGTCGGCTTCAACGACGAACGCGTGCGCGGCCTCGATGCGCTCTACATGATGCGCGACGGCGAATTGCAGGTGCTGAACCTCTCCGGTGTCACCGACAGCGGCGAGGCCGTCGTGACGCAGATGAAGGACGGGCGCGTGCTCAACATCACCACCGGTGACGCGGGATCGGTGTCGCGCTTTGCCGATTTCTACAAGCATATGCGCGGCGGTCTGCTCAACATGACCGTACGTTTCGGCCCGCGCGGTTGGGACGGCTCGGCGGATGTGCGCCGCTTCCAGATCGTCAACGAAGACAGGCTGCGGTCGATCGTGGCAACCCCCGTCGGCAAGGATCAGCGAAGCCTGAATGCTGCCGTGAAGCGCGAGATCGATACGTCGGCGCAGCGCTTCCAGCGCGGCTTTGCCCGTATCGTCTCGCAGGGCGGTACCGTCACCATCGAGAACGGCGTGGTGCGCGGCGAGCAGATCGGCGCGACCTTCCAGGGCGTGATCCGCGATGCCAAGGGCAACATGGACATGACCGGCACCTTCATGCCGGCTTACGGTCTGAACCGGCTATTCGCCGAACTGCCGGTCATTGGCATCATTCTGGGCAACGGTACCGACCGCGGCCTGATCGGCATCACCTTCAAGCTGACCGGCAAGTTCGACAAGCCGAACCTGCAGATCAACCCGCTGTCGATCATCGCCCCGGGCGTCTTCCGCAACATCTTCGAGTTCCAATAAAAAAGCCGGCGCGAGGCCGGCTTCTTGGATCAGGTCGTGCGGGCCGCTCAGGCTGCAGGGCGGATCAGGATGTGCTTCTTCTTGCCGAGCGACAGCTTGATCACGCCATCGGCGGTAATCTCGCTGCTGCCGATCACCGTGCGCTCGTCGCTGATCGCCTGATCGTTGATGCGCACGGCACCACCCTGAACGTGACGGCGTGCTTCGCCATTCGATGCGGCGAGGCCGGCGCGGACGATGAGCGACAGCAGGCCGAGACCGGCATCGAGTTCGGCGGCCGGAATTTCCACCGACGGAAGGTTGTCCGAGAGAGCGCCTTCCTCGAAGGTCTTGCGGGCGGTTTCAGCTGCCTGTTCTGCGGCGGCGCGGCCGTGCAGAATGGCGGTGACTTCGGTTGCGAGGATCTTCTTGACCTCGTTGAGTTCTGCGCCACCGATTGCCGAGAGGCGAGCGATCTCGTCCATCGGCAGAGTGGTGAAGAGCTTGAGGAAGCGCGGAACGTCGGCATCCTCGGTGTTGCGCCAATATTGCCAGAAGTCATAGACCGGCAGCAGTTCGGCGTTCAGCCAGACGGCGCCAGAGGCGGACTTGCCCATCTTGGCGCCCGACGAGGTGGTCAGCAGCGGCGAAGTCAGCGCGTAAAGCTGCTGCGTCCCCATGCGGTGACCGAGGTCGATACCGTTGACGATGTTGCCCCACTGGTCGGAGCCGCCCATCTGCAGGCGGCAGTCGTAGCGCTTCGCCAGTTCGACGAAGTCGTAGGCCTGCAGGATCATGTAGTTGAATTCGAGGAAGGAAAGCGACTGCTCGCGGTCGAGGCGCGTCTTGACGCTGTCGAAGGACAGCATGCGGTTGACCGAGAAATGACGGCCGACATCGCGCAGGAATTCGAGATAGTTCAGCGACCGCAGCCATTCGGCATTGTTGATCATCAGCGCAGCATTGGCCGGCTTGCCGTAGTCGAGGTAGTTGGAGAAGCAGCGCTTGATCGAGGCGATGTTGTCTTCGATCATGTCGATGGTCATCAGCTTGCGCGCTTCCTCCTTGAAGGAGGGGTCGCCGACCATGCCGGTGCCGCCGCCCATCAGCGAGATCGGGCGATGGCCGGTTGCCTGGAACCAGTGCAGCATCATGATCTGCGTAAGGTGACCGACATGGAGGCTCGAAGCCGTTGGGTCATAGCCGATATAGGCAGTCACGGTTTCCTTGGCGAGCAGATCGTCGAGGCCTGTTTCATCGGAGATCTGATGAATGAAGCCGCGCTCTTTCAGGGTGCGCAGGAAATCGGATTTGAACTCGGACATGACTTCGTCTCTTGAGGCTTCGGAGGGAATTGAGATCGGCACTTGTTGAAGCGCCGCGGCGCGTTTAGCACTGTTTTGCCGAAAGTGCACTATTCGGCGGCACAGTTTTTGGAGGAAGCATGCCCGGAGTGAGAACCGCGATCGGCCTGATGAGCGGCACGTCGATGGATGGGATCGATGTGGCGTTGCTGCGGACCGACGGCGAGGGCTTCGTCGAGCGCGGGCCGTTTCTCGGCGTTTCCTACGATCCGGCTTTTCGCGAACGGCTGAAAACGGCACTCGAGCAGGCGAAGACGATCAAGAATCGGCAGGAACGGCCGGGCGATCTCGCGGCCATCGAACGGGAGCTTACGCAGCGGCACGCAACTGCCGTTAGGGAGTTTTTGCAACAGAATGCAATGGAGGCCGGCGCTATCGACGTCCTCGGCTTTCACGGCCAGACCGTCCTGCACCGGCCGGACGAGGCATTGACCGTCCAGATTGGCGACGGCGCGCTTCTCGCCCGCGAGACCGGTATTGCGACGGTTTACGACATGCGGGCGAATGATATGGTGCATGGCGGCCAGGGCGCGCCGCTCGTGCCTGCCTATCACGCCGCACTGGCCGCCAATATAGGCGATGCGAAGACGCCGGTCTGTTTCGTCAATATCGGCGGTATCTCCAACCTGACCTATGTCGGTGCCGATGGTACGATGATTGCCTATGACAGCGGCCCGGGCAACACGCTGATCGATCAGTGGGTGGAGGCCCATGCCGGGATACCCTTCGATCAGGGCGGCATGATCGCTTCCGAGGGCCATGTCGTCAGCGAGCTGGCCGAACGCTATCTCGCGAGCCCGTTCTTTACCGCGGCAAAGCGGCGATCGCTCGACCGCAACGATTTCCTGCCGCCGCTGGGACGGGATGCCGAGCTTGCCGATGGCGCGCGCACGCTTGCCTATGTGGCGGCGGCATCGATCATCAAATCGGCCGGTCACCTGCCGGTGACGCCGGCGCTTTATGTGATTTGCGGTGGCGGGCGCCTGAACAAGGTGATCATGCGCGATCTTGCGCAGCTGGCTGAGGAGCATCGGGCGACGGTGATTTCGGCGGAAGAAGCCGGTTTCAACGGCGACGCGATGGAGGCGGAGGCTTGGGCTTATCTGGCCGTGCGCTCGCTCGAGGGGCTGCCGTTGACCTATCCGGGCACGACGGGTGTCCGGGAAGCGGTGAGCGGCGGTGTGCTGGAGGAGGCTATCGATGCAGACGATCCTTGAGACAGAGCGGCTGACGTTCCTTATGTGGCAGCCGGACGAAGCGCCGTTGGTTCATGCCCTGCATTCGACGCTGGCGACGAGCCGCTTCATGTCGGGTGGCTTGCCTTGGACGATGGAACGCTGCCAGTCGCGCATCGAGCAGTGGATCGACGAGCAGGACGATGACGGCACGACGAAATACAAGGTCGTGGCCAAGAGCGACGGGCGCTTTGTCGGCCGTGCCGGGATCTCCCTGCATGACGAGGAGGCGCGCGAGTTCGAGCTCGGCTACGCATTCCATGAGGACGAATGGGGAAAGGGCTATGCGACGGAGGCGGCGCGGGGACTGATCGCCTGGTTCCTCGGCAAGGGCTTCAGCGACCGCTTGATCGCCTTCACGCATCCGGAGAATTTTGCTTCCCAGCACGTGCTGCGCAAAGCCGGCATGCGGGAGATCGAGCCGAGGTTGATCGATGGCTTCGTGGCGCCGACCTTCGAGATCGGCGCCAGCGATATCAAGGCTTAGCGAATACGCTTGGCAGCCGGTTCCGGCACCAGTTCGCCGTTCAGGCGGCGGTCGAGGTAATCCTCGCACTCGGCCATCAGCGGCTCGACCTGGCCGTTGAAGAAGTGGTTGGCGCCCGGAACGGTGCGGTGGGTGATCAGGATGCCCTTCTGCGTCTTCAGCTTCTCGACGAGGCCGTTGACGTCTTTCTCCGGGGCGACCTTGTCCTGCTCGCCGTTGATGATCAGGCCGGAGGACGGGCAGGGCGCCAGGAACGAGAAGTCGTAGGTGTTCGGCTGCGGAGCGATCGACATGAAGCCTTCGATCTCCGGGCGGCGCATAAGAAGCTGCATGCCGATCCACGAACCGAAGGAGTAGCCGGCGACCCAGCAGGTCTTCGAATCGGGATGCAGGCTCTGCACCCAGTCGAGTGCCGAGGCGGCATCCGAGAGCTCGCCGGCGCCATGGTCGAATTCACCCTGGCTACGGCCGATTCCGCGGAAATTGAAGCGCAGTGTCGTGAACCCGCGCTTCTGGAACATGTAGAAGAGCTGGTAGACGATCTGGTTGTTCATCGTGCCGCCGAACTGCGGGTGCGGGTGCAGGATGAGGGCAATCGGTGCGCTTTTTTCCTTGGAGGGCTGGTAGCGGCCTTCAAGACGGCCGGCAGGGCCGTTGAAAATGACTTCGGGCATCGGTACTCCGGGTTTTATTTTCGCGTTCGGACTGCGCAGACTTGACGGACGTTGTCAGCTTTTCTAAAACGCAGTTTAGAACAATTCGAAACTTTGCATGGCACGCCACGCAGTGTGAAAGTGTCATAAGGCAAGCCCGGCGGAAATTTCAAGAAAAATGAGCCGGACCACCGAAGCAGAAACCAAGCGCAGGACTTGAGATCATGGCGTCGCCCCGCCTTTATCTTGACTGGAACGCGACATCGCCGCTGCATCCCGTAGTGCGCGAAGCAGTTTTGCGCGCCATGGATCTGTTCGGCAACCCCAATTCCGTGCATGGCGAGGGACGTGCCGTTCGCGCTGCAATCGAAGGTGCGCGTCGCGAGGTTGCCTCCCTTGTTGGGGCCGAGCCCGCGCATGTCATTCTGACGAGCGGTGCGACCGAAGCCGCCAATATGGTGCTGACGCCGGAATTCCGCATGGGGCGCACGCCGCTCGCGGTCGGTCATCTCTATTACAGTGCCGTCGAGCATCCCGCTGTTCGCGAGGGTGGGCGCTTCCCGAAGGACAAGACCACCGAGATTCCGGTGACGTCGGATGGTACCGTCGATCTTGCGGCGCTTCAGGGCCTGCTTGCCGGTCACGATGCCTCATCCGGTCTGCCGATGGTGGCGATCATGCTCGTCAATAACGAGACTGGGATCGTCCAGCCGGTTCGCGAGGCAGCCGAGATCGTCAAGGCGCATCGCGGCCTTCTCGTCGTCGATGCCGTGCAGGCCGCGGGACGGATTGAGATCGATATCAATGCGCTCGGCGCCGACTTTCTGATCCTGTCGTCGCACAAGCTCGGCGGGCCCAAGGGCGCCGGCGCTCTGGTGTCGCGCGGCGAGATCCTGATGCCGAAGCCGCTGATCCATGGCGGCGGGCAGGAAAAGGGTCACCGGTCGGGGACAGAGAATTCGCTTGCCGTCATCGGCTTCGGTGCGGCTGCCGCACAGGCGCGATCGGATTTCAGCGAACGGAACGACCGGATCGCGGCCTTGCAGGCGCGGCTGGAAAGCGGCATGCGGGCAGCGGCACCCGATGTGGTGATCTACGGCGCCGATGGTGCGCGTGTGTCGAACACGACGTTCTTCACGCTGCCGGGCCTGAAGGCCGAGACCGGCCAGATCGCCTTCGATCTCGAAGGTGTGGCGCTTTCGGCGGGCTCTGCCTGTTCGTCCGGCAAGGTCGGCGAGAGCCATGTTCTCGTTGCCATGGGCCATGACCCGAAGCTCGGCGCGCTGCGCATTTCGCTCGGCTTTGCGACCAGCGACGAGGATATCGACCGGGCGCTTGCCGCGTTCGGAAAAATTGCCGGACGGCGCAGGCCGGCCGGGGAGGCGGCCTGACCGTCTCACAAAATTGCGGAAACGGAAATTTCCGCTTGCCATCAGGGCTGAAAAGGCCCTTTTGGCCCACTACATAAGGGGCAATCAGAAAATTGCCCGCACGACAGCCTGCCGGACCTTTAGCCGGCGAGATTGGAGAACGACATGCCAGCCGTACAAGAAACGGTTGATCGCGTCCGCGAGATCGACGTCGATCAGTACAAATACGGTTTCGAGACCATCATCGAAATGGACAAGGCACCCAAGGGCCTGTCCGAAGACATCATCCGCTTCATCTCCGCCAAGAAGCAGGAGCCGGAATGGATGCTCGAATGGCGCCTGGAAGCCTACAAGCGCTGGCTGACGATGGAAGAGCCGAATTGGGCGCGCGTCGATTATCCGAAGATCGATTTCAACGACATCCACTATTACGCGGCGCCGAAGAGCACGCCGGGTCCGAAGTCGCTGGATGAAGTCGACCCTGAAATCCTCAAGGTCTACGAGAAGCTCGGCATTCCCCTGAAGGAACAGGAAATCCTGGCCGGCGTCGAGAAGCCGCGGATCGCCGTTGATGCCGTCTTCGACAGCGTCTCCGTCGTCACCACCTTCAAGGAAGAGCTGAAGAAGGCCGGCGTGATCTTCATGTCGATCTCGGAAGCGATCCGCGAGCATCCTGAACTGGTTCAGAAATATCTGGGCTCGGTCGTTCCGACCTCCGACAACTATTACGCGACGCTGAACTCGGCCGTCTTCACCGACGGCTCGTTCGTCTTCGTGCCGAAGGGCGTTCGCTGCCCGATGGAACTGTCGACCTACTTCCGCATCAACGAGAAGAATACCGGCCAGTTCGAGCGCACGCTGATCATCGCCGAGGAAGGCGCCTATGTTTCCTACCTCGAGGGCTGCACCGCGCCACAGCGCGACGAAAACCAGCTGCATGCGGCTGTCGTCGAGCTCGTTGCTCTCGATGATGCCGAGATCAAGTATTCGACCGTTCAGAACTGGTACCCGGGCGACGCCCAGGGCAAGGGCGGCATCTACAACTTCGTGACCAAGCGTGGCGATTGCCGCGGCGACCGTTCGAAGATTTCGTGGACGCAGGTCGAAACCGGCTCGGCGATCACCTGGAAGTACCCGTCCTGCATCCTGCGCGGCGACGATTCCCGCGGCGAGTTCTACTCGATCGCGGTTTCCAATGGTCATCAGCAGATCGATTCCGGCACCAAGATGATCCATCTCGGTAAGAATACGTCGAGCCGCATCGTCTCGAAGGGTATTGCCGCCGGCGTTTCGCAGAATACCTATCGCGGCCAGGTCTCGGCTCACCGCAAGGCGTCAAACGCCCGCAACTTCACGCAGTGCGACTCGCTGCTGATCGGCGACAAGTGCGGCGCCCATACGGTGCCTTACATCGAGGCGAAGAACTCGACCGCGCAGTTCGAGCACGAGGCGACCACCTCGAAGATCTCCGAAGACCAGCTCTTCTACTGCCTGCAGCGCGGCATCCCGACCGAAGCAGCGATCGCCCTGATCGTCAACGGCTTCGTCAAGGAAGTCCTGCAGGAACTGCCGATGGAATTCGCCGTCGAAGCGCAAAAGCTGATCAGCATCTCGCTTGAGGGGTCTGTCGGCTGACGCCGTCTCTGCATTGATTATTCGAGGGCGCGGTTGGGCGCGCCCGTTTCCGAACGCTTTTATGGAAAAAGAACATGCTTGAAATCAGAAACCTGCACGCCCGTATCGCCGAAGACGGCACCGAGATCATTCGTGGCCTGAACCTGACGGTGAAGGCTGGCGAGATTGCCGCGATCATGGGTCCGAACGGCTCCGGCAAGTCGACGCTCTCCTACATCCTGTCGGGCCGCGAAGACTACGAAGTCACCGAGGGTGATATCCTCTATAACGGCGAGAGCATTCTCGAGCTCGACGCTGCCGAGCGCGCTTCGAAGGGCATTTTCCTGGCCTTCCAGTATCCGGTCGAAATTCCGGGCGTTGCCACGATGCAGTTCCTCAAGGTGGCGATGAACGAGCAGCGCAAGGCGCGTGGCGAAGAAGAGCTGAAGACGCCGGACTTCATGCGCCTCGTCAAGGATGCTGCCGCCAAGCTGCAGATCAACCCCGATATGCTGAAGCGCCCGCTGAACGTCGGCTTCTCCGGCGGCGAAAAGAAACGCGCCGAAATCCTGCAGATGGCGCTGCTGCAGCCGCAGCTCTGCGTGCTCGACGAAACCGATTCCGGTCTCGACATCGACGCCCTGAAGATCGTTGCCGACGGCGTCAACGCGCTGCGTTCGCCTGATCGCGCCGTGATCGTCATCACCCACTATCAGCGCCTGCTCGACTACATCGTTCCCGACACCGTTCACGTTCTCTACAAGGGCCAGGTGATCAAGTCGGGCGACAAGACGCTGGCACATGAGCTGGAAGCCAACGGTTATGCCGACATCATCGGAGCGGCAGCCTGATTAAGGCGGAAAGGACGTGTCCATGAACATGCAGACCACGAGCCGCCTGACCGCCGCGGAAGCTGCGCTCATCGAGGCTTTCAACAACCAGTTCGGCGAACTGCCGGGCGACGGCGCGGTCACGGCGACGCGCGACCGCCTGCTCGACGACATCAAGAAGTCCGGCCTGCCGACGCGCCGCGTCGAGGCCTGGCACTATACCGACCTCAAGAACCTGCTGCGCGCCATCCCGGCGGTTGCCGGTGACGCTGCCTCGAAGACGGTGAAGCCGCTCGTCGAGGGCTCTTCCGTGCTTTCGATCGTCCAGGGCCATGTCGATGCCAAGGCTTCGGTCGGCGGTATCGAGATTTCGAGCTATGCCCAGAGCCTGCTCGACGGTTCGGCTGCAACTTCTCTCGGCGCGCTTGGCGCCGACGATGCGGTTGGCCGGATCAACGGCAGCTTCGTGCGCGACGGCTATGTGATCGACATTCCGGCCGAGACCGAACTCGAGCAGCCGCTCGAGATCGATATCGTCCATGCCGGCGGCCAGATCCATACGCGCCTTCCGGTCACCTTCGGAGCAGGCGTGAAGGGCACCGTCATCGAGCGTCACCTGTCGGTGACCCCTGATGCCGCTCTCGTGTCCCATGTCAGTGACATCACGATCGGCGACGGTTCGGAGCTGACCTGGATCATCCTGCAGCAGCAGGGTGGTGACGACACGCATCTCGGCCAGATCCGCATCGATCTCGGCGCTGACGCGAAGCTGAAGCTCTTCGTCATCAATGCCGGCGGCAAGCTGGTGCGCCAGGAGTTGCATATCAAGGCGACGGGCGAGGGTTCCGACCTGACCCTGCGCGGCATCAACCTGCTCGGCGGCGAAACCCACACCGACGTCACCATGGTTCTCGGCCATAACGTGCCGAATACCGGTTCGACGGAAATCATCCGCAACGTCGTCTTCGATCGCGCCAAGGGCGTGTTCCAGGGCATGATCCGGGTTGCCCCGGATGCCCAGAAGACCGACGCCAAGATGGCCTGCAACACGCTGCTGATGTCTGATGATGCCGAGTTCTCCGTCAAGCCGGAGCTTGAGATCTTCGCTGACGACGTGCAGTGCGGCCATGGCGCGACGGTTGCCGATATCGACAGCAACCACCTCTACTACCTGATGGCTCGCGGCATTCCGGAGAACAAGGCGCGGGCCATGCTCGTCAACGCCTTCGTCGCCGAAATCGTCGAGGAGCTGGAAGACGAGGCTCTGGTGGATGCGCTGGAAGGCATCATTTCCGCCTGGCTCGAAAAGCACGCCTGAAGGCGCCGGCGGCATTGACGCAGCCTATCCTTCGTCATGCTCGGGCTTGTTCCGAGCATCTACAACGGTCGATCGTGTTGCGACGTGATTGGATCCTCGGGACAGGCCCGAGGATGACGCAGTGCAAGTGAGACGCTTGTCGGCATAAGGCTTCTGCCGGAGCCATGTTCGACAGCGAAAACCGAAAGGGTCTGCAATGGACCAGGTTAACCCAGTCGCCTACGACGTCGAAGCCATTCGCAGGGATTTTCCGATCCTGGCGAAGGAGGTGTATGGCAAGCCGCTGGTCTATCTCGACAACGGCGCGTCGGCCCAGAAGCCGCAGGCCGTCATCGACGCGGTGACGCATGCCTATTCGAACGAATATGCCAATGTGCATCGCGGTCTGCATTTCCTGTCGAATGCAGCAACCGAGGCTTACGAAGCTGCGCGCGAAAAGGTGCGCCGCTTCCTGAATGCGCCTTCGGTCGATGACATCGTCTTCACCAAGTCGTCCACCGAAGCGATCAATACGGTCGCCTATGGCTGGGGCATGCCGAAGATCGGCGAGGGCGACGAGATCGTCGTTTCGATCATGGAGCATCACTCCAACATCGTTCCCTGGCATTTCATCCGCGAGCGGCAGGGTGCCAAGCTGGTCTGGGTTGATGTCGATGACGACGGCGCTTTCCATATCGAAGCTTTCGAGAAGAGCCTGACGGAGCGCACCAAGCTCGTTGCCATCACCCATATGTCGAATGCGCTCGGCACCATCGTTCCGGTCAAGGAAATCTGCCGTATCGCCCACGAGCGCGGTATTCCGGTACTGCTCGACGGATCGCAGAGCGCCGTCCACATGCCTGTTGATGTGCAGGATATCGACTGCGACTGGTATGTGATGACTGGCCACAAGCTCTACGGCCCTTCGGGGATCGGCGTGCTCTACGGCAAGAAGGATCGCCTTCGTGAGATGCGCCCGTTCCAGGGCGGCGGCGAGATGATCTTCGAAGTCACCGAAGACAACGTCACCTATAACGAGCCGCCGCATCGTTTCGAGGCCGGCACGCCGCCGATCGTTCAGGCGATCGGCCTCGGCTATGCGCTGGATTACATGGAGAAGATCGGCCGCGAGGCGATCGCGCGCCACGAGGCGGATTTGACGGCCTATGCGACCGAGCGGCTACGCGAAGTCAATTCGCTGCGGGTCATCGGCAATGCGCCGGGCAAGGGCGGTATTTTCTCGTTCGAGCTTGCAGGCCTGCATGCCCATGACGTCTCGACGGTTATCGATCGGCGTGGTGTTGCGGTTCGCGCCGGCACGCATTGCGCCATGCCGCTCTTGAAACGCTTCGGCGTGACCTCCACATGCCGTGCGTCATTCGCGATGTATAATACCCGCGCCGAGGTCGATGCCTTGGCCGATGCGCTGGAATATGCGCGCAAGTTCTTTGCTTGAGGATACCGTAATGAGCCTTGATGACAGCGAACAGAAGACCGACGTGCGCGAGGGTATCGTGCATTCGAGCATTCCGGCGGAAGAGCTGGCGCGTCTCAGCGACGACGTGATCGGCGCGCTGAAGACGGTCTACGACCCGGAAATTCCGGCCGATATCTTCGAACTCGGTCTGATCTACAAGATCGACATCGAAGACGACCGCATGGTCAAGATCATGATGACGCTGACCGCACCCGGTTGCCCCGTGGCCGGCGAGATGCCCGGCTGGGTCGAGAATGCCGTGGGCGCCGTCGAAGGCGTGTCGGGCGTCGAAGTCGAAATGACCTTCGATCCGCCGTGGACGCCGGACCGCATGTCGGAAGAGGCGCAGGTCGCTGTCGGCTGGTACTAATTGGCGGCTGGTATTGATCGGTTAAGCCACTGGCACTACATTTGATTCATGAAACACCGGACCTTCAATCCGCGTGCGTAAGGAGAATGAGCCGATGGGCTTTGCAGTGATGAGCATGACGCAGGAAGCGGCCGATCGCGTGAAGGCGATCGTCGGCGGTGCTGGACCGGACGCCAAGGGCATTCGCGTCGGCATCAAGAAGGGCGGCTGCGCCGGGATGGAATATACCATCGACATGGTGACCGAGCCCAACCCGAAGGACGACCTGATCGAGCGCGACGGTGCGAGCGTCTGGATCGAGCCCTCGGCCGTGCTCTATCTGCTCGGCACCCAGCTCGGCTTCGAGCAGACGACGCTGCGCTCCGGCTTCACCTTCACCAACCCGAACCAGACATCGGCCTGCGGCTGCGGCGAATCCGTCGAACTGAAGCCTGCCGATCTCGCGGCTCTTGCCGCCCAGGGAAATCCCGTGGTGACCGCTTCGCATTGATGCGCGGTGTCATGGCCACCAACACGCCGCCAGCGATGGCGGCTTTTTCTTTTTGCAGTTGTCCGATCGCGGCGGCGTAACATCTCTCAGGCATGATCATCGAAACGCTGCTTCTGCTGTTTGCCAAAGGCGCTCTGCTCGGTCTCGTTATCACGATACCGCCCGGGCCGATTGCGACGCTTTGCATTGACCGCAGCTTGAACCGCGGATTCGCGTCGGGTGCTGCAATCGGTATCGGGGCGGCGCTCGGGGATTCCGTCTATGCGCTGGTGGCTGCGGCGGGTCTGGCGATGGTCTCAGATGTCGTCGATGCCTATTCGCTGCCGATCGCAGCGATTGGCGGCCTGCTGCTGATCTTTCTCGGCATTCGCGACCTCGTGACGCCGCCGGCGGCTGCGCGCGAAATGGGGGCGGGAAACCTCTTCCGGACGATCGCCTCGACCTTCCTGCTGGCGATCTCCAATCCCGGCGCGCTGCTATCGTTTGGCGGCTTGTTTGCCGGTCTCGGACTGGTGGATGGCAATACGCCGATTGAGACTGCGGCGATCGTCGCTGGCGTCTTTGCCGGGGCGATGGTGTGGTGGACGCTGCTCAGCGCTGCCGTCAATCTGGCGCGGGACCGAATCTCCCGCGACGTGACGCTGCTGATCCGCCGTATCTCGGGATGGCTGATCATCGGTTTCGGCGGCGCCATTCTCGGCTATGCCGCGGTCAATCTGTTCGGCTGAAATCAGTCGCGCTTGATGGTGGCGAGCAGTTGCCAGAGATCGGCGCCGGTTTCGAAGACGATCGCATTCGCCTTGTAGCCCTGTGCCGACTGCATCATGTCCGTCATCTCGGTGGCGAGATCGGCCGGCTGGCCTTCATCCGTCGTCATCGTCGAGGGATCGGTTCGGCTGTAGCCCGGCGTGTTGAGGTTCGCGACATTGTTGGCGGTGGCGGCGAAACGGTTGGTCTGCGCGCGCATGCCCGACGACGCGGTATTCATGATGCTCGAGATGTTCATCAGCCGGTATTCCCCACACTTCCGTAGGCTTGCTATAGCAGCTGGCGCTTAGCGAATGCTGAACGGGTTTCGTTAACGGCATTGGCGCTCCAAAGCACGATCTGTTTCGAACTGGTGCAGCTTCGTGAAGGCGGGCGGCGTGGTCCGTGCTTGGCAAGGGCGGGGTCGGGGACTACCATGCTGGTAGCTGACGGAGGCGGCAATGTCCTCGAGTTTCAATGTCCACAAGGCATCCGGATACGAACAGCTGATGGGGCGCTGGAGCCAGAAGCTCGCGCTGCCATTCATCGATTTTGCCGGTGTTGAGGATGGTGATCGCATCGTCGATGTGGGCTGCGGCACCGGCAGTCTGACCTTCGCACTTGCCCATTCCCGGCGTATCCAGGCGATCGAGGCGATCGATTTCTCATCCGTCTTCGTCGAGGAGGCGCTGCGGCGGAACAATGATCCGCGGATCACCATCCGGCAGGCCGATGCCTGCGCATTGCCTTTTGAGGCCTCGAGCTTCGATCGCGCTCTGGCATTGCTCGTCCTGCATTTCATTCCCGAGGCAAAGAAGGCGATCGGCGAGATGCGCCGGGTCACGCGCCCCGGCGGTACCGTTGCGGCCGTCGTCTGGGATCATCTCGGCGGCATGGCGGGCATGCGGATGATGATCGATACGGTCGCGGCGCTCAGCGAGGCCGGACGCCAGCTTCGCAGCCGCTACTGCTTCCAGCCGATGATACAGCCCGGCGAGATGAAGCGGGCTTTCATCGAAGGCGGGCTCCTCGATGTTGAGGAGACGCAGCTCATGATCCGTATGAATTACGAAAATTTCGACGACTATTGGGGGCCGATTGCAGCGGGGGAAGGGCCGCTCGGCGCATTTGTGGGCAAGCTCGACGGCGCGGAGAGGGCGCAGGTCGATGCTGCGGTACGCGATGCCTACGAAGCCGGGCGGCCCGACGGTCCGCGATCCTTTGCCAATGTCGCATGGGCCTGCCGGGGCCGCGTGCCCTGAGGCGGCTTACTTCTTGATATCGATGCCGGCTTCGACAGCCGCAGCGATGAAGGCGTTACGGGCCTGTTCGTTGCTAGCCTTGCCCTTGATGACGTCGGCGCAGATCAGCAGCGCCTTGTCGAGCGCCGGACCGTCTTCGGTCGGCCAATCCTCGATCATTGCCCAGGAGGCGGCCTGCGTGGTGCCGATCGTCACATATTGGCCAGGCTCTTCGAGCGCCAGCAGCACGGGGGTTGCCCAGGGCACCTGAGTGAGATCGTTGTCGGATTTTGCCATGGGTTCAAACCTGCCTTTATCGAAAGTCCGATGTCCTTAGCGGTGTGGGTCTTCTGCGACAAGGGAAAAGGTCTCGTTCTCCAGCCATCGTCAGGTCACGATCTTCGGGAAATGAAAACGCCCGGCCAAAGCCGGGCGTTTCGTTGTTCAGCGCTTACTCGGCCGCCTCGGCATAGTCTTCCAGCGGCGGGCAGGTGCAGATCAGGTTGCGGTCACCGTAGACGTTGTCGACGCGGTTGACCGGCGACCAGTACTTGTCGACGCGGAAGGCGCCGGGCGGGAAGCAGGCCTGTTCGCGCGAATAGGGGCGATCCCATTCGCCGACCAGGTCTTCGACCGTGTGCGGAGCGTTCTTCAGAGGGTTGTTCTGCTTGTCCGAGCGGCCTTCCTCGATGTCGCGGGCCTCCTGACGGATCGCCAGCATGGCTTCGCAGAAGCGGTCGAGTTCGGCCTTGGTTTCGGATTCCGTCGGCTCGATCATCAGCGTGCCGGCAACCGGCCAGCTCATGGTCGGCGCGTGGAAGCCGCAGTCGATCAGGCGCTTGGCGACGTCATCGACCGTCACACCGCAGCTGTCGACCAGCGGACGGGTGTCGATGATGCATTCATGCGCCACGCGGCCGGCTTCGGACTTGTAGAGCACATCATAGGCACCCTTGAGGCGGGCAGCGATATAGTTGGCGTTGAGGATCGCCACCTTGGTAGCCTGCGTCAGGCCTTCGCCGCCCATCATCAGGCAGTAGCTCCAGGAGATCGGCAGGATCGATGCCGAACCGAAGGCTGCAGCCGAAACGGCGCCAGGGCGGCCGTCGGTTTCCGAGTGACCGGGCAGGTGCGGCGCCAGATGCGACTTGACGCCGATCGGGCCCATGCCGGGACCGCCGCCGCCATGCGGGATGCAGAACGTCTTGTGCAGGTTGAGGTGCGAGACGTCGGAGCCGATATCACCAGGGCGGGACAGGCCGACCATGGCGTTCATGTTGGCGCCGTCGAGATAGACCTGGCCGCCGTGCTTGTGCACGAGTTCGCAGATTTCCTTCACCGTTTCCTCGAACACGCCGTGCGTCGAGGGGTAGGTGATCATGCAGCAGGAGAGGTTCTCCGAATACTGCTCGGCCTTGGCGCGGAAATCGTCGAGGTCGATGTCGCCGTTCTCGCGAACCTTGACGACCACGACCTTCATGCCGACCATCTGGGCAGAGGCCGGGTTGGTGCCGTGTGCGGAGGTCGGGATCAGGCAGACGTCGCGGTGACCATTGCCGTTGGCGATATGGTAGTTGCGGATCGTCAGGAGGCCCGCATATTCGCCCTGTGCACCGGAGTTCGGCTGCATGGAAAAGGCATCGTAGCCGGTGACAGCGCAGAGCTTTTCCGTCAGGTCGTCGATCATCTCGCGATAACCGAGCGCCTGGTCGGCCGGAACGAACGGATGGATATCCGAGAATTCGGGCCAGGTGATCGGCAGCATTTCAGCTGTGGCGTTCAGCTTCATCGTGCAGGAGCCGAGCGGGATCATCGAGCGGTCGAGCGCCAGATCGCGGTCGGAGAGCCGGCGGATGTAGCGGGTCATTTCGCTTTCGGCGCGGTTCATGTGGAAGATCGGATGCGTCAGGTATTCGCTGGTGCGCAACAGATCCTTCGGCAGGCGATAGGACGGCTCGAAATCGCCGACGGCGAAATTACCGCCGAATGCGCGCCAGACGGCTTCCAGCGTTGCCGGGCGGGTGCGCTCGTCAAGGCTCATGCCGATCTTGGTGCCGCCGACCTTGCGCAGGTTGACGCCTTCGGCAACGGCTGCGCGCAGGATCAGGCCCTGCATGTGGCCGACATCGACAGTGATCGTGTCGAAGAAGGTTTCCGGCTCGACCTTGTAGCCGAGCTTTTCGAGGCCTTTGGCCATCAGCACGGCCTTCTGGTGGACCTGCTGGGCGATCGCCTTGATGCCCTTCGGACCATGGAAGACGGTGTACATGGAGGCCATGACGGCGAGCAGGACCTGCGCGGTGCAGATGTTCGACGTCGCCTTTTCGCGGCGGATGTGCTGTTCCCGGGTCTGCAGCGACAGGCGGTAGGCGCGATTGCCGCGGGCATCGACGGAGACGCCGACGAGGCGGCCCGGCATCGAGCGCTTATGCGCGTCCTTGACGGACATGTAGGCCGCATGCGGACCGCCGTAGCCGACCGGAACGCCGAAACGCTGCGACGAACCGATAGCAATATCGGCACCCATTTCGCCAGGCGATTTCAGGAGCGTCAGCGCCAGGATGTCGGCAGCGACGATGGCGATCGCGCCCGTCTGGTGAAGGCGGGAGATCAGGCCGGTGAAGTCGTGGATGTGGCCGTGCGTGCCCGGATACTGGAAGATCGCGCCGAAGACGTCGACCGGATCGAGATCCGTGAACGGGTTGCCGACGATGACGCTCCAGCCGAGCGGCTCGGCGCGGGTCTTGATCAGCTCGATCGTCTGCGGGTGGCAGGCGGCGTCGACGAAGAAGGCCTTGGCCTTCGACTTCGAGACGCGCTCGGCCATCGCCATGCCTTCGGCGGCAGCCGTTGCTTCGTCGAGAAGCGAGGCATTGGCGACGTCAAGACCGGTGAGGTCGCAGATCATCGTCTGGTAGTTCAGCAGCGCCTCGAGGCGGCCCTGCGAGATTTCCGGCTGGTAGGGCGTATAGGCCGTGTACCAGGCGGGGTTTTCGAGGATGTTGCGCTGGATAACCGGCGGTGTGATCGTGCCGTAATAGCCCTGACCGATCAGCGAGGTCAGCACCTTGTTCTTGTTGGCGGTCTCGCGCAGCTTGTCGAGCGCTTCACGCTCCGTCATCGGCGCGCCCCAGAGGAGCGGCGCCTTCTGGCGGATGGAGGGCGGGACGGTCGCGTCGATCAGCCCGTCGAGGCTGTTATAGCCGATGACCTTGAGCATATCGGTCATTTCGGCCGGAGACGGACCGATATGGCGGCGATTGGCAAAGTCGTAGGGCTGGTAGTCGGTGAACTGGAATTCGGTCGGCGTCGTCATTACGCGGTGAGCTCCTTGTAGGCCGCTTCATCGAGCAGGCCATCGGCATCAGCCGCATTTGCAAGCTTCAGCTTGAAGAACCAGCCGGCGCCCTGCGGATCGGAATTGACCAGCGATGGGTCGGCGACGATGGCTTCGTTGACTTCGGTGATCTCGCCATCCAGCGGACAATAGACATCGGAGGCTGCCTTGACGGATTCGACGGTCGAAGCATTGTCGTTCTTGGCGAAGGTCGCGCCGATTTCCGGCAGTTCGACGAATACGAGGTCGCCGAGCTGATCAACGGCGTAATTGGTGATTCCGACCGTTGCAACGCCGCCTTCGATCTTCAGCCATTCATGTTCTTCGGTAAACTTGAGCATTGTTTGTCCTCTCTGGGAAATGTTTCAGCGTTTGTAGGTCGGCGTAATAAAGGGCAGGGCGCTGACGGTGACGGGCAGGTACTTGCCGCGCACTTCAGCGAAAATGACCGTTCCGGCAGCCGCATGCGACAGCGGCACGTAACCCATGGCGACGGGGCCTTCGACGCTCGGGCCGAAGCCGCCGGACGTGACTTCGCCGAGCTCGGTCTTGCCTTCGGCATCGGCATAGAGCTTGGCATGGCCGCGCACCGGCGCCTTGCCATCCGGCTTCAGGCCGACGCGGCGGCGCGTGGCGCCATTGTCCAGTTCGGCGAGGATGCGCTCGGCACCCGGGAAACCGCCGGCGCGGACGCCGCCCGTCTTGCGGGCCTTCTGCATGCCCCATTCAAGGGCAGCTTCGACCGGCGTCGTCGTCGTGTCGATATCGTTGCCATAGAGGCAGAGGCCGGCTTCGAGGCGCAGCGAATCGCGGGCACCGAGGCCGATCGCCTCGACGTCCGGATGCTCAAGCAACCGCTTGGTGACATCCTCGGCCTTGTCGGCGGGAATGGAGATTTCGAAGCCGTCTTCGCCGGAATAGCCGGAGCGGGAAACCAGACAGGAAACGTCATGCAGGCGGCAGTGGCGCACATCCATGAACTTCATGGCGGCGACGTCGGCCCAGAGTTCGGCGAGCACATCGACGGCGCGCGGTCCCTGCAGGGCGATGAGCGCGCGGTCGAGCACGGTGATGTCGCAGCGGTCGCCGATATGCTTCTGCATATGCGCGACGTCTTCTTCCTTGCAGGCGGCGTTGACGACGACGAACAGGTGATCGTCGAGATGGGTGATCATCAGGTCGTCGAGGATGCCGCCGTTGTCATCGGTGAAGAAACCGTAGCGCTGGCGTCCTTCGGCGAGGCCGAGGATATCGACGGGCACGAGGCTTTCGAGCGCAAGCGCTGCATCCTCATACTTCCCGGTCTTCGCCTTCACGATGACCTGGCCCATGTGGGACACGTCGAAGACGCCGGCGGCCTGGCGGGTCTGCAGGTGCTCCTTCATGACGCCGGCCGGATATTGCACCGGCATGTCGTATCCGGCGAAGGGAACCATGCGGGCGCCGAGCGACAGATGCAGCGCATGAAGCGGGGTTTTCTTGAGGGCAGCAGTATCGTCCAATGACGCCTCCGGTCGTTGCGCGTGGAAGTCCATGCGCGGGCTCAAATGAAGGCGCGGCTGCGCCTCGTTATCGAGCCCCCTCTGTCCTTGCGCCTGAGATTGTTATCCCTTCGGCGAGCGTTTCGAGAACGCCTCTCTCCAGAGTTCCGTCTGCCCCTTGTGGTCCTTTTGCCTGAGAGTTTCCGGGGCGGTTGCTCCTTCGGCACCGGCACTTGCGAACCGGCTTCTCCCAACAAGGTCGCGGCAATTATCGGGCGGAACGGGTTGTTGGCAAGGGGGAATGTCGCCGCCGAACAAATTTTTGTCGCGGCATCACGGTGCAAATTGTGATCTGCGTCAAATCGGCTTTTGCTTTTCGTCAATAAAGTGATTAATCGCGACAGCCGCGGAAGGGGATTTGATGGCGAACACGGGCCGGAAAGCTGGGATGCTGACGCGCATGATCTGCGCGCTGGGCCTGCTTGTGCTCGGCCTTGCGCATCAGGCGCCGCAGCCTGCCACTGAACCCCTTTATAGCAGCGCCGAATATGCCCTGCCTGACGGCTCCTTCGCCTCGCTTTGCGTGACCGTCAAGGACGACGATGGCAAGCACCTGCCGATGAGGCCGAATTGCGAGGTCTGCCGTCTCGCTGCCTCGATCATTCTGCCTGCGCCGGATGCGGCCGCATGGTTGAAGCTCGACTTTTCCTCTTTCGAGAATGCGCTGACCAGCGATATCGCCGTCCTGCCGGTGCGCGCGGTGGCGCAGCCGAAATCGCGGGGGCCGCCGGTTCTGGCCTGATCTCCAGCCCGAACCGAAATGCAACATGATGCCGGAGCCCGCCAAGACGATGCGGATGCCGGCGAGGAGACACCAGATGAAAACCGTTCAGACCCTTGGCCTTGCCGCCGCTCTTTCCTTTGCCGCAACGGCGGCCTGCGCCCATGTGACCTTCCTCGACGCCGAGGCTCCGCAGGAAGCGACGATTCTCGCGACGCTGCAGGTGCCGCATGGCTGCGATGGCAAGCCGACCAATGAAGTGCAGGTAAAGCTGCCGGAAGGTTTCGTTTTCGCCAAGCCGCAGCCGAAGGCCGGCTGGGAACTTGAGGTCATCAAGGGCGACTACAAGAAGAGCTACGACAATCACGGCACGCCGGTGAAGTCGGGCGCGATCGAGATCCGCTGGAAGGGCGGCAATCTCTCCGACGATTTCTACGATACATTCGTCATCCAGGGTAAGGTCTCCGGCGTCGATGCCGGGACGTCGCTGGCTTTCCCGGTGACGCAGCTCTGCGGCGATACCGTCGAGGCCTGGGACCAGGTTGCCGCCGAAGGCCGCGATCCGCACAAGCTGAAGAGCCCGGCGCCGGTGCTGACCGTTGTCGCGGGCAGCGATCACGGCCATGGCCATGACGACATGGCGGGCATGGACATGAGCGGCATGGCCGGAATGGCGATGGCGGCACCGGCTGGCGATGAAGCCAAGCTCGGCGATCTCGAAATCTCCGGTGCCTTCGCAAAGGCGATGCTGCCGGGCCAACCGGTCGGCGGCGGCTTCCTGACGATCAAGAACGATGGCAAGACCGACGATACGCTGATTGCCGTGTCCTCGCCGAATGCCGGCGAAGTGCAGATGCACGAGATGAAGACCGAGAACAACGTGATGAAGATGCGCGAGCTCAAGGGCGGCATCAAGGTTCCGGCCGGCGAGACCGTCAAGCTGGAGCCGGGCGCGTTGCATCTGATGTTCCAGAAGGTCACCACGCCCTTCAAGCAGGGCGACAGCGTTCCGGTGACGCTGACCTTCGAGAAGGCCGGCAAGGTGGATGTGACGCTGAAGGTCCTGTCCGCGCAGGGCAAGTAAACAGCAAAAGGCCCGCGGCTTTCACCGCGGGCCCTTTCGCTTCCTGGGGGATAAAATCAGACTTCCTCGTAAGATCTGAGCGCCTGCTGCAGGCCGGCCTGCGGCTGCTTATTGCCCTTGGTCATCAGGTCGAGGGCCACTTCGGTCGATTGAATGATGTTGGGCGAATCTTCGAGCTCGTCGGCGGCTGCAACGCCGCGCAGCTGGCGCTCGGCCATCCGGCGCGTTTCCTTGGCGGCCATGTTCGGCGGCACGCGCTGAGCGATCCTCAGCGACTCGAAAGCGGCGGCCGCGGTGCTCGCGGATATGGTTACGACCTGTGTCATCCGCTTCAGGATAGACAGTCCGCGTTCTTGCCCCGCTAAGGAAATCGCTCGCATTTTAGCGATGGGCCGGAAACTGTTGGAATCGGACCGATGCTGCGCTACACAACGCCCATGTTTCAAGCTCTTCTCGTTGCCGGCGGCGGTGCTGCCGGGTCTCTGCTGCGCTATTTCGTCGGTCAGTGGTCCCTCAGATTATGGGGGCCGAACTTTCCGTGGGGTACGCTGATCGTCAATATCGTCGGCTGCTTCATCATCGGCGTGTTTGCCGAGATGATCGCGCGCCGCTTCAATGCATCGGCCGATCTCCGGCTGCTGCTGATCACCGGCTTTCTCGGCGGCTTCACGACGTTTTCGGCCTTTTCGCTCGATGCCATCTCGCTCTTCGAGCGCGGCGAGGCGGTGATGGGCGGCGTCTATATCGCTGCCAGCGTCGGTCTCTCGATGGCCGCCGTCATCGCTGGTCTCGCCCTGATGCGCGCTTTGCTCTGAAAGGCGGTTCCCGCGCGGGCAAAAATGCTCTAAAGCCAGCGGCAACCGCCGCGCCAGGCGCAGGCAATCATTTCCGGAAAGACAAGAACAATGGCCGGTATCGAACATATCACTGTTGAAGCCGACGAAGCGGGCATGCGCCTCGATCGCTGGTTCAAGATCCATTATCCGGGGCTCGGTTTCGGCCCCCTACAGAAACTGCTGCGCTCCGGCCAGGTCCGTGTCGATGGCGGCCGGGTGAAGACCGATGCGCGCATCCAGCCGGGACAGGTCGTCCGCGTGCCGCCGCTTGACGTCGATGCCAAGAAGACCGGGCCGATAGCCTCTCATGACCTGAAGCACGGTGACGATTACGATCTCCTGCAGCGCATGGTGCTGCACGAAGACGACAAGGTGATCGTGCTCAACAAGCCTGCCGGCCTTGCCGTGCAGGGCGGATCGGGCGTCACCCGCAACATCGACAAGATGCTGGAAGCCTGGACCAACAAGAAGGGCGAGAAACCGCGGCTCGTCCACCGCCTCGACCGCGACACGTCGGGGGTTTTGGTCATCGCCCGCACCCGCGGCGCGGCGCAGAAGCTGACGGCCGCCTTCCGTGAGCGCGATACGAAGAAGACCTACTGGTCGCTGGTACGCGGCGTGCCGCGCAAGCACGAAGACAAGATTTCGACTTGGCTGGTGAAGGAAGCGACCGAGGACGGCGATCGCATGCGGATCGCCAAGCATGGCGAGGACGGCGCCGATCACGCCATTTCCTACTACCGCGTCCTTGAGACTGCCGCTCAGAACCTCGCCTGGCTTGAGATGGAGCCTTATACAGGACGTACACACCAGCTGCGCGTCCACGCCCTCCACATCGGACACCCGATCATCGGCGATCCCAAATATTTCATCGAGGATCCGAACTGGGCATTCCCGGGCGGCATCCAGAAGCGGCTGCATCTGCATGCCCGCAAGATCGATATTCCGCATCCGGACGGCGGCCGCCTGAAGGTGACCGCGCCGCTGCCGCCGCACATGGTTCAGACCTGGAACCTGCTCGGCCTCGATCTCGCCGGTGCCGAAAGGGACGACGAGGAATGAAACTGGCGCTTTTCGATTGCGACGGCACGCTCGTCGACAGCGCTGCGCTGATCCACGAGGTCATGGCACGCACCTTCGTGGATTTCGGCTATCCGCGGCCGGATATCTCGGCAACCAAGTCGATCATCGGCCTGACGCTCGATATCGCCATTGCCCGGATGCAGGGCAAGCCGCATGTCGATGACGAGGCGGTGGCGATGACCGCGCATTACAAGAAAATCTACATGGACGTGCGCAGCGAGCCGGGCATGGACGTACCACTGTTCGACGGCATCAAGCCGGTGATTGCAGCGCTTGCCGCGCGTGACGACATCCTGATCGGCGCCGTCACCGGCAAGTCTCGGCGCGGCCTTGTGAACGTTCTCGAAACGCACGGGTTTGCGCCGGATTTCATCGTCTCGCGCACCGCCGACGACTGCCCGTCGAAGCCGCATCCGGCGATGGTTACCGAATGCTGTGACGAAACAGGCATGAATCCGACCGACGCCA
This sequence comes from Rhizobium sp. 21-4511-3d, assembly GCF_053522545.1. Lineage (NCBI taxonomy): Bacteria > Pseudomonadati > Pseudomonadota > Alphaproteobacteria > Hyphomicrobiales > Rhizobiaceae > Rhizobium > Rhizobium sp. 21-4511-3d. Next base: position 81,664 of record NZ_JBNWCF010000002.1, on the reverse strand, counting down.
TTGTCATCGGCGATGCGATTTACGATATGCAGATGGCAAAGGCGGCCGGTGCCAAGGCGATCGGCGTATCCTGGGGTTATGCAAGTGTCGAAGACCTTGTTGCCGCCGGAGCCGACGCCATCGTCCGCCATCCGAAAGACCTGCTCGAGCATTTTTGAGGTGACGCCATGCGCGACCTGTTGAACGACCTTTCCGAAGGTCTCAGCCATCCCGATCCGATCCGCCGCGCGCAGATCCAGATGAAGAAGCCGCTGCCCAAGCGATTCTACAAGGATGTGACCGTTGCCGAACAGGAAGACGGCGGCTTCGCCATTCTGCTCGACGGCAAGGCGGTTCGCACGCCTGCCAAACAGATTCTGGCCGTTCCCGCCAAGGCGCTTGGCGATCTGCTTGCCGCCGAATGGGATGCGCAGGCCGAGATGATCGATCCATCGACCATGCCGGTGACCCGTCTGGTCAATACGGCGCTCGATGGTGTTGCCACCGATACGCAGGCGGTCATCGAGGATCTTTTGCGCTTTTCGTCCAGCGATCTTCTCTGCTACCGCGCCGACGGCCCGGAAATGCTGGTGAAGCGCCAGGCCGATCGCTGGGATCCGGTGCTCGACTGGGCGGCTGACGATCTTGGCGCGCGCTTCATCCTGATCGAGGGTGTCATGCACCACGAGCAGCCGCGCGATGCGATCGCTGCCTTCGGTGTGACGCTGCGCCGCCACGACGATGCGCTGACGCTCGCCGCCTTGCATACGATCACGACGCTGACAGGTTCGGCGATCCTGGCGCTCGCTTTTGCCGAGCGGCACCTCACTATGGACGAAGTCTGGTCGCTGGCGCATCTCGATGAAGACTGGACGATCGAGCATTGGGGCAGCGACGAGGAAGCCGAGGCGCGCCGCGCCAAGCGCTTCGAAGACTTCAAGGCCGCCGCGGATGTTTTTTTGGCGCTAAGGGCCTGAAACATATTGCTTTGACAGCGAGAATGGCGAAATCTGCGACTCCTGACGGGGGATAGGTGCAGGTTTTGCAATGAAGTGGCTGCGGTTATGTTTTTGCCAATTGGCGGTGATTTGCGTGGCCTTGAGCGCCTGCAGCATGGGCTCGAAGGAGCCGCCTGCGCCGATCTATGACGTCCGCAGCGCGGTCGTTCTCGGCGGTGTCGGCGTTCCGCCGGCGGTATTGTCGGGGATCAGCGACCGCGTCAATGCGGCTATCAACGCCACGGTCCGCACCGATGTCTATCCGCGCGTCGTTCTGACGATCCGCATCGTTTCCGTCACAAAGGGGCAGGGGTTCGACAAGAACCGCAACGTCGCGAAGATCACGGCCGACGCGGCCTCGGTCGATGACGGCTCGGTCATCGGCGTCTCGGCCTTCGACGTTTCGAGCTTCGCCAACGATCCGGCTATGGCCGACCAGATTCTTGCAGAGGATATCGCAGCGCGCATCCGCTCGGCGTTCCAGCTGACGGCCGGGCGCGGCTGACGACGAGCCGTTCGCGCGGCGGGAGGAGATTTCATGAAGGAAATTCTCGAAGAGCTCGAGCGCCGGCGCGATGCGGCGCGTCTCGGCGGCGGCGAGGCGCGCATCGAAGCGCAGCACAAGCGCGGCAAGCTGACGGCGCGCGAGCGCATCGACCTCATTCTCGATGAGGATTCCTTCGAAGAATTCGACATGTTCGTCGAGCATCGTTCGACAGATTTCGGCATGGAGAAGAGCCGTATCGCCGGCGACGGCGTTGTCACCGGCTGGGGAACGGTCAACGGCCGTACCGTCTTCGTCTTTGCCAAGGACTTTACCGTCTTCGGTGGCTCGCTTTCGGAAGCGCATGCCGAGAAGATCATGAAGGTGCAGGATATGGCGTTGAAGAACCGCGCGCCTATCATCGGCATCTATGACGCCGGCGGCGCCCGCATCCAGGAAGGTGTCGCGGCGCTCGGCGGCTATGCAGAGGTGTTCCAGCGCAACGTGCTCGCCTCGGGCGTCATTCCGCAGATCTCTGTCATCATGGGCCCGTGCGCCGGTGGCGACGTCTATTCGCCTGCGATGACCGATTTCATCTTCATGGTGCGCGACACGTCCTATATGTTCGTGACCGGCCCCGATGTCGTGAAGACCGTGACCAACGAGACCGTGACGGCGGAAGAGCTCGGCGGCGCCTCGGTGCATACGACGCGGTCGTCGATTGCCGATGGCGCTTATGACAACGATGTCGATACGCTGCTGCAGGTGCGCCGTCTCATCGATTTCCTGCCGCAGTCCAATACCTCGCCGATCCCGGAGATCGAATGTTACCAGCCGGTGACAGAGTCCGACGAATCGCTGGATACGCTGGTTCCGGCCAATGCGAACAAGCCCTACGACATCAAGGAACTGATCTTGAAGGTCGCCGACGAGGGGGATTTCTTCGAGATCCAGGCGAGCTTTGCCAAGAACATCGTCTGCGGCTTCGGGCGCATCGAGGGCTCGACGGTGGGTTTCGTTGCCAATCAGCCGATGGTGCTTGCCGGGGTGCTCGACAGTGACGCCTCGCGCAAGGCGGCGCGCTTCGTGCGCTTCTGCGACTGCTTCAACATTCCGCTCGTCACCTTCGTCGACGTGCCGGGGTTCCTTCCGGGAACGGCGCAGGAATATGGCGGGCTGATCAAGCATGGCGCCAAGCTGCTGTTTGCTTATGCGGAAGCGACGGTTCCAAAGCTGACGGTCATTACCCGCAAGGCCTTCGGCGGCGCCTACGACGTGATGGCGTCGAAGCATCTGCGCGGCGACCTGAACTATGCCTGGCCAACGGCCCAGATCGCCGTGATGGGCGCCAAGGGCGCCGTCGAGATCATCTTCCGCAAGGATATCGCCGATTCCGCGAAGATCGCGGCGCATACGAAGATGTACGAGGACCGGTTCCTGTCACCCTTCGTTGCCGCCGAGCGCGGCTATATCGACGAGGTGATCATGCCGCACTCGACGCGCCGCCGTCTGGCGCGGGGCTTGAAGATGCTGCGCAACAAGGATCTCTCCAATCCCTGGAAGAAGCATGACAACATTCCGCTCTGACCGAATAAAACTGTGCTTTCCGGTGTTTAGGCACTGTCGAAGATGTGAACGCCATCCGTGATTCCGTGATTTTTCTCGGCACCGCGGACAGGCTAACGCTCTTCCTGCCCCTAGAAGGAGAGTCTTTATGTCTGCTTTTGATCGTTTGAGCGCCTATCAGCCCTATGCACTGGCTGCGCTCAGAATTTTTGCCGCTCTGCTGTTCATCGAACACGGCACGATGAAACTTTTCGCCTTCCCGATCCCGCAGGGTGATGGTGGCTCACTGCCGCCGTTGTTCCTCGTCGCAGCACTGCTGGAAGTTATCGGCGGCCTGCTTGTTCTCGTCGGTTTCCTGACGCGTCCGGTTGCCTTCCTGCTGTCCGGTGAAATGGCGATCGCCTATTTCATGGCGCATTTCCCGCGCGGCTTCTATCCGGCGGTCAATGGCGGCGGTGAAGCAATCCTGTTCTGCTTCATCTTCCTGTTTCTGGTCTTTGCCGGCGCCGGCGCGCTTTCGGTCGATAGCCGCAAGACGGTCTAACAACGAGAAATGCCGCGGTTTGACCCGCGGCATTTCCACTTTCAAGCGGTGAGTTTCAGTCCGGCGATACCGGCAACGATCAGGCCGATGCAGGCGAGGCGCGCAGCGTTTGCAGGGTCACCGAGCAGCCAGATGCCAAGCAGCACGGTGCCGACGGTGCCGATACCGGTCCAGATCGCGTAAGCCGTGCCGATCGGCAGCGTCTTGACCGCCAGCCCCAAGAGAACCACGCTGATCACCATCGAGACGACCGTCAGAACGGTCGGCATGGGGCGTGTGAAGCCATCGGTATATTTCAGACCGATCGCCCAACCACATTCGAAAAGACCTGCGAGAAACAGCAGGAACCAGGCCATCTTACTCTCCTTGTCAAGAGCGAGGCCGTCCCCGCGACTTTTGCACCCCAGTTAGCGGGCGCCGCAGTCGTCTGCGTTGTCAGTCATATGCGATGCGGGGCGGCAAAGTTCAAGCTAGGATTTGGCATAGCTGCCATGCCACCCGTTTTCGGCGTTCAGCCGAGGCGTTCGGCGTGCCAGCGCAGATGATCGTCCATGAAGGTGGAGATGAAGTAGTAGGAGTGGTCGTAGCGCTCGTGCATGCGCAGCGTCAGCTGGATGTCCGTGCCCTTGATCGCATCCTCGAAAAGCCAGGGGCGCAGGCCGTTTTCGAGGAAGCCATCGGCCTTGCCCTGGTCGATCAAGAATTCCGGGAAACGTGCGCCGTCGCTTACCAGAGCGCAGGCATCATATTGCCGCCAGGCCTTACGGTCGGCGCCGAGATATTTTTCGAGGGCCGGGGCGGACCAGTCCGCGGTCGAGGGTTCGACGATCGGTGCGAAAGCCGAGCAGCTCTTGAAACGGCCGGGGTTCTTCAGCGCGATCGTCATGGCACCATGACCGCCCATCGAGTGGCCGAAGATGCCCTGGCGGCTCATGTCGGCACGAAACTGCTCGGCGATCAGGGCAGGGAGCTCTTCGGTGATGTAGGTGTACATCTGGAAGTGTTCGGCCCAGGGCGCCTCGGTCGCATCGAGGTAAAAGCCGGCGCCTTTGCCCATCTGCCAGTTGGTCAGCTCATCGGCGACGTCGTTGCCGCGCGGGCTGGTGTCCGGGCAGACAATGATCATGCCGAGCTCGGCGGCGAGGCTGCGATATTCGCCCTTTTCCATGACGTTGGCATGGGTGCAGGTCAGGCCGGAGAGATACCAGAGTACCGGGCAGGGCTCCTTGATGGCCTTCGGCGGCACGAAGACGGCAAAGGTCATCTCGCATTTGCAGGCCTCGGATTCGTGGCTGAATACGCCCTGCATGCCGCCAAATGCGGTCGCCTGCGAAATGATCTTCATGTCAGTCTCCAGTCTGTTCGGAAATGTTCTTGGCGCGGCGGCAGAGCCGGTCGAAGGTTTCGAGGAAACGCGAGCGATCCTTGGGGCCGAAAGCGGCGTTGTAGCCCTTGCTTTCGCCGGTCTCGCGCAGATGCGCGCCGAGATCCCGCATGGCACTCGCCATGCCGATATTGGTGTCGTCGAAGACACGGCCTGTGGGGCCGCACACCAATGCACCGGCAGCCACACAGCGCACGGCGAGTGGCACGTCTGCGGTGACGACGACATCGGCTATTGCCGCATGCTCGGCGATCCAGTTGTCGGCCGCATCGAAGGCGTTCGAGACGATGACGTTGCGCACCATCGGATCGCGCGACGGCCGCAGCCCGGAATTGGCGACGAACGTCACCTCCATCCCGAGCCTTTCGGCGACCTTCAGGATTTCCGGCTTGACCGGACAGGCGTCGGCGTCGACGTAGATTTGCGGCATGGTCTTTTGTTTCTATTCGTCGAAATAGCGGTGGTAATCACGTGCGGCGTTGAGGATGCGGATCAATTCAATGCCACTGCCGTCAGGGATCGGATCGTAGATGATGATGTAGCTGCGGTATGGGAACATCCGAAGCCTGGGATAGCGGCGGAACCGCTGAACACCAAGCAACGGGTTATTCGCCAGTATCTCGTAGCGCATCTCCAGTTCCAGAATGAAATCATCTGCTCGGGCTTCGCTGTCGCGGGCGATAAAGCGCCAGATATCGTAGAGATCCTCGACGAATTGTGGTCTGCGAAGGACAACGGCCACCTGGTCAGGTCCGCGCCCGGAAGGATGCGAGAAGCGTATTTGCGGGCTCCATGGGCGCAGGTTCGCCGCTACGCAGGCCGATCTCGACTTCATCTTCCAGAGCGCTGACAAAGGCGGCGGCCTGGTTTTCACGATCTTCGAGCAGGCGCAGCCCAGTTGCAACCACGTCGTTCGCTCCCGCGAAGCGTCCCGTCCGCACGAGCTCATCGACGAGAGCCTGTTGCTCTGACGTAAGAGATATCGAGGACGATTGCGCCACACTGGCTCCCATCGGTTTGCTATTCCATCAGTCTAACAAGGCGAGGCCCGCATTTCCAGATCGATGGAAATGCAGGCCGCTCTGCTTAGTATACCACCACGCCGCGGATGCTTTCACCCTTGTGCATCATGTCGAAGCCCTTGTTGATGTCTTCGAGGGGCATCGTGTGGGTGATCATCGGGTCGATCTGGATTTTGCCCTGCATGTACCAGTCGACGATCTTCGGGACGTCGGTGCGGCCGCGCGCGCCGCCGAAGGCCGTGCCCATCCAGTTGCGGCCGGTGACCAGCTGGAACGGACGGGTAGAGATTTCCTGGCCGGCGCCGGCAACGCCGATGATGACGGACTTGCCCCAGCCGCGGTGCGACGATTCGAGCGCCTGGCGCATCACCTTGGTGTTGCCGGTGCAGTCGAAGGTGTAGTCGGCGCCGCCGATCAGGTCGCCGTTGCGCTTGGTCAGGTTGACAAGGTACGGCACGATATCGTCGCCGACATCCTTCGGATTGACGAAATGCGTCATGCCGAATTTCTCGCCCCATTCCTTGCGGTCGTTGTTGATGTCGACACCGATGATCATGTCGGCGCCGGCAAGGCGCAGGCCCTGGAGAACGTTGAGGCCGATGCCGCCGAGACCGAAGACGATCGCCGTCGAGCCGATTTCCACCTTGGCGGTGTTGATGACGGCGCCGATGCCGGTCGTCACGCCGCAGCCGATGTAGCAGATCTTGTCGAAGGGGGCGTCCGGGTTGACCTTGGCAACGGCAATCTCGGGAAGAACCGTGAAATTGGCGAAGGTCGAGCAGCCCATGTAATGATGGATCTTGTCCTTGCCGATCGAGAAGCGCGAGGTGCCGTCGGGCATCAGGCCCTGGCCCTGCGTCGAGCGGATCGCCGTGCAGAGATTGGTCTTGCGCGACAGGCAGGAATAGCACTCGCGGCATTCAGGCGTGTAGAGCGGGATGACGTGGTCGCCCTTCTTCACCGAGGTCACGCCGGGGCCGACATCGACGACGACACCGGCGCCTTCATGGCCGAGAATCGCCGGAAACAGGCCTTCTGGATCGGCACCCGAGAGGGTGAAGTCGTCGGTGTGGCAGATACCTGTTGCCTTCACCTCGATCAGCACTTCGCCGGCCCTCGGCCCGTCGAGCTGAACTGTCATGACTTCCAAAGGCTTGCCTGCCTGAACGGCGACTGCGGCGCGAACGTCCATCGTCTGATCTCCCTATCTGATTTGCTGGGCGGACAATCGCACGGCGGCAGAGGGGCGCTCAAGCGAAAAGCTTGATCAAAAGACACTTTGTCCGGGATGCGGCAGCCAGTTTGCCGCTAACGTCAGAAAAGCTTTTCGCTCGCGAAAATAATGGCATAGCCGTGCATGGCAATCGCCGCGTAGAAGCCGAATGCAACGAGCATCCTTTCACCATCATTCATCTCATCAAGCTTCTGGCGCGGCTTGACCGAGCCGGAGCCGATCATGCTCATCAGGATGAAGACGGCCAGCCCGGCGATCAGCAGATTGTTCGACAGGCCGATCGCCCAACCGACGCCGATAATGCAGGCGGTGACGGTGAAGCTGGCGACGATCAGCGAGTGCCGGGTGCGGAAGATCTGGCGCAGCACCTGGCCGCCGTCGAAGCGGTGCATAGGCAGTAGATTGAGGAGATTGAAGGCGCCAAGGATCAGCAGCAGGACGAGCAGCGGCCCGCCGACGCTCGCCGGCACGACGCCGTGGCCGATGCCCTGGACGGCAGCGATGATGATCGGCACGACGAATGCCGACATCCCAGCGCCCATCAGAGCGCAGGCGGCGACCTCGAAAAGGTTTTTGTAGGGGCGCCCGCCAATCGCGATGCCGCCGAGCAGCGGGATGAAGATCATCCGCACCGATCTGTGCCCGAAGGCGCGGTAGGCCGCCATGTGGCCGAGCTCGTGAAGGGCGATGACCATGGTCAGAAAGGTCGAGATCATCAGGCCGCTGGCGGTGAGCCCGAAGAACGGCCAGAGCAGCAGAGTGGAAAGCACAGCCAGGAAGGTTTGAACCAGAGGCCTTTCGAAATGGCCTTGCGGCCTGGAGACGCCGGTTTCCAGCCATCCCTGCAGCGAGCGGATTTCGCGCTGGAGCACGAAATAGCGGAAGATGAGGAAGGCGAGGCCGCGATAGTGGTCGGTCTGACTGATCTCCAGCGCAGAGCCTTGTGGCGTGGACCTGATGATGCGGCTTTCGCTGTAATGCTGCCAGAAGGCCGGATCGAGCGTGCTGTCGTCGGCGATCCGCGACCGGAAGGCATGCGCGCCGCCGGCAGGAAGCGGATCGAGCGCCAGGACGCGGCGCAGCGGCTCGCCATTGCGGTCGAGATGGCTGTAGACCTGCTCGACGAAACCCGGCCGGTGGGCGATGGCCGCGCTGCTAATGACGGCGTGGTGCCAGTCGGCAGACTCGCCGGCGGGATTGATCGCCTTCCACAGTGTTTCGGGCGGACAGCGGAAAGTTCTCGTGACGCTGATCGTGCGCAGACCAAGCGGTATGCGCATCAGAAGCCAGAGCAGACCGAGATTGATGAACAGCAGGATGGCCGCTGATTGAAGCGCCGACATAGAGGACTCCGGCCCCAGCCACAGGGCGAAAACGGCTCATCATAGCGCGAGCCGCTTAACAAATGCCCCTGTCACCGATGGGTGAGTACCTCGCCGCTGTGCCGGAACGGGTCAGGCGAACTCCATGATGACGGCATCGACGGCGAGGCTTTCGCCCGGCTTTGCTTTCACTTTGCCGACGACGAGGTCGCGCTCGGCGCGCAGCACGTTTTCCATCTTCATGGCCTCGACAACGGCAAGCGTCTCGCCGGCCTTGACCTCCTGGCCCTCGGCAACCGCAATCGACACGACGAGACCGGGCATTGGGCAGAGCAGAAGTTTCGACGTATCCGGCGGGAGCTTGACCGGCATCAGGCGGTCGAGCTCGGCATGGCGCGGCGTGAAGACCTTGGCGCGAACGGAGAGACCCTGCCAGTCGATGCGCAGACCGTTCAGAACAGGCCGGATCTGGGCGATGACCTTGGCGCCATCGATCGTGCCGGACCAGACGGGCTCGCCGGGTCTCCAATTGGTGACAACGTGCAGCTCGCGGCCATAGGCCTTCATTCCCATCTCGAAGGGGATGGTCACATGGCCTTCAAGGAGGCTCGCAGCGACGTAGTCGCCGCCGACTTTCACCACCCAGTCGCTGCGCAGATCGCCCGTCGCTGCGCGGAGGCGGTCGCCATGGCGTTCGCGGCGGTTGGTCTCGATCAGCGAGGCCGAGAGGGCGATCGCGGCCAGCGCGGCCTTCTGCGACGCATCGGGCTCTACCGGTGCGAAGCCATCGGGATATTCCTCGGCGATGAAACCCGTCGAAAGCCGGCCTTCGCGCCAACGGGGATGTTTCATCAGGGCCGAGAGAAACGGAACATTGTGTTCGATCCCGTCGACCACGAAGGCATCGAGCGCCTCGGCCATCGCATCTATTGCGGTCAGCCGGTCCGGCGCCCAAGTGCAGAGCTTGGCGATCATCGGATCGTAATACATGGAGATTTCGGCGCCTTCATAAACGCCGGTGTCGTTGCGGACGATGATATCGCCGTGCCTGCCTTCGGCCGGCGGCCGGTAGCGGGTAAGGCGGCCGATCGACGGCAGGAAGTTGCGATAGGGGTCTTCGGCATAAAGGCGGCTTTCGATCGCCCAGCCGTTCAGCTTGATGTCCTTCTGCGCGAAGGGCAGCTTCTCTCCGGCCGCAACGCGGATCATCTGCTCGACGAGATCGATGCCGGTGACGAGTTCGGTCACGGGATGCTCGACCTGCAGGCGGGTGTTCATTTCCAGGAAATAGAAATTGCGGTCGCGATCGACGATGAACTCGACGGTGCCGGCGCTTTGATAGTCGACGGCCTTGGCGAGCGCGATGGACTGCTCGCCCATCGCCTTGCGGGTCTTCTCGTCGAGAAAGGGCGAGGGCGCCTCTTCGGCAACCTTCTGGTTCCGGCGCTGGATCGAGCATTCGCGCTCTCCGAGATAGACGGCATTGCCATGCCCGTCAGCAAGCACCTGGATCTCGATATGACGGGGATCGACGACATATTTCTCGATGAAGACGCGATCGTCGCCGAAGGAGCTCTTCGCCTCCGAACGGGCGCGGTCGAAGCCGTCGTGCACTTCCGCTTCGTTCCAGGCGATACGCATGCCCTTGCCGCCACCGCCGGCCGAGGCCTTGATCATGACAGGATAGCCGATCTCGCCGGCGATCTTTTCCGCCTGCGCCACGTCCTCGATGACGCCGAGATAGCCCGGCACGGTCGAGACCTTGGCGGCGTTGGCGAATTTCTTCGATTCGATCTTGTCGCCCATGGCAAGGATCGCCTTGGGCTTCGGTCCGATGAAGACGATACCTTCCTTCTCCAGCGCCTCGCAGAAGGAGGCGCGCTCGGAGAGGAAGCCGTAGCCGGGGTGGACGGCCTCGGCGCCGGTTTCCCTGCAGGCTGCAATGATTTTCTCGGCGACGAGATAGCTTTCTGCAGCAGGCGCTGCGCCGATATGAACGGCCTCATCGGCCATTTCGACATGCAGCGCGTCCCGATCCGCGTCGGAATAGACCGCGACGGTCAAAATACCCATGCGCCGCGCAGTCTTGATCACGCGGCAAGCGATTTCGCCGCGATTCGCGATCAGGATTTTCTTGAACATGAAGACTCCACCCGAGAAATGCGTCCTGAAGTTCTACGCAGAAACTTCAGGACGCACAATCGTACGAAAGCCTTGCAGCTATTCAGCTTTACGGCGCAGGGATCAGGCGACGGCCTGCTCGTCGTCGACGATCCTCAGCCAGCGGCTGGTGCGCGGCTGGTGATAATCGCGTAGCTCCAGCGCCCGCATGATTTCGGTCCATCGGGGATGGTTTCCGGCGGGAAGCGTTTCCGTCTCGATGCGGCGAAGGACGCCATGGGTGACCGGCGAAACGGGGATGACGCCGCCTTCACAGACATTCCGCAGCACGCGCATGACGTAATCGACGTCCTGGCGGGTGATTCCCTTGCGCTCGACGGCGCGCGTCAGCTTGTAGCCGCCGACATTGTCGGTGATCGCAAGGCGGAGCTGGTCGAGGGCGAAGGCGCGCAGCTCATCCGGCACATAGGACGAGATTTCCATGATGTGCAGCACCAGCTCCAGCTCGAGCGCCGAGTTCACGACGCCATCGGTCGCGAACATGCGCATGATCCAGGCGGCGTTGATCTCGTCGAGCGATCCCTGCGGATAGCTGTAATTGACGATGAAACCGGCGAGGCTTTCGACGAAGAAAGCGTTCCATTCCGGGCATTTTTCGGGGCAAGAATTGTTGAGTGCGAGCATGACGACCACGTCGTCGGCGGTCCGGACGCCGTCCGGGAAGCTATGCTTGCGCAGAAGGCCGATGTCGTCGACGGCCAACCGGTGCTTTCCGGCGATGACGCATGCCGGGAAAGCGAGTCGGAATTCGCTCATTTTTTATCTCCAGAACCTCATCATGAGGCCGGAGACGCTTCTATCGCGCGCGGATTGAGGATCCCTCAACAACGACAGTTAACGAATTGCCGTTTCATTCAGGCCGAATTGACGGACTTCGACTGCAGCCGTTCGCGCCAGATGATGAAAAGCCCGGACGCGACGATGATGGCGATTCCTATCCACTTGGAAACAGTGGGGAAATCATTGAACAGCGCGTAGCCGAGAACCGTGGCCGAGATAATCTCGAAGTACTGAAATGGGGCAAGCAGCGAGAGCGGCGCCAGGCGAAAAGCCCGAACGACGAGCAAATGCGCATAGCCGGAGAGCGAGCCGAGAATCAGCAGCAGCACCAGACCGAGGAGAGACGAGGGCAGGGAGATCTCGAAATCCGCGATACCGGCGGCATTTCCGCCGAAGAGCGCAACGGCCATGAACAGCGTTCCACCGATTCCGGCCATGGTCTGCATGGTCAGCGGCGAATCGGCCTCGCCGATCGCGCGATTGAGGAACAGGTAGAGCGAATAGAGGAAAGCGCAGAAGACCGGCAGCAGCGCCTTGAGACCGAAGATTTCGTAGCTCGGCTGGATGACGATCATGGCGCCGCCGAAGCCGACAACGATCGCCGTCCAGCGCCGCCAGCCGACCTTGTCTCCGAGGAAGAGCGCCGACATCGCCGTCAGCATGAAGGGCTCGACGAAATAGATGGCGAAGACATCGGCGAGCGGCATGTATTTGACGGCGACGAAGAACAGCAGGCTTGCCGCGCCATGGAGGACACCGCGCAACAGGTTCATCCAGGGGCGCTTGGCGTGCAGCGCCTTCCAGCGGAAGAGCACGAACAGCAGCGGCAGCGTGCAGACCAGCTGGAAGAAGAACCGGTAGAAGGTCACCTGGCCCGGCGACATCGATTCGAAGGTCGCCATATATTTGGCGATCGCATCCATGGCGGGAAGGACGATCATGGCACCGGCCATGATGGCCATGCCCTGGAGGGGATTCTGCTGGGATTGTGGCTGGGACATGCTCGGCTTCCGGAAACATGACCATCAACCACAGGACTGGCCCGCAGGCAAGGCGCGGCTCAAGCCTCGTTGACGGTCTCTCCGAAGACGGCCTCGAAGGATTCGCGCAGGCGCATGTCGACATCCGCCATCATCACCGGCAGGCCGAGATCGACGAGGCTCGTAACGCCATAGGCAGAGATGCCGCAGGGGACGATGCCGCTGAAATGGTCGAGATCCGGCTCGACGTTCAAAGAGAGCCCATGGAAGGTGACCCAGCGGCGCAGGCGGATGCCAAGAGCGGCGATCTTGTCTTCGCTGACCGAACCATCCGGCAGCAGCGGCTTTTCGGGACGGCGCACCCAGACGCCAACCCGGTCCTCGCGCCGTTCGCCGCGGACATTCATCGAATCGAGCGTGCGGATGACGACGTCTTCGAGGGCGGCAACGAAAGCGCGGACGTCCTGGCGGCGCCGCTTGAGGTCGAGCATCACATAGGCAACGCGCTGGCCGGGTCCGTGATAGGTATATTCGCCGCCGCGGCCGGTGGCGAAGACAGGGAATCGGTCCGGCTGCACCAGATCCTTGGCATCGGCGCTGGTACCGGCCGTGTAAAGCGGTGGATGTTCGACCAGCCAGACGAGCTCGTCGCCGCCATCGGCAATCGCCGCGACCTCGCGTTCCATTGTTTCCACAGCCTGTTCATAAGGCACCAGGCCATCGGCGATCCGCCAGCGGACAGGATTATTGCCCTCGCGAGGAAACATGGAGAATTGCAAATCGGTGCGCAGCATGGACTTTTCCCTTGCCGCACAGGGGAAGCGGCAGAGCGCTATATGGCCCCGTTTGATGCCCAATTCAAATGCTGTGATTTGTTTTGAAAAAAACTGTCATATCGCTCTTGTGCGCCCAAAATGCTTTTGCTACATGCTGCCTCGCCGACGCAAATCGGCCCTACCACGATGCGGTCGTGGCGGAATTGGTAGACGCGCAGCGTTGAGGTCGCTGTGGGGCAACCCGTGGAAGTTCGAGTCTTCTCGACCGCACCAAGAACCCGGCTTAGGCCGGGTTTTTTGTTTTTCTACAGTTCATTACGTTGTTTTCTTTATCTCGTATCTCAAGACCGTTCCGGCGGCCGGCTATCGATACGACCGCTTTGTGCTCTAGCTTTCAAGGCAGATAAGGAGCCGCAGCATTGAGCCTGACCTTCGCAATCGGCGACATACATGGCTGCATCGATCCGATGATGCGGATGATCGAGCGGGTGGAAGCTTACGCGCCGGCAGGCAAGATCGTGTTTCTCGGGGATTATGTCGATCGCGGTCCGGATAGCCGCTCCGTGATCGAGAGGCTAATCGCCGGACCGAGTTCACCGGACTGGCAGTGGATCACGCTGAAGGGCAATCACGAGGACATGCTGACCGGCGCCCATGACGGCCGGCATGCCGAATCGTGGTGGCTGGAGAATGGCGGGATGGAGACCTTGGCGTCTTATGGCGGCGCTCTGCCGCCCGAACATCTGCGCTGGATGGAATCGCTGCCCTTCATTCATACCGATCAGCACCGCATTTTCGTTCACGCTGGGGTGAGGGAGGGGTGCTACCTTGAGGAGCAGACGCCGCACGACCTGATGTGGATCCGCTTTCCGGATGGCGTCTCCGGGGAATATTGGGGCAAGCATCTGGTGCACGGCCACACTCCTTCGGCCTCCAATCCGCGTATTTGGGGCAACCGGACCAATGTCGACGGCGCCTGTGTGTTCGGCGGCAGGCTTGCTTGCGCGGTGTTCGATGACGAAGTGCCAGGTGGGCCGGTCGAGTTTCTGACGGTAAGGCCTTAAACAAGAGAAGGGCCGCAGATGCGGCCCCGTCTCATTTTCAGATCAGCAGGTGGTCAGTGATCGCCCATGTCGCGGCAAGCGTCGGTGTGGGTTGCGCCACCGTCACCGGCCCTCGTCTGCGGACCCTTCAGCTCATCCGGCGTCTGGCAAGGCGGAAGATGCTCAGCCTGCAGTTTGGCTTCGAGCTTGTTGTAGTTGATCTTGCTCGGTGCCGGCATCTTCGACTGGTACCAGCCATCGCTGTCATTGGTGTAGTCGTTTGAATAGGCGGGCGCTGCATGCTGCGTGTAGTGCACTGCCTTCGGCGGGCTGATCAGGACCGGCTTGACATAGCTGTCATCATACATCGGAGCGGCGAAGACGGACGACGCCATGCTGATGGCGAAGAGGGAGGCAGCTGCGGCGAGCTTGATGCTCATGGTTATATCTCCTCAATCAGTTGTTGCAATCAACAACGAAACGATAACCCTCGGCAACTACGAGTTCGCTCCCCAATTGGGGCGAAATTGTGGGAGGTTGCAGGCGGATTGGGTTACGAATTGTCCATGTAATTCACGAAACCGTGGGCTTTTCTCACCAATCCGTGACGAACGTTAGTGCGCTATCAAAAGCATTTTGCCCGGCCTTTCGCAAAGCCGGGCGCCAGTATAAATACAACCCTTGGAATTATTAATAAGCGCTACAATTTTAGCCACCTAATCTTCATTCGGGATATGGGAGTCGACGCCTGTCGTTTCCAGGCGATTGCGGATGTGGCGCACGCCATCGACCGAGAGGGCGCCGAGTTCGACCTTGCGCGCCATGCCGATCGTCTCGACCGAGCCTTCAAGCGTCACCGTGTGGCCTTCGACATGGATATCGATGCTGTCGGGGTCGAGGCCTTCGATGTTTTCGAGATTTTCGAAGACGCGCACCTCAAGGTCGTCGCTGTCGTCACGATTGATACTGTCGGCCCGCAGCGTGTCCCTGAGCCGGTTCTCGTTGCCGTCCTCGTCGGTCCCGTCGATGCGGAAGCCGCTGTTGCGGTCGCGGTCGAAATTGGCTGCTGTCTCTCCATAGGCGCCGTTTCCGGGCTTTCCATCCGATGCCCCTGAGGCATCGGAGTAGGGCCAGCCATCGTCGAGGTTACGTTCCTCGTAGTCGCGGTAATCGTCTTCGCGCGACAGCGTCTTCTTGTCGTCGGTCTTCGGCATGGTCTTCCTCCTTGAAGGCTCATGCTCGAACAACGCCTGCAGACCGGAATGGTTCGGCGCCGGATTATGAAATTACCGGCCGGCCTTCTCCCATTTGCGGATCAGCCGGTCGCGCTTCAGCTTTGACAGGCGCTGGAGCCAGAAGATGCCATCGAGCTGGTCGATCTCGTGTTGGATGCAGATTGCGAGGAAACCGTCCGCATCCTCTTCCTTCATCTCGCCAGACAAGGTCTGATAGCCGAGCCTGATGGAGGCGGGCCGCTCCACATCCTCTGTCGCGCCCGGCATCGAGACGCTCCCTTCCGTCTGGCGCGCCAGCGTAGGCGACGAGGAGATGATCTCGGGGTTGACGTAGTTTCTGACGCCATCAGCCTTACTGAGCTCAAGAACAAACAGGCGCTTGAAGACGCCGATATGAGCCGCCGTGATGCCGACGCCGGGGGCTGCCCGCATCGTTTCAAGCAGGTCGCCGGCGAGCGTTTTCAGATCGTCGTCGAAGGCGATCACGGGAGCGCAGACGGTCTTCAGGCCGGGATGCGGATAGCGGAGGATGGGGCGGATCGTCATGCGGGCTCAGGCTCCTGATCAATTGCCGGGAAACTATCCTCCGGCCCGCGCATTGTCATCTCCAGAGAGGGTTTTTGACGCTAGACGGGAGAGGGCGTTTCAGTTAGCAGGGGCTTGAGTTCCTGCCGCTGCCCGGGCGGGCGGGATTCGTTTATCCGCTTGTTGACAATACCTTTTCCGCCGCCATTCTCGAACGCGGCAGGAAAGCCGTAACTGTTATGAAATTGGATGCGAGGGCGCAGATGACGGCAAGCGAAGAAGACGAACGCATCCGCAAGCGTCCAGACGACGAAGACGCCGATATCTATGACGAGGATGGCAACGTCCGCAGCGATTTCCTGACGCTCGTCGGCGCCGCGATCGCCGATCGTGATACGATATTTCTGCGCCAGAACGTGGCGCGCCTGCACGAATCGGAAATCGGCGACCTCTTGGAGGCGATCCAGCCGGAACAACGCCTGGCGCTGGTGCGCCTGCTCGGCGACGACTTCGACATGACGGCGCTGACGGAGGTCGATGAGGCGATCCGCCGCGAAATCGTCGACCAGATGCCGAACGAGCAGATTGCCGCGGCGATCGGCGACCTCGATTCGGATGATGCCGTCTACATTCTCGAAGACCTCGACCAGGAAGACCGCGAAGAGATCCTGGCGCAACTGCCGTTTACCGAGCGGGTTCGCCTGCGACGGGCGCTCGACTATCCCGAAAGCTCGGCAGGCCGCCGCATGCAGACGGAGTTCGTCGCCGTGCCGCCGTTCTGGACCGTCGGGCAGACGATCGACTACATGCGCGAGGAGGAGGATCTGCCTTACTCCTTCACGCAGATCTTCGTCATCGATCCGACCTTCAAGCTCTTGGGCGCCGTCGATCTCGACAAGATCCTGCGCACCAAGCGGCAGACGAAGATCGAGCAGATCATGCGGGAGATGAACCATCCGATCCCCGCGGAGATGGACCAGGAAGAGGCGGCACAGCTTTTCGAGCAGTACGACCTTCTCTCGGCCGCGGTCGTCGACGAGAACGAACGTCTGGTCGGCGTGCTGACCATCGATGACGTCGTCGACGTCATTCACGAAGAAGCCGATGAGGACATCAAGCGCCTCGGCGGTGTCGGTGACGAAGAACTGTCGGACAATGTTATTTCGACAGTACGCTCGCGCTTTTTGTGGCTGCTCATCAATCTCGGCACGGCGATGCTGTCGGCGAGCGTCATCGGGCTGTTTGACGGATCGATCGAGAAGATGATTGCGCTCGCTGTGCTGATGCCAATCGTCGCCTCTATGGGCGGCAATGCCGGCACGCAGACGATGACGGTGACCGTGCGGGCGCTCGCGACCCGCGATCTCGATATCTACAATGCCGGGCGCATCATCCGCAGGGAGGCGAGCGTCGGCATCATGAACGGCGTCATCTTCGCCATGATCATGGGGGCGATTGCCGGGACCTGGTTTCACGACTACCAGCTCGGCATGGTGATCGGCGCGGCGATGATCATCAATCTGATCGCGGCAGCGCTTGCCGGCATCCTGCTGCCGCTGCTCCTGGACAAGGTCGGCGCCGATCCGGCGATCGCATCGTCGGTATTCGTGACGACCGTAACTGACTGTACGGGCTTCTTCGCATTTCTGGGCATCGCCACCTGGTGGTTCGGGATTTAACCACGCCAACCCGCTCAAATTGACTATTACGTAAAAGTCAATATTATTGCCGGGAGAGAGTGGGAATCCGATGCCTGTGAACAAATACTATAGCATAACGGAGCTGACGCGCGAATTTGGTGTTTCGACGCGGACGCTTCGCTTCTACGAAGACGAAGGTTTGATCCATCCGGAACGCCGTGGCCGCACGCGCCTGTTCCGCCCGGCAGACCGCAGGCTCATTCAGGAAATCCTGCGCGGCAGGCGTATCGGTTTCACGATCGCCGAGATCCGCGAAATCATTACCGTCTACAAGGAGCCGCCGGGCGAGCTCGGGCAGCTGAAGCTGTTGATGAAGCGTGTCGACGAGAAGCGCGAGGACCTGCGCCAGAAGCGCAAGGATATCGACGACACGCTGACGGAACTCGACAATATCGAGGAAGCCTGCCTCGGCCGCCTGGCCGAAATCGGCGTCGGCACCTGAGGGATCACTGCTGCTCTGGCGGAAGCGCCTTGATGCTGCACTGATTGGCGATCGCCTGCACGCGGTCGTCATCAGCCTTGACGACACCCGTGTGGAAGGGCTCGAGCAGCTTCTGGTCCTGCATTTCGGTCAGCGTGCATTCGCAATAAATCTGGCATGACTTGGGATCCATGCCCTGGCACCAGCCGGGATTGCACTGGCGCATGTGGATCTCGGCGAGATCGGGCTTCGCTGGCGGCATGACGAAGGTCATTCCGTAAGCGATGGCGATCAGCACCGGCTGATGGATCAGATAGAAGGCAAGGCTGTGCTTACCGGCGCGGGCAAGCAGGGAGCTGCCGGTGCCGATCGCGGCAAGCTTCTGCGGCAGGCCGGTGCGCAGTGCGATCAGAGACAGCGACAGGCCGGACATGTAGGCGGCGGCCCAGGGGAATAGCGGCACATAGTCGTTTGAGCGCGGCGGCATGTCGGTCAGGCCGATCCACCAGAGCAGCGGATGATTGAAGGTCGCGGACCTGAGGATGCCTGGCGCGACGAAAGTGTCGGCGATCCAGGCGGCGACCAGTGCGACAGTGACAACGAGTGTCACCGGAAGCGGCAGGCGGACGAAGACGACGCCGATCAGCGTCATCGCCGCCATGCAGTGGAGAATGCCGAAAAAGATCCATTCACCGGGCATGGCGATGCGTGTTGCGACCGAGATCAGCAGCGCAGCACCAGCGATCATCGCGAAGCGCTTCCAGAACGGACGCCAGCGAATGCCGCCCTGGCTCGACAGCGCCATGCTGATGCCGGCGATGAACAGGAAGGTCGTGGCAATGGCTCGGGCGTAGAGCTTCAGCCAGCCGGTCTCCGCGGTCCCGGGCGTCAGGTAGCCCATGAACTCCAGGTCCCAGCTGAAATGGTAAGTGGCCATGGCAATGAGCGCGGCGCCACGCACCGTGTCCAGCAGGCCAATACGCGGAGGACGCGCGACCACGCCGCTATCAGTCGCCAAAACAGTCATTCACAGTCCCCCGGACAAATCACCATCGCCATCAGGCTTGGGATCGCGGGGAATAGGAGAAAGGTGGAGATTTGATGGCGGGCCGCCATCGAGGATCGCCAGGCGTGCCTCGGAGAAGAACTGTCGACGGGTGAGGACGAAGACGACGGTCGCCGTCGTTGCCATGAAAACGTAAGGGTTCACGAACCAGCCGAGATAGCCGATCGACAGGAAGATTGCCCTCAGGCCTTCGTTAAAGTGGCTGCCGGCGATGATGTTCATGCGGATGACGC
Organism: Rhizobium sp. 21-4511-3d; assembly: GCF_053522545.1. Taxonomy (NCBI): domain Bacteria; kingdom Pseudomonadati; phylum Pseudomonadota; class Alphaproteobacteria; order Hyphomicrobiales; family Rhizobiaceae; genus Rhizobium; species Rhizobium sp. 21-4511-3d. The sequence goes on along the minus strand of NZ_JBNWCF010000002.1, from coordinate 62,191 downwards.
GTTCGGCGGCGCGCTCCGCGGCATAGATGTCGGCCTCGGTATCGCGCATCATCGGGATCGAGCCGAACAGGATGGTGCAGTAATTGAAGAGCCGGTAGGACCAGCCGAACTTAAAGAAAGAATAGGCAAAGAGCGCGGCGAGGCCACCGACCTTGATCTCGAAGCTCGCATGGCTGCCGCCGAAGACATAGGGCAGATCGGCGAAGATGGCGCTGACCTTGTCCGTCGCTCCGAGAAGCGCGAAGCAGCTGCCGATCGCGAAGATAGAGGTAGAGGCGAAGAAGGCGGTACCGTTCTGCAGGCCGGCCATGATCTGGGTATCGATCATCTTGAGGTCACGGCGCAGCGAATTGTAGATCCATTCGCGGCGGCGCTCACCCATCGCATGGGTCAGGCTGGTGCGGCCGAAGAAGGTGCGGCCGCGCAGCAGCCAGGAATAGCCGAGCCAGGAGACGGCGAAGAAGGCGAGCGAGATGTAGTCGGCGGTGGTGAGCATCGGTGATTCAGTCCCTGATCTGCGGCGCCACTCTACAGATGCTTCATGGTGCTGCAATCGCCACAACGGTTGCTTGGCGGCGATTTCCGCATGGACGGGCTTTCGCAAGCGGGCCGCAGGCATTAAATCCATGTGATCGGTGGTGTCGCGCCGGTCAAACGCGATGTCGGTCCGCCGCATGCGGCAGATCGTGACCGGGGTTAGTCTCGGCAGAATTTCATTATTGGGAAGCAGGCATGTTCCTTTCGGTATTCGATGTATTCAAGATCGGCGTCGGGCCTTCGAGCTCGCACACGATGGGGCCGATGTCGGCGGCCAACCGCTTCCTCGACCTCATCCTGTCGAACGAATGGCCGCGGCCGTCGTCGGGCGCGCAGGTTGCTTCGATCAAGGCCAGCCTGCACGGCTCGCTCGCCTATACCGGTATCGGCCACGGAACGGGCAGGGCGGTTATCCTCGGCCTGATGGGCGAGGCGCCGGATAGCGTCGATCCCGACAAGATGGACGGCATCATCGATCAGGTGGAGCGCTCCGGCCGGATCACGCCGCCCGGCCATCCCGCCTATTTCTTCCTGCCGAAGAACGACCTGATCTTCGACAAGAAGCAGACGCTGCCCGGTCATGCCAATGGCATGATCTTCTCGGCCTTCGACAAGGACGAGCGCCTGCTGCTGAAGCGGATCTACTATTCTGTCGGCGGCGGCTTCGTCGTCACCGATACCGAGCTCGAGCAGATGCGCGCGAAGAAGAAGGCTGTCGCCGGCGCCACCAAGGTTCCCTATCCCTTCGCGACGGCAGCGCAGATGCTCGAGATGGCGGATCGCTCCGGTCTCACCATCGCGCAGATGAAGCGTGCCAACGAAGAGAGCCAGCGCAGCCGCGAAGAGCTCGATGCCGGCCTCGACCGGATCTGGGATGCGATGCGCTCCTGCATCGAGCGTGGGCTGAAGGTCGACGGCATCATGCCGGGTGGCCTGAAGGTGCGCCGCCGTGCACGGCAGATCCATGACAAGCTGCAGGAGGAGTGGCGCAGCAACCGGATCAATCCGCTGCTCGCCAACGACTGGCTGAGCGTCTATGCGATGGCCGTTAACGAAGAGAATGCCGCCGGTGGCCGCGTCGTGACCGCGCCGACCAATGGCGCAGCCGGTGTCATTCCCGCGACGATCCGTTACTACGAGCATTTCCACGACGACTGGGACCAGAACGGCATTCGCGACTACCTGCTGACGGCGGCCGCCGTTGGCGGCATCATCAAGCACAATGCCTCGATCTCCGGCGCCGAAGTCGGCTGTCAGGGCGAGGTGGGTTCGGCGGCTGCGATGGCGGCTGCGGGGCTTGCTGCGGTCATGGGGGCGACGCCCGCCCAGATCGAGAACGCCGCTGAAATCGCGCTCGAGCACCATCTCGGCATGACCTGCGATCCAGTCGCCGGTCTCGTGCAGGTTCCCTGCATCGAGCGCAACGCGCTCGGCGCCGTCAAGGCGGTCACGGCGGCGTCGCTGGCGATCAAGGGCGACGGCCAGCATTTCGTGCCGCTCGATGCCTGCATCGAGACGATGCGCCAGACCGGATACGACATGAGCGAGAAGTACAAGGAAACCTCCACCGGAGGTTTGGCCGTCAACGTCGTGGAATGCTGAGTTTGTGGACTTGCGGCCGGTAGCGCTTGACGCTGCCGGTCAAAAGGATTTCAACACCAGCATGGCATTGCATCTCATCAAATTATGCGTCGGCGCAGACTCGATCGAGGATCTGCGCGAATGGGTCGCCGAGCGTTCGCTCCGGGCGATCGCCGCGGGCCTGGAACCGCATTCCGTCCACACCACCCGCATGGTCCCGAAGCGCGTCGATGAACTGCTCGACGGCGGTTCGCTCTATTGGGTGATCAAGGGTCAGGTTCAGGCGCGGCAGAAGCTGCTGGGGATCGAGACATTCACGGATGGCGAGGGAATTGGCCGCTGCCATCTCGTTCTCGGCCCGGAGGTGATCGAAACCGCCGTTCAGCCGAAGCGGGCCTTTCAGGGATGGCGCTACTACCCGGAAGAAGATATCCCGCGCGACATGATGAGCCTTGGCGCCGGTGTCGCAGAAATGCCCGCGGACTTGCGCCGCGAGCTTTCGGAGCTTGGACTGCTTTAAGCGATCAGCGCAGGCGCAGCATTACAGGCGATTTGCCACCCGGGCATGTCACATGCAGGTGGATGCGGGCTTCCGGCTGCGAATAGCGCCAGGCGCGCGCGCCATGGCAGAGCAGCAGATTGATCAGATCCTTGGTCTTGGCAGACTTGGCGCGCGGCTTCTGCAGGCCGATTTCGGCGAGGCGCAGAGCTGCCTCATGAAGCGGATGCAGCCCGATGCGGGCAGGCTTTCCTGCTGCGCGTGCTTCGGGCGGAAAGCCCGGTACATTTCCATTGATCGCCATAATATTCCCCGTACGCACTAACAATCGAGGTCACGAATTTCGGCGGGAGCCGCATACACCGGCCCTGCCGTGAACGGTGCCGTCAGAAACAGAACTGCCGGCACCGGAGAGATCATTGGGCAGCTGCCCAGCATTTGACGCCTGCGCGCTTCAGCGCCTTGCAGGCATTGACCGCATCGCGCTGGTCGTCGAAACCACCGAAGCGAGCGCGGTAAATCTGTTCGCCGTCATTGGCATAGGCGACGGCGAAGGGCTTGGCCGAACGCAGAGCCTTGCCGCCCTTGGTCTTGGCATTTTCCAGGAGGTCCATAGCGGCATCCTTGCTGGAGGAAACGCCGATCTGGACAACCCAGCCAGCCGGACCCTTCTCGGCGACGGCAGCAGGCGTTGCAGCGGCCTTGGCAGCGGGAACCGAAGCGGTCGTCAGCTGATCAACGGAATTCTCTTCAGGCTGTTCCGGCATATAGGCGGGAGCAGGCGTGGGAACCGCGACATTGCCCTTGATCGCGACGGTCTTGACCTTGGTCGGCTGCGGCATCTCTGCCGGCTGTGCTGCGACCAGCGGGTTCTCGGACTTGACGGCAGGCGTATCGGTGTAGGCGGTCTGCGCGGCGGCGACTTCGTAACGGGCGGCCGGTGCCGGAGCGGTATGCGGCAGATCGATTTCGGAAGCTGCTGCGACCGGGATCTCGGGAGCGCGGGTCGGGGCCGGCTCGGCGATCAGCTTGGAACCGCCGCGGGTGGAAGCCTTCGGCAGGTAGGCTGCGATCAGCTTGCGCATCTGGTTGTCGCGGGCAGGGGTCGAAGCACCACCCATGACAACGCCGACGATCGAGCGGCCTTCGTCCTGCACCGAGCTGACGAGATTGAAGCCTGCAGCGCGGGTATAGCCGGTCTTGATGCCGTCGACGCCGCGGACAGAGCCAACGAGGCGGTTATGGCTGCGGATGGTGCGGGTGCCGAACTTGAAGCTCTGCGTGGCGAAATAGCCGTAGTATTGCGGGAAGTGCTGGCGAAGCGCGATGCCGAGGCGGGCCTGGTCGCGGGCCGTCGTCATCTGCGCGGTATTCGGCAGGCCGTTGGCGTTGCGATAGGTGGTGCGCGTCATGCCGAGCGCATGAGCCTTTGCCGTCATCATCTGCGCGAAGCGGTCTTCGCTGCCGCCGCCGAGAAGCTCGCCAAGCGCGGTTGCCGCGTCATTGGCAGAGAGCGTCACGAGGCCGAGAATGCCCTGTTCGACGGTGATCGAACCGCCAGCGCGAACGCCGAGCTTGGTCGGCGCCTGGGCCGATGCATGCGGGGAGAAGGGAACGCGCGTATCGAGCGCGATGCGCCCCTGTTCGAGCGCCTCGAAGGTCATGTACAGCGTCATCATCTTCGTCAGCGATGCCGGATACTGAAGGCGATCGGCGTTCTCGCTGTAGAGGACATTGCCGGTCTTGGCGTCAACGACGATACCGGCATATTTCGGATTGGCAGCCTCGGCCTCGGCAGTGACCGACTCGGCCAGGAAGGCCGCAGTGGCGATTGCGAGCGCCGTAATCATCTTCACCAGAAAATGGCCGGACCGGGACGGAACAACGGAGGAGGCTGACCTTGACACTATTTCACTCTTCGCTTGCATTTCTGACAGTTTTGAACCGGATCGCGCGCCCCTCCGCGCCGACCGTTGTCTTCGGAAGTTACCGGGGCTGAGTTACCAATCCGTTTATGATTAATCGTTTCTTTCGCCACCAAGCTGCATTTTAGCGGCTTGTTGCAGAACGGGTCGCAAGGCGCGCCTCCACAAAGGTGCGAATAGCGGCATCAATATGGTCCCAATCGTTCAAATGACGGCTGGAGAATCGGTAGAGCACGCTCAGATCCTTGCCGACCTTGATATCGCGCTGGCAGTCGCCGCTGGTGGCCGCCTCGGGTGAGTCGGGCAGGACGCAGCGCACGGCGTAATCGGGGGCGTTCTCGCGCGCTGCCGTCAGCAGCACCTCGCCGCTATAGCCGGCGTCGGCGCGCAGGCGGTGCAAAGTCAGGCCATCGGCATAGGGAGCGGCTGCGCCATCCATCAGATGCGTGTAGATCGGCTCGATGCGCCCCGACATGTCGCGCGACATGGTGCTCTGGGTGATCTGCAGGAAGATCAGGCCAGAGGATTGCGCGACGTCATCGAAGCGGGCGCGCTGTTCCTTGGTGTAGCCCTGCATTTCCGGCCAGGTGAGATAGAGATCGGCGCGCTCGGCGACGCCGCCGTGACGCTGGCTCGGGAATCGCAGAGTGTTTTCGGAAAGGTTCAGGGTGTCGCGGCCGATGGTGATGCTGACAGCTGCGGTGCTGTCGCTATTGCCGGCAAGCGTGATGTGGCGGCCGAACCAGCGTCCGCCAAAGCTGATCGCCACCGTCAGCAGCGCCAGGACGGCGACGACAGCAGTTAGCTTGATCAGGAAACCATTGGAGAGAAGCGGCGTCTCTTCCGCGGCAACATTGGAAGCGGGATGGCTCATGGCGGATCTTCAGTCGTTGACCGCCGCAAGAGAAACGTGAGCCGCCGGTGTCAGTGATGAATCTACCGGCATGATCGGGCGAGGGTGGTTAATATCGCATTAACCAAAGGGCGGCTCTGCCCTACAAAAGAGGCGAGCCGCTCCCGGGACAGCGGGAGCGGCTCTGGGGCGCCGGTCGGGGACGGGGATGCGGGGGACTGACCGGAGCCTAGCCTTGGCCCGCCGGACTGGCCGGCGGGGTATTTCAGGTGTTAGCGAACGCTACCGACGGCAACCGCACGGCCATCCTGAAGCTTCATCCAGCGATTCGGATCATCCGAAGACTGACGCTTGAGGTAGGTGTATTCGGTGTCGGCCCAGAGCATGACCTTGTTGCGCATGTTATCGAGAATGAAGTCGCCATGATCGGTGCGGACGGTGAGCACGGCGTGGCCTTCGCCATTCGGCTGCAGCACGACGGTCATCAGCAGGTCGGAAGGCGATACGCCGGCATCGATCAGCAGCTTGCGCTTCAGCAGCGCATAGTCTTCACAGTCGCCGACGGTGCGCGGATAGGCCCAGCGCTCTTCGACGCCGTAGATTTCCATGTCGGTCATCGGCTGGATCGAGGAATTGACCTGGTAGTTGATCTTGAGGACCTGCTTCCAGCGATCTTCGGTCAGAAGCAGCGGACCGGCGTCGCCGGCGGGATTGCTGCAGTCTGCCGGGTTCTCCTTGCAGAACTGGTAGGCGCCGATCGGCGGGCTGGCGTTGCCTGCGAGTGTCATGCTGCCGGGCGCCGCCTGTCCTGGGCCCGTCATCGTGATCATCATTACAGTGGCGATAAAGGCGCCCTTGATTGCGTTGAACATTGTCTTTGTAGTCTCCCCGTTTGTTGGGAGGACAATGACACGCACGATTTTATCTCACGCAAAATTACGCAGTAAAATTAAGTGCTTAGTTGATTCAAAAGCGCGGAAAACTTGAAGAATATTTGACTCGAATGCGCATAAAAGACGCAGAAAATTCGAGGCGAATTTGAGTAAAATTGTTCCATTCCGGGATAGGTCTTCTGTGCCGGAATGGCGCTATTCCGGCGAAAGTCTTAACGCGACGCAGGCCGGATTTACGATTTCGTTACGAATTGGGTGATTTCGGGAGGTGCCTGCTGAGGTGTCCGAAGATGCGGAATCGCTCAGGTAGAGCGGTGAAAACGGCTGAAAACAGCGATTTCAGACGTTGCAGCGCCAAAATTATTTTTTGAGAAAATGCAGAATTTTTGCGGTGGCCGCGACGATTTCGGCGGAAATGCCAGCGTTGTCAGTCGAATGGGCGGCATTTTCGACGATGACAAGCTCGCTGCCTGGCCAGGATTGGTGCAATTCCCAAGCCGTAACCAGTGGTGCCTCGAAATCGAAGCGCCCCTGGATCAGGATTCCCGGTATACCGGCAAGCGCTGCGGCACCCTGCAGCAGATGCCGGTCGGAAAGCCATGCATCGTGGTGGAAATAATGTGTGACGATCCGCGCACGGGTCAGCAGGTAGCGGGCATCCGCCCAGCGGCGCGGCAAGCCGTTCGGGTCGGCAAGCAGGATCGAGGCCGCCTCCCAACGATGCCACGCGACGGCGGCAGCCTGCCGTTCGGCCGGATCGGTGCTATTGAGCAGGGCGTGATAATAGGCGAGAGGGTCGAGATCGTCCGGGATCGACTGCGTGAAATCGGCGTATTCGCATGGGAAGAACCGCGCCATCCCGGTGCAGAGCCAGTCGATCTCGGAGCGGCGGGTGGTCGTGATACCGGCAAGCACCATGGCGGCGACGTGGCGGGGATGCGACTCTGCATAGGCGAGCGCGAGCGTCGTGCCCCAGGAATTTCCGAACAGCACGAATCGTTTGACGCCGAGATAGGCACGCAGCCGCTCGATGTCGGCGACCAGATGCCAGGTCGTGTTGCCGGAGAGGTCGCAATCCTGATCAGCCGCATTCGGCAGGCTGCGGCCGCAGTTGCGCTGATCCAAGAGGATGATGCGGTAGACCGACGGATCGAAATAGCGGCGCGCTCCGGTCGAGCAGCCGGATCCGGGTCCGCCGTGGAGAACCAGAGCAGGAATGCCGTCCGGATTGCCGCAGCATTCCCAATAGAGCCGGTTGCCGTCGCCGGTATCCAGCATGCCGTGGTCATAGGGCTCGATGTCGGGAAATGGCTCAGCCATCAAAAAAACCGCCTTTTGCAAGGCGGCTGTATTCGTCGACGACGGTGACAGGACGATGACGTCTCAGAGAAATTCGCGCAGCGTCTCCCGCGACTGAAGCGACAGGAACTCCAGCGCCACGCCTTCGGAGAAGTGGCGGACCACACGGCCGCGCATATTGCCGAGGCGGACGGCGGAGCCGAGCGGCGGACGTGCTTCGACATCGACGGCAGCGCCGGACAGCGAAAGGTCCATGATGCGGCAGACATAACGCGTGCCGTCTTCGAGCGTCAGTTCGCTCTTCGTCTCGCGCGGCGTCAGACGGTCGTGGCGGCGGTCTTCCGGCAGGCCGAGCTCGTGCTTGTTGGCAAGCCAGGTCAGCTGCGCGGCAAGCTTTTCGCGCTTACGCTCGGTCGCATTGATCGACATCGTGAAGCCGCGGGCATCCACCGTCTGAACATGACCTTCGACGCGGCCAAGATGGTCGATATAGGCGACGACGCGTTCATTGGAGCGGGGGCGGCCGATGCAGGTGACGTACATATCGCCCGGCGACATGTCGATGACCATGCATTCGTACTCTTCGTAATTCGCAAGCATCAGGCGGCCCTGCATATTGATGGGCACGCGCTGAAAAACACCCTGTTCAGGGCGCGGCGCTCTCTGCGTCTGGGCTTGCTGGAACGAGTGCATGAAAGCGCTTCTTTATAAAATGATATGCTGGGATCATTACCCGCAACACATTAACAGAAGGTTGTCTGACTGCCCCTGATTACAGCTTCCGGAATGGGTTCCGGTTGTATCGTTCCGGGACAGTCAGCGGGCGCTTGAACCAGGACGGAACGAAGAGACGACGCGGCCGAGAATTCCGGCCAAGCCTTGCTGGCGCGGCGTGCGCGGAGCGGCGGGCCAGACGCCGTCGGGTGCCCCCTGGAAGCTGCGCAACGCCCGGCAGCGATCGAGAACCAGGAAGTCAAGCGGCACGACTTCGAGCCAGGTCGCGACAGTCATCGCGGCGATGACGCCAAGCATCCGCTCGCAGTGACCATCTTCCGAGCGCAGCGGCATGAGCGCGATCTCGAAAGCGGCGCGATGGCCGGCGGTGCTATAACCGGTGGCATTGATCAGGGCAGGCATCGTGTGGCGCATGGCGCCGGCAATGGTGGCTTCGATCGTCGCGCTATAGCCATCGCCGAAGAGATCCGAGAAGCTTTCGTCGCGCAGATCGCGGCCGAACAGGTCAGAAATCTTGGCTCCCGCGAGGCGGAAAGTGATGATGTCGTCGCCGCTCTTTTCCAGGATGAAAAGGCTCGGCAGGAAGTGACCCAAACTGGACGGCTCGATCTGCGACTTCAACGGCGCTTCGCCGGCGCCGCGCAAGCGGTTCCAGTAGTCGTAAACATCGATGACGGTCTGATGACGCACGGGACACCCAATCTGTTTCATTACAGTCCAGAAACGGGCCTTCATGGCCCATCTGAGGGTTACTCTGCGGGTTTCATGCCAGTTCGGAGCCGTTAAGGTTAAAGAAGGGTTTCGATTGTGCTGGCGCAGGCTTCATGGGACTGTCGCTCATCACTTCGGCAACGAAGTTCAGCACACAAGCTCATCGGGCACGGGGTCATTCCCGGGGGACGCTCGGCCGCCGTCCGGTTCTTCCGGACGGCTTTTTTTTTGCCCGGCGCTCCTGTAAGGCTTTGGCCTTCAAAGGCGAGGGCAAAGATGGACGATCAATCGGCGGGACGGCAGGTCAACGAGGGAGAACGGATTCCAAAGCGAGAGCCGATCTTCAATCTGCCGGGCATTCTCGTCGCGACGCTCGCGCTGCTCGCCATCATCTATGCCGTCCAGACGCTGGTTCTTTCCGATCAGGCTGTCGAATGGCTGCTCGTCACCTTCGGCTTCATCCCCGCCCGCTATGTCATGCCGCTTACGGAGCAGGGGCTGGAGTGGCTCTGGAGCCCGGTGACCTATTCGCTGCTCCACGGCAGCATCGAACATATCCTCTTCAACGGCCTGTGGCTGATGGCCTTCGGTGCGCCGGTGATCCGGCGAATCGGTGTCGCCCGCTATCTGGCTTTCTGGGTGCTCTCCTCCATCGCCTCGGCTGCACTTCATGCCGCGTTGAACTGGGGCGATCCAACCTTGCTGATCGGCGCTTCGGGGGTGATTTCCGGCCTGATGGGCGCGGCCTGCCGCTTTGCCTTCCCGGCTCAGGCGCGGGCCGGCGTGCCGGCGCATCTCAATCCGCGGCTGTCGATCGCCGAGACTTTCCGCAGCCGCACCGTCATCGTCTTCACGCTGTTCTGGCTGTTCGGCAATGCGCTGATCGCCGTCGGCGTGCCGCTGATCGGTGACGGCAGCCAGGCGATCGCCTGGGATGCGCATATCGGCGGCTTCGTCTTCGGATTCTTCCTGTTTCCGCTTTTCGACCGGGCTCTACCGCCTTCGGACGAGGAGCCCGAGGAACCGGCCGTATTGCAATCTTGAGCGTTGAAGTGCACCATTCCAACTGATCCGCGCTGGGAGGAGAGACCGCCGCGGATGCCTGTGAACAGTATAGTGTTTCCACTTACGACATAGGAGGTTGTGAATGTCCAATACCGTAAAGGCCATCCTCGATCTAAAGGGCCGCGACGTCGTCACGGCCGGTCCGAACACGACCGTCGCGGAGGCTGCCAAGGTGCTTAGCCAGAAGAAAATCGGCGCGATCGTCGTAGTCGGGGTGCAGGGAAAGATTTCCGGCATCTTCACCGAACGTGACGTCGTCAATGCGATTGCCAAGTCCGGCAAGGACTGTCTCGATCAGCCGGTGGCTTCGCTGATGACATCGAAGGTTTTCCGCTGCCATGAAGAATCGACGGTCAACGAACTGATGGAGCTGATGACCAGCAAGCGCTTTCGCCATGTTCCCGTCGAAACCAACGGCAAGCTTGCCGGGATCATTTCGATCGGTGACGTGGTGAAGACCCGCATTGCGGAAGTCGAGCGCGAGGCCGAAGAAATCAAAGCCTATATCGCAGGGTAAAAAGATTGCCGGCCGCCATCAGCCGTGGCCGGCGAACACTTCCTGCATTCTCTTGAGTTCGGGAAGCCTGATAGAGGCTTCCTCGTAGCCGCGCTCGATTGCTTCACCGGCGCGATGGAACTCGGACAGCCCGATATCGCTGAGCCGCGGATGCAGCGAAATGTCCGGCGGATCGCCGGCGAGGCGGGCGCGCGAAATCCTGTCCTGGATGATGTTGAAGGCCTGGACCATGACGCCGGTCATGCCGAGGCGCGTATAGGGCGTTTCCTCGCGCTTCTGCACTTCCTGTGCCGTCAGCCCGGCATTGTGCTTGACGACGGCCGAGCGGCCGAAGAGGTCGTAATTCAGGTTGACGGCGCAGACCAGCGGCTGCTCGTAGCTGCGGCAGACGGAGACCGGGACAGGATTGACGAGCGCGCCGTCGACCAGCGTTCGGTTGTTGCTGCGGATCGGCTCGAAGATGCCGGGCAGGGCGTAAGAAGCGCGCAGCGCCGTGATCAGCGAGCCGTTCGAAATCCAGACCTCGTGGCCGGTATTGACCTCTGCCGCGACTGCGACGAAGGGTCGGTCGAGATCCTCGATATTCAGCCCTTCCAGATGCTCGGCCATGCGCTTCGTCAGCCGCATGCCGCCGAACAGGCCGCTGCCGCCGATCGTCAGATCGAGCAGGCTGGCGATGCGGCGCATGGTCAGCGAGCGGGCGAATTCTTCGAGTTCGTCGAGCTTTCCGGCGAGGTAGCAGCCGCCGACAAGGGCGCCGATCGAGGTGCCGGCGATCATGCCGATCTCGATGCCGGCTTCATCGAGCGCGCGCAGCACGCCGATATGGGCCCAGCCGCGCGCAGCACCGCCGCCGAGCGCGAGAGCGATCTTGGCTTTCTTCTGGGGCAGGGGCGAGATAGGCGGAACGGTCATGTCGGGCAATGTGGAAGATGCACCGGAGTCGGATGTGCCAGCCTCAGAGCCTTGACGGTGCAAACTCCAGTTCAGCATGGCGTGCCTCCTCCCGGCAGAACACTGTGGTCTTCTAACTGTGTCCCTCTTCCCTTTCCAAATCGTATATAGCGGGCGAAACTGACCCAATAAGAGGCAAAATGCCCCAGTTTTGCGCTATTTCTTGTAGACGTCAGCCGGGTCGAAATGGCGCTCGTCATCGACGATGTCGAGCATCGGCTTTCCATCCTGCAGCGATACGGTGCGGTAAAAACAGGAACGGCGGCCAGTATGGCATGTCGCGTCGTGACCGGCGACCTCTACTTTCAGCCAGATGGCATCCTGATCGCAATCGGTACGGATCTCCCTGACCGTCTGGACATTGCCCGACGTTTCACCCTTCAGCCAGAGCTTGCCGCGCGAGCGGCTGAAATAGTGGGCCTTGCCGGTCTGGATGGTCAGCGCCAGCGCCTGGGCGTTCATATGCGCCACCATCAGCAGCTCGCCGTCGTTGATGTCCGTGACGATGGCGGTGATCAGGCCGCGATCGTCGAAGCGCGGGGTGAAGTCCCCCGCGTCCTCGAGCTCGGATTTGTCGTCTGAAGGCGCGTTGAAGGCGAAGGGCGTCATCGATCGGCTCTCTCTATGGAGCCGGATCAGCGGCCCCGTACCATGGACATGAATCGCGCCTGTTCGGCGGGCTCGGACTTGAAGGTCCCAGTAAAGGTTGTCGTCAATGTGGTCGAACCCTGCTTCTGCACACCGCGCATCGCCATGCACATATGTTCGGCTTCGATCATGACCGCGACACCGCGCGGACGGAGCGTTTCGTCGATCGCTTTCGATATCTGCGCCGTCATGGTTTCCTGGGTCTGCAGGCGGCGGCCGAAGATCTCGACGGTGCGGGCGATCTTCGAGAGACCGAGCACCTTGCCGTCCGGTAGGTAGGCCACATGCGCCTTGCCGATGATCGGCACCATGTGATGTTCGCAATGCGAGAAGAACGGAATGTCCTTCACCAGCACCATGTCGTCATAGCCGGCGACCTCCTCGAAGGTGCGGCCGAGAACGTCTTCGGCGTCCATGTCATAGCCGGCGAAGAGTTCACGATAGGCCTTGGCGACACGCGAGGGGGTGTCGAGCAGGCCTTCGCGTGCCGGATCGTCGCCCGCCCAGCGGAGCAGGGTGCGGACGGCCTCTTCGGCTTCCTTTTGGGTGGGGCGGTTGGAATCGCGGCTGTTGTTCGGAAAATTCTTTACGATGGCGTCCATACTGTTCAAGTCTCCTGATCCGCTGTCATGCGGACCCGTCTTCGGACTCGCCACTGGTATTCCCTTCAGGAATTTTTGCACCTTTGGCAGGCTCCGGGGCTTTCGGGGCGATGGCCCTTCCGGCACGGTTTCCCAATCAAACTTACCGGGGGCCATTGCATTTTCGTGGCCCTCGAACGACATACATATAGGAAGACAGCGTCTTCATGTAAGTATCCTAACACGACACGGTGTGTTTTTTGTTTAAGATACAATGGCCACCAAGCGAGCCGGTCCGCGGAACTCTGGAGCGGAATTGATCATGGACGAGATCTACAACAGCAAAATCCTCGAATTTGCGGGCAATATTCCGCGTATCGGCAGTCTCGATGATGCCGATGCCAGCGCCCAGGCGCATTCGAAGCTCTGTGGTTCCAAGGTGAAGATCTGGCTGAAGATGGACGGCGATACCGTCAGCGACTTCGCCCATGACGTCAAAGCCTGCGCCCTTGGCCAGGCATCCTCATCGGTGATGGCGCGCCATGTCGTCGGCGCCACTGCCGCCGAGTTGCGCAAGGCGCGCGAGGACATGCTCGCCATGTTGAAGGCTGACGGCGAGGGGCCGGAGGGCCGTTTCGAGGAGATGCGCTACCTGCGTCCGGTCAAGGATTACAAGGCCCGCCACGCCTCCACCATGCTCACCTTCGATGCCGTCGTCGATGCGATCGGCCAGATCGAGGCGAAGCGCGCCGAGATGGCGGACGCCTGAGCCGATGTGCGAATTCTGCGCCCTTCAGCATGATGAAGACGAAGGCGGTGCCGCGGCTCCCCCGCCGAAGGCCAAGCGCTTTTCGCGAAACTATTCGGGCCGCTTTTCGAAGACGCCCGGCCGGCTGTTCGGTATGGGTTTCATCCGCCTCTACCAGCTGACGCTTTCAGGCTTCATCGGCAATTCCTGCCGGCATATTCCAACCTGCTCCGAATATGGCTACGAGGCTGTCGCCCGGCATGGCCTGTGGGCCGGGGGCTGGATGACGCTGTTTCGCGTCGGGCGTTGCGGCCCGGGTGGCACGAGCGGGCTCGATCCGGTGCCCGAGGCGCTCGAAAAGCGGTTCCATTGGTGGACGCCGTGGCGCTACTTGGCGTTTGGCCGGAAGGCCGCATGACGACCTACGTCGCGCTGCTGCACAGCATCGTCATCGCGCCCGGCAAGCGGGTGGTGATGGCGGATTTGCGCGACATGGCATCCTCGCTCGGCTACCGCAATCCACGCACGCTGGTTTCGACCGGCAATATCGTCTTCGAAACGCCGGAGTCACCGCCTGGTGAAATAGAAGCCAAGCTGGAGGCTGCCTTTCGCGAAAGGTACGGCAAGCCGGTCGATATCATTGCTCGAACAGGCACGAGCTGGCAGCGGCTGGCGCGATCGAATCCGTTTACGGATGGCGAGGGCAGTCAGGTGATCATCCGGGTGATGCGCGCGGCGCTTGAGCGGCCGGCATTCGAAAAGCTGAAGCCCTATGCCGATCCGAGCCAGCGGCTGGCGCTTGTCGATGGCGATCTCTGGATCGATTTTGCCGGAAAGCCGAGTGAGTGGAAGCTGTTGTCGGCGCTGACGACCAAGCGGATGGGCGTGGGTACGCTGCGCAACTGGAACACCGTTCGGGGCATTGCCGATCTCATCTAGCAGCCCGCTCATCCTTTACTAAAAGACCAAATCCGACTATCACGCGGCAGCGCTTGCGTACGGACGCTCTCGCTTCATTTGCAACCACCCGCATTCGTTGGCGGGACTGGACAAGGAGAATATCGATATGTCCCAATCCGTTTCCCTGACTTTCCCTGATGGCAATGTACGCGAATTTGCGACCGGCACGACCGGCAAGGACGTTGCCGAATCCATTTCCAAGTCGCTGGCCAAGAAGTCCGTCGCGATCGCGATCGACGGCGTTGTGCGCGACCTGTCCGATCCCGTCGTCGACGGCAAGATCGAGATCATCACGCGCAGCGATGAGCGCGCGCTGGAGCTGATCCGCCACGATGCCGCCCACGTCATGGCCGAAGCCGTGCAGGAACTCTGGCCCGGCACGCAGGTCACCATCGGTCCGGTGATCGAGAACGGCTTCTATTACGACTTCGCCAAGAACGAGCCCTTCACGCCTGACGATCTGCCGAAGATCGAAAAGAAGATGAAGGAGATCATCGCCCGCAACGCGCCCTTCACCAAGCAGGTCTGGTCGCGTGAAAAGGCCAAGGAAGTATTTGCCGCCAAGGGCGAGCAGTACAAGGTCGAGCTCGTCGATGCGATTCCTGAAGGCCAGGATCTGAAGATCTACTATCAGGGCGACTGGTTCGACCTCTGCCGCGGCCCGCATATGGCGTCGACCGGTCAGATCGGCACGGCCTTCAAGCTGATGAAGGTTGCCGGTGCCTACTGGCGTGGCGACAGCAACAACGCCATGCTGTCGCGTATCTACGGCACGGCTTTCGCCGAGCAGTCGGAACTCGACAACTACCTGCATATCCTCGCCGAAGCCGAGAAGCGCGATCACCGCAAGCTCGGCCGCGAAATGGACCTGTTCCATTTCCAGGAAGAGGGTCCGGGCGTCGTTTTCTGGCATGGCAAGGGCTGGCGGATGTTCCAGTCGCTGACCGCCTATATGCGCCGCCGCCTGGCCGGCACCTATGAAGAGGTCAACGCGCCGCAGGTTCTCGATGCCTCGCTCTGGGAGACTTCCGGTCACTGGGGCTGGTACCAGGAGAACATGTTTGCGGTGAAGTCGGCCTATGCCTTCACGCATCCGGAAGACAAGGAAGCGGATAACCGCATCTTCGCGCTGAAGCCTATGAACTGCCCGGGTCACGTGCAGATCTTCAAGCATGGCCTGAAATCCTACCGCGAACTGCCGATCCGTCTCGCCGAGTTCGGCAACGTGCACCGTTACGAGGCCTCGGGCGCTCTGCATGGCCTGATGCGCGTGCGCGGCTTCACGCAGGACGACGCGCATGTGTTCTGCACCGACGAGCAGATGGCGGCGGAATGCCTGCGCATCAACGACCTGATCCTCTCGGTCTACGAGGACTTCGGCTTCAAGGAGATCGTCGTCAAGCTCTCCACCCGCCCGGAAAAGCGCGTCGGCACCGATGCCCTCTGGGATCGCGCCGAAAGCGTGATGATGGACGTGCTGAAGACGATCGAGGCGCAGTCCGAGGGACGCATCAAGACCGGCATCCTGCCGGGTGAGGGCGCCTTCTACGGTCCGAAGTTCGAATATACCCTGAAGGATGCCATCGGCCGTGAATGGCAGTGCGGCACGACGCAGGTCGACTTCAACCTGCCGGAACGCTTCGGTGCCTTCTACATCGACAGCAATTCGGAGAAGACCCAGCCGGTGATGATCCATCGCGCCATCTGCGGCTCGATGGAGCGCTTCCTCGGCATCCTGATCGAGAACTTCGCCGGTCATATGCCGCTCTGGATCGCGCCGCAGCAGATCGTCGTCGCAACCATCACCTCTGAAGCCGATGGCTACGGCCAGGAAGTTGCCGATGCGCTGCGTGACGCCGGTCTGAACGTATCGACCGACTTCCGTAACGAGAAGATCAACTACAAGGTCCGCGAACATTCCGTAACGAAAGTTCCTGTGATCATCGTCTGCGGCAAGAAGGAAGCGGAAGAGCGCACCGTCAACATCCGCCGTCTCGGCAGCCAGGAACAGACCTCGATGACGCTCGATGCGGCGATCGAAAGCCTGACCTGGGAAGCGACGCCGCCGGATGTGCGCCGCAAGATCGAAGCGAAGAAGGCCAAGGCTGCCTGATCGCTTCCGCTTGAAGCAAACAGATGAAAAAGGGGCGGCGCTCGCGAGAGGGCCGCCCCTTTGATTTTCATATTCCGAGAACGGTGACGCTTGGCGGCGTGAAATCCTTGATCCCCAACTTCGGCCAATCGCATTTGCGGTCAAACTTGGCCTTCGATACCGTCCGCATGCATTTCGGGTCGGTCTTGAAGGCATATCCGGGCAAACTGACGTACTTGACACTCGGCGCACAGAGCGCGAGCGCGATACACATCGTCAATGCCGCGCAGATGGTCCGCATGGGACACCTCCTTCGTTCGGCATGACTTCTCGATACGGAACCCCTCCGTACGCGCAACCATCGCATGTCCGGATACAGGCTTCCATTCGCCTAATCGGATGCGGCGACGCGGGGCGCGGGCTATGCGCTGATCATCGGGATGGGCGAGGGGAATGCTCCGTTCAGACGAGGCGAACGGCCGGTCAATCGGCGTCTGCGCCGTCCGATCCGCTGCTCGGAACGAGCTGGTCGTAGGACGGGAGCGGTGCCTGGGCGGAGTTCTGCGGTGGCTCGCCCGCAGCCGCCGGCTGCGGCTCGGGCTGGACGGTGGTCGCAGCGCTGTCCGGCTCCTGCGGCTGAACGTCCTTCATGAGAACTTCGACATCGGTATTCTTTCCGGCTGCGACCTTGAAGTCGCGCTGGTAGATCTTGTCCTTGTTACGGGCGACGGCGGAATATTCGCCTTCGGCCAGAACCATGGTCGGGAAGGCGCTGACGCTTTCGCCGACGCTGTCGCCGGCCGCCGTCAGGATCGACCAGGCCGTATCGGCGATCGCTTCGCCACCGGCTTCCGAGACGAGTTTGAAGGTGATCTGCGCGGCGCGGTGCTGGATCGTCGCCTCGGTCAGCTTGCCGGCCTCGACCTGGATGTCGGCGCGGATGACGGCGTTGACGTCGCCATATTCAGAGACGACGTGATAGGTGCCGGCATTGAGGCGCACGACGGTGTTCGGCGAAACGTCGGCCATGACCAGGCCGCGCTCACCGTCGTCGCGCACTTCGGAGGAATAGATCGAGAAGCTCAATTGCTCCGGGCGGATGCGAACGTCGGAACCGGAGACGGCATTGAGCAGCAGTCCGCCGGCATCGAGCACCATGACCTGCTTGTCGACGGCGCCGCTATCGGGAACGTTGACCTTCTTGGTGACACCGGCGCGGCCGAAGGAGACGTTGACGAAATAGTCGCCGGGGGCGAGCTGGAAGGCGGCCGAACCGCCCTTGGCGCTGGCGATCAGCGGCAACTTGCCATCGGCGCCGGCAATCGGGCTGAAGACATACCAGGAAAGACCGTCCTCGACCGGCTGGCCGTCGGCCGTCAGCTTGGCCTCCATCGGCACTTCATGCAGCAGGGCGCCCGGAGGCGTCGTGCCCGGCGCGATGAAGGCGTTGAGCTTCGGCATCTTGGACGTCGTGTCGAGCTGCTTGAAGTCCTTGAACGCTTCCTGCGCGCCCGCCGAAAACGGCGAGGCGATCACCAGTGCAAGCGCAAGGGCGAGCCGCGCGAATGGCAAAATGCCGGTCATGTGTTTCCTGGACAGATTGACTTTAGAAATCACAGGGGCCACTTCAAGACCAACCCGATGGCAAATTCAAGACCCATCCCCCTCGCTGTCCCGAAATTGAAAGTTTCTCCCGCATGAAATCCGATATCAAGCTGATCGATTACCTCAACGTGCGCCGCTCCATCCCCGCGTTCCAGATGTGCGAGCCGGGTCCCGAGAAGGCCGAGATCGAGGAAATCCTCCGCCTGTCGTCGCGCGTTCCCGATCACGGCAAGCTCGCCCCCTGGCGCTTCATCGTCTATCGCGGCGAAGAGCGGGTGCGGATCGGCGAGGAGCTTCTGAAGCTCGCGCTCGAAGCCAAGCCTGATCTCTCCGACGAAATGATCCAGGTCGAGCGGACGCGCTTCACGCGCGCTCCTGTTGTCGTCGCGATCGTCAGCAAGGCAGGCCCGCATTTCAAGATCCCGGAATGGGAACAGGTGATGTCGGCGGGCGCACTTTGCCTCAACGTGATCTTCGCCGCCAATGCGCATGGCTGGGTGGCGAACTGGCTGACGGAATGGTTTGCCTTCGACGAGCGCGCCTATCCGCTGCTCGGCGTCCAGCCGGGCGAGAAGGTCGCTGGCTTCATCCATATGGGTTCGTCCGAGTTTCCGCCGGTCGAGCGGCCGCGTCCGGAACTGACCGAGACCGTCACCTGGGTCGGCGGAGACACGTGATGTTCTACCCGACCGATACCAACAAGCATGGGCTGGCGCACGATCCCTTCAAGGCGATCGTCGCGCCGCGGCCGATCGGCTGGATCGGCACCAAGGGCACGGATGGTTCGCTGAACCTCGGCCCATATTCCTTCTTCAATGCGATTTCGGATCGCCCCAAGCTGGTGATGTTTTCTTCCAGCGGGCGCAAGCACAGCCAGCAGAATGCCCGCGAGACCGGTGTCTTCACCTGCAGTTTCGTCAGCCGTAATCTGATCGACCAGATGAACTTGTCGTCCGCGACCGTACCTTATGGCGTCAACGAGTTCGAATTCTCCGGGCTGACGGCCAAGCAGGGGGAGATCGTCGACGCGCCCTACGTCGCCGAGGCATTTGCGGTGCTGGAGTGCAAGGTCACCGAGATCATCGAGCCGAGGGGCCTGTCCGGTGAGCCCTCCGAGAATGTCATGGTGATCGGTGAAGTCGTCGGTATCCACATCGATGAGACGATCATCCGCGAGGGCCGTCTCGACATGGCGATCGCCCGGCCGGTGGCGCGCATGGGCTATATGGACTATGCCGAAGGCAGCGACGTTTTCGAACTGATGCGCCCCAAGATGCCTTGAACCTGCGCCCGCAAGGGTTAATGAATATGGTGAACCAATCATAAACCATTTGCCGGTAGCGTTCTCAGAACAAGAGGAACGTGAAGGAATCACGTTCCGCAGACTGGGGCGTAATGGTGATTGTAGAGGCATTCCTTCGCTGGGTCGAAACCGCCAAGTCCGGAGACCGGGCACGAGCGGCCAGCGCCCTTGGCCGGGCCTATCTCCAGTCCGAGATGCAGCCTGAAGAGCGTAAGGCCGCCGAGATGGCGATGACCTTCCTGCTCGACGATCCCTCGCCGAAAGTTCGCCTTGCCCTTGCCGAAGCCATCGCCTGGTCCGGCGAGGCGCCGCGGTCGCTGATCCTGGCACTTGCCGAAGACCAGCCTGAAATTGCCTGCCATGCCGTTACCTGCTCGCCGCTCCTGACCGATGCCGATCTGGTCGACCTGGCCGGCCGCGGCAGCGACGTGACGCGTATGCTGATCGCTGCACGCAGCGCGGTATCGCGGGCCGTCTGCGCCGCCCTTGCCGAAGTCGGTGGGGAGGAGGACGTTCTCTGCCTTCTGGAAAACGAGGGCGCTGCGATCGCGCCGCTTTCCCTGAAGCGTATTGCCGAACGGCTCGGCGACTGCTGCGATATCCGCAATCTGCTGCTCGATCGCGACAGCTTGCCGGCCGATGCCCGCCAGCTTCTGACGCAGCATGTCAGCAATGCGCTTGTGGCGCTGCCGCTCGCGCAGGCCGCCATCGGCATCAACCGCCTGCAGCGTATCAGCCGCGAGGCGACGCAGTCTGCCGTCGTGTCGATCGCCGGAGAGATCCAGCCGCGTGAGATTGACGACCTTGTGGAGCATCTGCGCGTCCACGGCCATCTGACACCGTCCTTCCTGATGCATGCGCTATGCTCTGGGAAGGTCGATTTCTTCGCAAGCGCCGTCGTCAACCTGACGGGCTGCAGTGAAAAGCGGGTCCGCTCGATCCTGGCGACCGGCCGTATGCATGCGGTCCGGGCTCTCTACGAGACCGCGGGGCTAACCCGCGAGATCAGCACCATTTTCGTCGAGGCGACGCTGCTCTGGCGCGAGGCGTCGCGCAAGGCTTCGGGCACGATGCTTTCTACGATCTGCGGACGGCTGCTCGAACGCTTCCGCCATCACGGCGCCCATGACGCCGTCAAGGAGCTACTCGACATGGTCGAGAAGCTGCACATCGCCGAGCAGCGTCAGTCGGCGCGCGCCTATGCCTCGCAAGCAGCGCTCGTCGCCGCCTAGTTGGTAAGCCGCTGGGCGACCCAGGAATATCCATTCGAAACGAAATGAACGGGCTTGGCGAGTGTCGCCTTGATGCCTTCTCCTGTCGGCAGGCCGGCGCGGACGCGCTCGGCAACCCTTATAGCGTAGGCGCGAAGGCCGGTTGGCTGCGGCTGTTCGGCGGCTGGGGCCGCGGCCGTTGCCTGCGCTTCAAGCTTCGCCGTCTCGGGAGCGGTTACGGGCTTGGGTTCCTCGCAGACGGCGATAACCGTCGGATACTTGGCGTTAGTGAAGCCCATCAGCTGCTTTTCCGATTCGGCATCGCACATCGCCACCGTCTGCCAGTGCTTGTCGACCGTCGCCACGTAATTGCATTGGGTGACGGAATCGTTGCACCCGAAGATGGTCATGGCGATGAGGACGGCTTGCATATCCGGGATCCCTGGCTATTGAAACTGATGATCTTAGACGTTCCAATTCCAACGGAATAAAGGCGGCTGCATTACCATTTCGTCATGCAAGCCAGCCGGGAAAGCAGGAGCCGCATGACCGTTGCCATCGCCCTCGAATCGCCGCGCCAGCCTGAGGTCGTGCGCCTGCTCGACCTGTCGGATGCCTATGCGGCCTCGCTCTATCCGGCCGAGAGCAACCATCTCGTCGATCTCTCGACGCTGGAGAAGCCTTCGGTGAGCTTCTTCGCGGCGCGCCATGACGGCGCCGTCGTCGGCTGCGTGGCGCTCGTCGAGGCGGGTGACGGCACCGCCGAGATCAAGCGGATGTTTGTCGATCCGCAAGCGCGCGGGCTGCGAGTGGCGAGCCAGCTGATGCATGAACTCGAGACACAGGCAAGGAGGCGCGGGCTCGCCGCAATCCAGCTCGAGACCGGCATCCGCCAGCCCGAAGCGATCGGGCTGTACCGCAAGTATGGCTATGTGGAGATCGGGCCGTTCGGATCCTACCAGCCGGATCCGCTCAGCCTGTTCATGGAAAAGCGGCTCGGCTGATCAGCCGTCGGCGGCGCGCTGCGAGGGCGGTGCCTGTTCGTCGATGATGATTTCGGGGCCGGTAGCGGTCTGATCCGAGGTGCGGACCTCGTGCATCCATTCGCGCCAGATGGCCACGAGCAGAGCCATCAGCACCGGGCCGATGAAGAGACCGAGGAAGCCCATGGTCTTCACGCCACCGACGAGGCCGAAGAAGGTCGGCAGGAAGGGCAGCTTGATCGGACCGCCGACCAGCTTGGGACGGAGTGTCTTGTCGACGATGAAGAGTTCGACGCTGCCCCAGATGAAGAGTCCGGCGCCGGCGAAATGCGAGCCGCTGGCGACAAGATAGACGGAGACCAGCGAGAAGGAGAGCGGCGCGCCGCCCGGGATCAGCGCCATGATGCCCGTCAGCACGCCGAGCGTGACAGGCGAGGGGACGCCGGCGATCCAGTAGGCGATGCCCAGCACGATGCCTTCGCCGATGGCGATCAGCGTCATGCCCATGACGGTCGAGCTGATGGTTGCCGGCACGACGCGGGAAATGCGCTCCCAGCGGTTCGGCAGAATGCGCTCGCCGAGCATGTCGATCTGTTTCGAGAAGGACGCGCCATCGCGATAGACGAAGAACAGCGCGATCAGCATGAAGAGCAGCGTCAGCAGCAGGTGGAACGAGGCGCCGCCGGCGGCAAGCACCGCACGGTAGATGTTGCCGATATTGGCGCCGCTGACGGCCTGGATGACTTCACCCATCGAGCCCGGGCTGCCGATATATTTCGTCCAGAGCTCGTCGATGTAGGGACCGGCGAAGGGCAGGGCGAGGATCCATTGCGGGGTCGGGGCGCCCATGCGGTTGGCGCGGATCGCCCAGGCGACCCATTCGCGCACTTCGCCCGTCGTATAGGTGACGGCAAAGACGATCGGGATGACCAGGAACGTGACGATCAGGATGATCGCCACCGTCGCCGCAACGGTGGTATTGCCGCCGACGCGCGCCAGCAGCTTGCGATAGAGCGGCCAGCTGGCAAAGCCGATGACCAGCGCGGCGAGAACCGGGACGACGAAGCCGTAAAAGAAATAGACGCCGGCCGCGACGATCAGAATCAGAAGCCAGCGGGCAGCCGAAATCGAGGGAATGAGAGGCGTGCGGGCAGGCGCGGACGGACCAAGCCACCGCGGCTCGCCTGGCAGTTTGTTTTTATTCGAGAGGCTCACGTCGTTCCCTGCTTTTCTTCTCAACCACGGATATGGGCCATCGTGCCACCGGACGCAAGCATTTCGGCCAGGAAATACCCGTTGGTCCGGTCGCGCCAAGGACCATGCCGCGGTTGGCATAGCGCTTCGTGCTGAAGGCAGTGTGACGGCAATTTCCTGCCAGAGTGTTGATCGCCGGACAAAAGATCATGCAGGCTATGCAACGAGAAATCGCAACGGCATGGAAACGCCAAACGAAAACAGCGCGACGGACAGAACCGTCGCGCTGTTTCGAGAGCCCTGAAGGCTATGTCTCAGATGTCGAGATTATCGGCGAAGGCGGCGCGATCCTGGATGAAGCGGAAGCGAGCTTCCGGCTTCGTGCCCATGAGATCGTCGACGGCCGTGCGGGTGCCTTCGAAATCGACTTCGTCGATCAGCACGCGCAGCATCGTGCGCTTGCTCGGATCCATCGTCGTTTCCTTGAGCTGTGCCGGCAGCATTTCGCCGAGACCTTTGAAGCGGCTGATCTCGACCTTCTTGCCCTTGAACTCTGTGGCGATCAGTTCGGCGCGATGGGCGTCGTCGCGAGCATAGGCCGACTTGGCGCCCTGGCTGATCTTGTAGAGTGGCGGAACGGCGAGGAACAGGTGACCGCCGCGCACGAGCTCCGGCATTTCCTGGTAGAAAAAGGTGATCAGCAGCGAAGCGATATGCGCGCCGTCGACGTCGGCGTCGGTCATGACGATGACGCGCTCGTAGCGGAGATCTTCCTCGCGGTATTTCGAGCGGGTGCCGCAGCCGAGCGCCTGGACGAGATCGGAGAGCTGCTGGTTGGCACCGAGCTTTTCGCGGCCGGCGCTGGCGACATTGAGGATCTTGCCGCGCAGCGGCAGGATCGCTTGATTGGCGCGGTTGCGCGCCTGCTTGGCGGAGCCACCTGCCGAGTCACCCTCGACGATGAAGAGCTCGGCGCCCTGGGCGGTGTTCTGCGAGCAGTCGGCAAGCTTGCCGGGCAGGCGCAGCTTGCGCACGGCGGTCTTGCGGTTGACTTCCTTTTCCTTGCGGCGGCGAAGGCGCTCTTCGGCGCGCTCGATGACCCAGTCGAGCAGCTTGGCCGCCTCGTTCGGGTTATCGGCGAGATAGTGGTCGAAGGGGTCGCGAAGCGCATTTTCGACGATGCGCTGGGCCTCGACGGTCGCCAGCTTGTCCTTTGTCTGGCCGACGAATTCCGGCTCGCGGATGAAGACCGAGAGCATGCCGACGGCCGAGATCATCACGTCATCGGTGGTGATCTGCGCGGCGCGCTTGTTCTGTGTCAGGTCGGCATAGGCCTTGAGGCCCTTGGTGAGCGCGATACGAAGACCCGCCTCATGCGTGCCGCCTTCGGGCGTCGGGATGGTGTTACAGTAGGAATGGACCTGCGGGTCGCCGCCGTACCAAGTGATCGCCCATTCGAGCGAACCATGGCCGCTTGCCTTCTCCGACTTGCCGGCGAAGATTTCGCGGGTGACGGTGAATTCCTTGCCCATCGTTGCCTGGAGATAGTCCTTCAGGCCACCGGGGAAATGGAAGACCGCCTTGTTCGGAACATCAGAACCCTCGGGCAGAACGCCGTCGTCACAGCTCCAGCGGATTTCGACGCCGCCGAAAAGATAGGCCTTCGAGCGCGCCATGCGGAAGACGCGGGCGCCATCGAACTTGGCATGATCGCCGAAGATCTGCGGATCGGGATGGAAGCGTACGCGGGTGCCGCGGCGATTGTGAACATCGCCGAGATCCTCGAGCCCGCCCTGCGGCAGGCCGCGCGAGAAGCGCTGGCGGTAGAGTTTGCGATTGCGGGCGACCTCGACTTCCAGATCATCCGACAGCGCGTTGACGACCGAAACGCCGACGCCGTGCAGACCGCCCGAGGTCTCGTAGGCCTTGCCGTCGAACTTACCGCCGGCATGGAGCTTGGTCATGATGACTTCGAGCGTCGACTTGCCGGGAACCTGCGGATGGTTCTCGACCGGGATGCCGCGGCCGTTATCGGTGACGGTCAGGTAACCCTGGAGATCGAGATGAACCTCGATGAAATTGGCGTGACCAGCAACCGCTTCGTCCATCGCGTTGTCGATGACTTCGGCGAAGAGGTGGTGCAGCGCCTTTTCGTCGGTGCCGCCGATATACATGCCGGGGCGCATGCGCACCGGTTCAAGGCCCTCGAGGACACGGATCGACGAGGCGCCGTAATCGTCGCCATTCGATGTTGCCGGGGCAGGGCGTGCCGTTGCCGCGGGGGCCGCGGCAGGGGCGGGAGCTGGCTTGGGTGCCTCTTCCTGCTTGGGCGCGAGAGGCATTCCGGAGAAGAGGTCGTTGCTGTCTTCCATGGAGTCGTTCAGATCTTCAATCCTGTTCGGGCGGCACGTCCGCCGGGGCGTGACCCAAAATCACCGCATTTGATGTCACGTTTGCGAATCAGGCAGATTTTGCCAGAAAGCGCCTCGTTACGCGACGCCGCCCGATTTGGCGGAATTCTCTAGAATTGGTTTGCGTTGCCGGGCGCGGAATGGCAAGCGGACTTATCTCTGAGGAAACCGCTCGCATGAAAATGTCCACAAGTCATTGCATGATTATCACCGCAATTGCGGCCTTTTTGCTGTCCGGCACCATAAGCAGTGCTACGGCGGACGCGCTGCCGCCCTACAAGGACGAGCTGTTTTCGGCGCAGACTGTGATGCAGACGTCCGATAACGGCGCCTTCGAAACCATCAATTACGACGAAATGCGCGATATCAACGGCCGCGACCAGATCCCGGAGCAGCGGGTCCAGCAGAAATATGTGTCGCTCGGTATCCGCAAGCTGCAGCAGGACGAAACCCTTTCACTAGACGGGCACCGGATTGATGTCACCAGGGTGGGACCGATCGACAATGCGGCCTTCACCGTGATCTTCATTCACGGCCGCGACGGCACGCGCAGGCTCGGCGCCAACGACTTCACCTTCGGCGGCAACTTCAACCGGGTAAAGAACCTCGTCGCCGGAAATGGCGGCACCTATTATTCGCCGACGGTCAGGACTTTCGACAGCGACGGCGTCGCCAACATCGTCGAGCTGATCCGCTATGCCAGCGAGAAATCGGGCGGGCGGCCGGTGATCCTGTCCTGCGCCTCGATGGGCAGCCAGATCTGCTGGGGCGTCACCCGCGATGCGGCGAGCGTCAAGCGGCTGAAGGGCATGCTGATCATGAGCGGCGTGACCGATCCCGATTTCACCAAGAGCGCCTTCTACAAGGCCAAGCTGCCGATGTATTTCGCCCATGGCAGCCGCGACCCGGTCTATGCAGCGACCGACCAGCAGGGACTGTTCGAGGCGCTCTACAAGTCCAAATATCCGACGCGCTTCACGCTGTTCGATACCGGCAACCACGGAACGCCGATCCGGATGATCGACTGGCGCAAGGTGCTGAACTGGATTCTGGCTTCTTAGGCAAATCGGCGAGCCGATTTTAAGCATTCTGCACGCGAAACCGTCTTTTTCCCTTACGTAAGGGGCGGAAAGCTTTTCATTCGCTGCTGCTTTTGCTAAGGCCGCAGCATACCGGAAAAATGTGGAAGGCTTGGCATGACACCTGACGTGCGTCCGCTCGTGGCGGGGAACTGGAAAATGAACGGTACCCGCGACTCCCTCGATCAGATCAAGGCGATCGCAGAAGGTGTCAAAGGCCCGCTCTCGTCGAAGGTCGAAGCGCTGATCTGCCCGCCGGCGACGCTGCTCTACGTGGCGACGGCGCTCTGCACCGACAGCCCGCTGGCGATCGGCGCGCAGGATTGCCACCAGAAGCCGTCAGGCGCCCATACGGGTGATATTTCCGCCGAGATGATTGCCGATTGCTTCGGCACCTATGTCATCGTCGGCCATTCCGAGCGCCGCACCGATCATGCCGAGACCGACCATCTGGTCCGCGCCAAGGCGGAAGCCGCTTTTGCGGCCGAACTGACGGCGATCATCTGCATCGGCGAGACCGCCGACGAACGCAAGGCCGGCCAGACGCTCGATATCATCAAGCGCCAGCTTTCGGCCTCGGTTCCTGAAGCGGCGAACGCCGAGAATACCGTGATTGCCTATGAACCCGTATGGGCGATCGGCACCGGCCTGACGCCGACTGTCGAGGACGTAGAGAAGGCGCATGCCTTCATGCGCGCCGAGCTGACGGCCCGTTTCGGCGCCGAAGGCAAGAAGGTCCGCATTCTCTATGGCGGCTCTGTCAAGCCTTCGAACGCGAAGGAGCTGATGGGCGTTGCCAATGTCGACGGCGCATTGATCGGCGGCGCGAGCTTGAAAGCGGCCGACTTCCTCGCCATCTACGGCGCATACAAGGAACTCACTGCCTAAATCTGAGCTAAGGGCTTGGAATAGGCGAACGCCTCATGTAAAGAGCGCCAGATTTTTATTCGATGCCCGCCGTTTGCGGGCAGGACTGGACCCATGCAGACCGTATTGATTGTCATCCACCTCATGATCGTGCTGGCGCTTGTCGGCGTGGTGCTCATCCAGCGTTCGGAAGGCGGCGGCCTCGGCATCGGCGGCGGTTCCGGCTTCATGTCGGCGCGCGGCACGGCCAATGCCCTGACCCGCACGACGGCGATCCTGGCGACCCTGTTCTTCCTGACGTCGCTCGGCCTCGGCATTCTGACGCGCTACCAGGGCAACCCGACCGACATTCTGAACCGTATTCCGGCAACGAGCGGTCAGGGCAACGGCATTCTTGATTCGCTGGGCGGCGGCGCAAAGCCTCCGGCAAATCAGCCGGCCAATAACGGCGTTCCGAACAGCGGCGCAGCTGCTCCGGCTCCTGCTGCACCTGCACCGGCCGCTCAGGCACCGGCTGCATCGGCTCCGGCCGCTCCCGCTGCCCAGGCACCGGCTGCTACGGCTCCGGCCGCAGACGCTCCGGCCGCAACGCCGGCGCCGGCAACGCCCGCTACTCCTGCCGCTCCGGCCCAGCCGGGTGGCGTACCGACCGGACAATAAACCGGTCAGCGAAATAAACCGCCGGCAGGCCCAAGGGTCTGCCGGTTTTCTTTTGTTCAGATTTCACGCTGGCGCCAAAAGTTCTGGAAAAGAATTTTTGGGCTGGTGGAATCGTTTTTGAGAAGGTATCCGGTGACTCCCATGGCGCGATACGTATTCATCACTGGCGGCGTGGTTTCCTCTCTCGGTAAAGGAATTGCGGCCGCGGCTCTCGGAGCGTTGCTGCAGGCCCGTGGTTATCGGGTGCGGCTTCGCAAGCTCGACCCCTATCTGAACGTGGACCCGGGCACTATGAGCCCGACCCAGCACGGCGAAGTCTTCGTCACCGACGACGGCGCGGAAACCGATCTCGATCTCGGCCACTACGAGCGCTTCACCGGGCGTTCGGCGACCAAGACCGACAACATCACCACCGGCCGCATCTACAAGAACATCATCGACAAGGAACGCCGCGGCGACTATCTCGGCGCCACCGTCCAGGTCATTCCGCACGTCACCAACGAGATCAAGGATTTCGTCATCGAAGGCAATGACGACTACGACTTCGTCATCTGCGAAATCGGCGGCACGGTCGGCGACATCGAGGCGATGCCGTTCATGGAAGCGATCCGCCAGCTCGGCAACGACCTGCCGCGCGGCACGGCGATCTACCTGCACCTGACGCTGATGCCGTATATTCCGGCAGCGGGCGAACTGAAGACCAAGCCGACGCAGCATTCCGTAAAGGAACTGCAGGCGCTCGGCATTCACCCCGATATCCTGCTTGTTCGCGCCGACCGGGAAATCCCGGAAGCGGAACGCCGCAAGCTCTCGCTGTTCTGCAACGTCCGCCCGTCGGCCGTTATCCAGGCGCTCGACGTCGCCAATATCTACGACGTGCCGATGGCCTACCACAAGGAAGGCCTCGACAACGAAGTG
The DNA here is from genome assembly GCF_053522545.1 of Rhizobium sp. 21-4511-3d. Taxonomy (NCBI): domain Bacteria; kingdom Pseudomonadati; phylum Pseudomonadota; class Alphaproteobacteria; order Hyphomicrobiales; family Rhizobiaceae; genus Rhizobium; species Rhizobium sp. 21-4511-3d. Next base: position 33,362 of record NZ_JBNWCF010000002.1, on the reverse strand, counting down.
CTCGCCGCCTTCGGCATCGAACCGGCTCCGAAGCCGCGTCTCGACCAGTGGGAAGAAGTCTGCAACCGTATCCGCACGCCTGAGGGCGAGGTGACGATCGCGATCGTCGGCAAGTACACGGGTCTCAAGGACGCCTACAAGTCGCTGATCGAGGCACTGCATCACGGCGGCATCGCCAACCGCGTCAAGGTCAAGCTCGAATGGATCGAGTCCGAAGTCTTCGAAAAGGAAGATCCGGCGCCGTATCTCGAGAAGGTCCACGGCATTCTCGTTCCCGGCGGCTTCGGCGAACGCGGCTCCGAGGGCAAGATCCTGGCGGCGCGTTTCGCCCGCGAGCGCAAGGTGCCGTATTTCGGCATCTGCTTCGGCATGCAGATGGCCGTCATCGAAGCGGCCCGCAGCCTTGCCGGCGTCGAAGATGCGTCCTCGACGGAATTCGGGCCTGCCAAGGAGCCGGTCGTCGGCCTGATGACCGAATGGGTCAAGGGCAACGAACTGCAGAAGCGCAACGCTTCGGGCGATCTCGGCGGCACGATGCGTCTCGGCGCCTACAAGGCGGCCCTGAAGAAGGGCACCAAGATCGCCGACATCTATGGCTCGACCGATATTTCCGAGCGTCACCGCCACCGCTACGAAGTCAATATCGACTACAAGGACCGGCTGGAAAACTGCGGCCTCGTCTTCTCCGGCATGTCGCCTGATGGCGTGCTGCCCGAGACGATCGAATATCCTGACCATCCCTGGTTCATCGGCGTTCAGTACCACCCGGAACTGAAGTCCCGCCCGCTCGACCCGCATCCGCTCTTCGCCAGCTTCATCGAGGCGGCAACCGAGCAGAGCCGCTTGGTGTGATTTTGCAAAGGCCGCCTCGTTCATTCGAGGCGGCCTTTAAAATATGGTGGCCGCCGCTATCTTGGGCGGCATGAAATCTCTCCGCACCACGACCGTCTCCCGCGTCATCCATGCGCCTCCCGCCGCTATTTACGCGGCGTTTCTCGACGCTGATGCCGTTGCGGCCTGGTTGCCTCCCGGTGATATGCGTGGCGTCGTCCATGCCTTCGAGGGACGGGAAGGCGGGGCGTTCAGCATGTCGCTGATCTATGCCGACGATGAGGGCGAGATGACCGGCAAGACGTCGGAGAAGACGGACCGTTTCTCCGGTCGGTTCGCCAGGCTCACTCCGGATACGCTCATCGTGTGGGCGACGACCTTCGACAGCGCCGACGCCGATTTTTCTGGTGAGATGATCGTCAGCACGCACTTACTCGCCGTCAGTGATGGCACGGAAGTGACGATGGTGACGGAGAACATTCCACCGGGTATCCGTCTCGAAGACAACGAGATGGGCTGCCGGGAAACGCTGCAGCAGCTCGCCGACTATCTCGGCGGCTGACGGGAGGATTTCGGCCTGCGGGCGTGGAGGGGATCACAGACGCAGCCGGAGATGGTAGAAACTTGAGTATCCGCCGGGCTATCCCGGCGCGAAGCGACCCATGGGGAGATCGTTTGATGAAAACCAACGGCACCGGAAACAACCGCTGAACAGCGTTGCCGTTCGGGCTGCCTGTTCGGCCCATCATCAAATGACATCATCCTGCCCCATGGAGGGCCTTCATGTTTCGTCGCTTCGAAGAGCTGACCGATCCTTTCAAATCCCATGCCGATGATACGCCGCCCGGCCGCGTCTGGCCGTTCATCTTCTCCACACTGAAGCCGCTGCGCGGCACTGTCGCCGCAAGCCTGGCGCTGACCGCAATTGGCGCCGTCCTCGAAGTCTGGCTGATCGGCTATTCCGGCCGACTGGTCGATACGCTGGCGGCCATCCGCCCAGACGAACTCTGGGAGCGCCATGGCAGCGAGCTGATGTTCGCCGCCTTCCTGCTGCTCGTTGTCCGCCCGGGCACGGCAGTGCTCAACGAGGGGCTCGACGATATCGTCTTCCGGCCGAACGCGGTGGCGATGATCCGCTGGCGGGCGCTGCGGCATGTCAAACGGCAGTCCGTCGGATGGTTCCAGAACGATTTCTCCGGGCGCATCGCCTGGCGCGTTCAGGAACTTGGGAATAGCGCCACCGGTGTAGCCTATTCCGTCATTCACACGATCACCTATGTCGCGATCTATATCGCCGGCTCCTTCCTGCTGATGGCTTCGGTGGATATCAGGCTGGTCATTCCGATGCTGATCTGGGTGGGCCTCTATTTCGCGCTGATGGCCTATATCATCCCACGCGTCAGGGAGGCGTCGCAGCGCTTTCAGGAGGCCGATTCGGCACTGTCTGGCATGCTGGTCGACACATTCTCGAATATCGACACGATCAAGCTCTTTTCGCGAGATCAGGACGAGGACCGTGACAGCAGGCGTCATCTCGACACCACCAGACGAGCCTTCATCCGGTCGCAGGTGCTTGAGGTCACCGTCAACAGCAGCATGGTGTTTCTGAGCAGCCTGCTGATGGTCAGCCTCATCGGCTATTCGATCCTGCTGTGGCAGGCGGGAAGCGCGCCGCTCGGGATGGTCGCCGCCGCCATTGCTCTCGGCTTCCGCATCACCGCCATGGCCGAATGGCTGCTGGATGCGGTGGCGTCGCTGTTCAACCATATGGGTGCGGCGCGCGACCAGCTCAGCACAATCGCTCAACCTGTCGACATTCCCGATGCACCTGATGCCAAGGAGTTGCGGCTCGATGGCGGGACGCTGCGCTTCGAAAACGTCAGCCATCACTATGGCAAGGGGCAGGGCGGTCTCGACCGTGTCAGCCTGCATGTCGCCGCCGGGGAGAGGGTTGGGCTTGTCGGCCGCTCGGGTGCGGGAAAATCGACGCTCGTCAATCTGGCACTGCGCTTCTTCGAGGCGGAGAGCGGGCTGATCACCGTCGATGGCCAGGATATCCGATCGGTGACACAGGAGAGCCTGCGCGGGTGCTTCAGCATGGTGGCGCAGAATGCGGCGCTGCTGCACCGTTCGGTGCGCGACAACATCGCCTACGGACGCGAGGACCTGCCGCAGGCGATGATCGAGGCGGCGGCAGCAAAGGCGCATGCCGACGGTTTCATTCCCGGCCTGCGCGATCAGCAGAGCCGCAGCGGCTATGATGCCCATGTCGGCGAGCGTGGGGTGAAACTTTCGGGCGGCCAACGCCAGCGCATCGCGCTCGCCCGCGCCATCCTGAAGAATGCTCCCATCCTTATACTGGACGAAGCGACTTCGGCGCTCGATTCCGAAGTCGAGGCGGCAATCCAGGACACGCTCTACGATTTCATGGACGGCAAGACGGTGATCGCCATCGCGCACCGGTTGTCGACGATCGCCCGCATTGACCGGATCGTCGTCCTAGATAGGGGCCGGATTGCCGAGGAAGGCCGTCATCAGGACCTGCTGGCGCGAGGCGGCATCTATCACCGGCTCTGGTCGCGCCAGTCCGGCGGCTTTCTCGGGGTCGATTCCGGAGATTGAGAAAAGGCCCGGCGCCGGAGCGCCGGGCTTTTGCGTCAGGCGGCTTTCGGCAGCGGGCCGACATAGACCGAGCGCGGGCGGATCAGCCGGCCGCGCAGCGCCTGTTCGCGGGCATGGGCGATCCAGCCAACTGTGCGGCCGATGGCGAAGACGCCGGTGAAGGCCTCGCGCGGGAAGCCCAGCGTTTCCAACAGCAGCGCCGTGTAGAACTCGACATTCACGTCGAGCGGCCGGTCGGGCTTTCGCTCCTTCAGGATCGAGATCGCCGCAGCCTCGACAGCCTCGGCAAGCGCGACACGGTTGGCATCCACCTGACCCGTCGCCGTCAGCGGCTTCAGGGCGCCTTTGAGGGCGTCGGCGCGCGGATCGCGGACGCGATAGATGCGGTGGCCGAAGCCCATCAGCCGCTCGCCACGATCGAGCGCGTCGCCAAGCCATGTCTCAGCCTTGGCGGGCGTACCGATCGCATCCAGCATGTCGAGTACCGGGCCGGGCGCGCCGCCATGCAGCGGGCCCTTGAGGGCGCTGACTGCGGCCAGCACTGATGACGTCAGTCCGGCCTGGGTGGAGGCGATGACGCGGGCTGCGAAGGTCGAGGCATTCAGGCCGTGATCGGAAATCGTCACGAGATAGGCGTCGAGAGCCGCTGTCTGCTCGCGGCTCGCATGCTGGCCCGTCAGCATCTTCAGGATGTCGGCCGATTGCGACAGGGTGGCGTCAGGCTCGATCGGACGCTTTCCCTGCTGGAGCCGCAATACGGCAGGCAGGAAGACGGCGGGGGCGGCCATCAGGCGGACGGCGGTATCGACGCCATCGCCATCCTGCAGGCGGGCGAGGAGGGCTCTCACGGCGTCAACAGGCGGCAGGGCGAGAATCTGGCTGTCAGCGGTGGCGACATGCGCGAAAACCTCACTGCGGGCCAGACCAAGGCGCGGACGCAGCTCTTCTTCGGTGAGTGCCTCCGGCATCATGCCATCGAGCAGCAGCGTCGCCGTGCTCTCATAGGTGCTGTTCGCCACGAGGTCATCCAGCGATACGCCGCGGATGATCAGCCGGCCGGCTTCGCCATCGACATCCGACAGCTGGGTTTCGGCGGCAATGACGTCTTCAAGACCATTCTTCATCGGTGTTTCTCCTTTACCGGAGTAAAGATCGAGCCTAGATTAGTTGACGTCAATCTTGACGCAATTGATCAATGTGAGGCCTCCATGTCCTGGCTCTCAGCCGACGAGGCGCTGGCGCGTCTCGGCACCAAGCCGCAGACGCTTTACGCCAATGTCAGCCGCGGCCGCATCCGCGCCAAGCCGGATCCCGCCGATCCGCGCCGCAGCCTCTATCATACCGCCGATGTTGCCCGGCTCGCCGAGCGGCATGCCGGGCGGCGCAAGAGCGAGGCGGTCGCCGCCGAGGCGATCCAGTGGGGCGACCCGGTTCTGCCCTCGGCGGTCTCGACGATTGCCGACGGCAGGCTCTACTATCGCGGCCGCGATGCCGCGGCACTTTCAGCGTCGGCGACACTGGAAACGGCCGCGGCACTTCTTTGGGACATGCCGGGCGTGACGCTCCCGGCGACAGCTGCCATTGCCGGGACGCCCTCGATCGGCGATGCATTCGGCGCGCTTGCCGCACGGGTGACGCGCGATCTGCCGAGCCTTGGCCGGTCGCGGATGGTGCTGCGCAATGAGGCGATCTCGGTCTTCGCAACGATCAGCGCCGCGCTCGCGCCAGGCAGGGGCGATTTCACCCACGAGAAACTTGCCGACGCCTGGGGCAATCCGGAGGCCGCAGATTGCCTGCGGCGCGCCATGGTGCTGCTTGCCGATCACGAATTGAACGCGTCCACCTTTGCCGCCCGTGTCGCGGCCTCATCCGGTGCCGCGCTGTCAGCAGCTGTTCTCTCAGGCCTTTCGGCGCTGACGGGTCCGCTGCATGGCGGCGCCTGGCAGGGTGCTGCTGGGCTTGCGGCGCTCGCAGAGACCATCGGTGCCGAGGCGGCCGTGCGCCGAACCTTGTCTCAGGGGCATGCGCTTCCGGCCTTCGGGCATCCGCTGTACCCGGATGGTGACATCAGGGCTTCGGAACTCTTTGTGCATTTCGAACTGCCGCCGGTGTTCCGGGAATTGCGCCAGGCCGGTGAGGCGATGACCGGCGAGCAGGCCAATGTCGACTTCGCGCTGACAGCAATGGCGGCGAGCTTCGGTCTGCCGCAGGATGCGCCGATGGTGATCTTTGCGCTGGCGCGCACCTGCGGCTGGCTTGCGCATGCGATGGAGCAGGTCGAGGGAGGCCATCTCATCCGCCCCCGGGCGCGTTATTGCGGCCCGCCGCTTGCCGTCATCGGCTGACGCTTGCCAGGGCAGCCGCTTTTCTGCATACGGGATCAAGCTTTTGTTTTATGATGGCGAACCGGGAAACGGACTGGCCGCACGACGCCTCTGTATGGCGCAGTGGCGGCAGGTCTCAGCGATGTGGGGACGGATCATGGGCGTGGTTTCAGCAATCCTTCGCGGTTCCGCCGCGGCATGCATCCTGCTTGCTCTGCCCGGCGCAGTGATGGCGCAGACCAATGGCTGCGCGCTGCAGAACGGTGATGGCGGCCGCCGCATCCTGCGCTGCCCGGGCGGCGTCACCGTGACCGCAGAGGCCGGCGCCAGCTTCACGCTCCACGACCGCAATGGCGATGGCAGCCCCGATAGCGTATCACTCCGCCGCAGGGCCATTCTCGTCGATGTCGACAGCAGCCGGCACAGCGGCGGTTTCCAGGTGGTGACACCGCAGGCGATCGCCGCCGTGCGCGGTACGCAATGGGCGGTCGATGTCGGTGGCGGGCAGACTTCGGTTCTCGTCGTTCGCGGCGCTGTCGGCGTGCGCCGCCCGCAGGGTGATCCCGTGGTGCTGCGGCCGGGCGAGGGCGTCGATATCCGCAGCGGCTCGGCGCCGCTCGAGGTCCGCCGCTGGCCGGGTCCTCGCGCTGCCGCACTCCTTGCCCGCCTCGGTCAGTAGCAACCGATGCCGCGCCAGTCTGTTATCGTCACCGCCGCACTGCTTGCCGCGGCACTCTGGGGAGCGTTCCTCGGGTCGCTGCAGCTTTCCGGCGGCGCCTCATTCCTCGATCGCCCCGAAGCCACCCTCACCGATCTGAAGAGCACGCTGATCGGGGCACGAAAGCCGCCGCCGGTCGCAACGATCGCGGCCATCGACGACCGGACCGCCGCCGAGCACGGCTATCCGCTCGACCGGGCGACGCTGGCGCAGGCCGTGACCGAGATCGCGGCGCTGAAGCCGAAGGTCATCGCGCTCGATCTGCTGTTCGTCGATCCCGGCAGTGAGGCAGGCGACAGCGCGCTGACCACGGCGCTGCGTCTTGTGCCCTCGGTCATCGCCGGCGCCGCCGTCTTTCCGCAAAGTGCCCAGACCGTTGTCAGCGAGGCCAATGATCCGCTGGCGGCGATACCGGTGGCCCAAAGCCTGCTCCTGCCGCAGAAGCGCTTTGCCGATGTGGCGGCAACAGGGATCGTCAACGTCGCGACCGACCAGACCGGCGTGCCGCGCTTCATTCCGCTGCTGTCGCGCGGCGAGGGGCGAGTCGATGCGTCCTTCCCGCTCAGGACTGCATCGCTGGCCGTCGGGCACGACCCGGCTTTCCAGCCGGGTGCCATTTCCTTCACCGAGACCCGAATCCCGACCGATACAGGCCAGCGGCTGCCGCTGACCTTCTATGGCCCGCGCGGCACGATCCCGACGGTCAGCATCGCCGATGCGCTGGACGGCAAGCTCAGCGGGCAGGAGATCACCGACAAGGTGGTGGTGATCGGCGCGACCGTCACCGGCGGCGGCGATGTGTTCCCGACGCCGTTCGATCCGGTCCTACCGGGTGTCGAGGTGATGTCGACGGCGATCACGCATCTCGTGGCGGGCGACAGCATCATCCGCGACCACAATATCCGGCGGCTCGACGCGACCATCGCCGTGCTGCTGCCGCTGGCGGTCATCGGTTTGCTTGCCTGGCGGCGCAGCCTGATCGGCTTCGTGCTGATCGCGCTCTTGTTTGTCACCTGGGCAATGATCAATGTTGCCGCCTTCCGGCAGGGATACTGGCTGAGCGCGGCGCTGCCGATTGCTGCGGCGCTACCTCCGGCGCTGATCTTCGGTGCGGTACAGCTTTTCGCCGACCGCAGCCGTGCACGGCATTTTGCGGCGCAGAGCGAGTTGCTGCAGCGGATCGAGGCGCCTGGTCTCGGTGAATGGCTGGCGCGCGATCCCTCGTTCCTCTCTCAGCCCGTCCGGCAGAACGCGGCGGTGATCTTCATCGACCTCTCGGGTTTTACCGGTATGAGCGAGGCGGTCGGAGCGGTCGCCGTGCGCGAAATCCTGAGCGGCTTCTTCGAGCTCGTCGATGAGGAAGCACGGGCGCATGGCGGGGCGATCACCAGCTTCATGGGCGATGGCGCGATGATCCTGTTCGGATTGCCGGAGCCGCAGGCGGATGACGCGACGCGGGCGGCGGCCTGCGCGCTGGCGCTTGCCGAGCGCACCCGCAGCTGGCTTGCAGCCAATCCCGCCATTCCTGACGGCCGCAAGATCAGCTTCAAGATCGGTGTGCATTGCGGGCCAGTCGTGGCATCGCGTCTCGGCACCGGCAACCGCCAGCAGATCACGGCGACGGGCGATACCGTCAATGTCGCGAGCAGGCTGATGGAAGTGGCTGCGAGCCGCGGCTCGGAGATCGCTTTCAGTGCCGCATTGGTTCACGCAGCTTCTGCCGGTGGAACGCCACCGGCGGGCGGTGTGCTGGAGGGACCATTCGAGACGCGGATCCGTGGCCGGGCCGGGGGCATCGAGGTCTGGTTGCGGCGCCAGCAGGCGGCATGATCTCGCACTTTGACTTTTTGCGCGCGAAGAGATAGGAACGCGCAACCGTCCGGCCGGGCTGATCCCGGCCAAGGCGCAGGTGCGCCTGAAAATTCCGAAAGACAGATCACATGACAGAGATTAACGGCGTCGTTCCGGCGATCGCCAAGGCGTTGTCGAAGCGCGGCTATACGACGTTGACCCCGGTTCAGCAGGCGATGCTCGACCCGGCGCTGGCCGCTTCCGACGCACTTGTTTCCGCCCAGACCGGCTCCGGCAAGACCGTTGCCTTCGGTCTGGCGCTCGCTCCGACGCTGCTTGAAGACAATGACCGCTTCGAGCCGGCCGCCGAGCCGCTGGCGCTTGTTATCGCGCCGACCCGCGAACTTGCCCTGCAGGTGAAGCGCGAGCTGGAATGGCTTTATGAAATGACCGGTGCGCTGATCGTCAGCTGCGTCGGCGGCATGGATATCCGCAGCGAGCGCCGGGCGCTGGAGCGCGGCGCCCATATCGTCGTCGGCACGCCTGGCCGTCTCTGCGATCATATCCGCCGCAAGGCGCTAGACATGTCGGCGCTGAAGGCCGTGGTGCTCGATGAAGCCGACGAGATGCTCGATCTCGGCTTCCGCGAAGATCTCGAATTCATTCTCGAAGCAGCACCGGATGACCGCCGCACGCTGATGTTCTCGGCAACGGTACCGGCGGCGATCGCCAAGCTTGCCAAGAGCTACCAGCGCGATGCCGTGCGCATTTCGACGCAGTCGGAAGAAAAGCAGCATGTCGATATCGAATATCGCGCGCTGGCCGTGGCGCCTTCGGACCGCGAAAACGCCATCATCAACGTGCTGCGCTATTACGATGCGAAGAACGCCATTGTGTTCTGCTCGACGCGCGCGGCCGTCAATCACCTGACGGCGCGGTTCAACAACCGCAATTTCTCCGTCGTCGCGCTCTCCGGCGAGCTCACCCAGAATGAACGTACGCATGCGCTGCAGGCGATGCGCGACGGCCGGGCGCGGGTCTGCATCGCGACCGACGTCGCCGCCCGCGGCATCGACCTTCCGGGCCTCGACCTCGTCATCCATGCCGACCTGCCGACCAACCCGGAAACCCTGCTTCATCGCAGCGGCCGTACCGGCCGTGCAGGCCGCAAGGGCGTCAGCGCGCTGATCGTGCCGCTCAATGCCCGCCGCAAGGCCGAGCGTATCCTCGACGGTGCCGGCATCTCGCCGACCTGGGCGCGCCCGCCGTCTGCCGAGGAGGTCATGCGCCGCGACGACGAGCGGCTGCTGGCCGATCCGATCCTTAGCGATGCAGACGTGCAGGACGACGAAATCCTCGTCAACCAGCTGATCGCCAACTATGGCCCCGAGAAGCTCGCAGCAGCCTTCGTGCGGCTCTACCGCTCCAACCAGTCGGCACCCGAGGACATTACCGAAGTGTCGCTCGACGGCGGTGCACGCAAGCGCCGCGACAATGCCGATGGTCCGCGCGAGCCGAGCCAGAAGGGTCCGCGCGACGATTTCGGCCCGAGCGTCTGGTTCTCGCTCTCGGTCGGCCGCAAGCAGAATGCCGAGCCGCGCTGGCTGATTCCGATGATCTGCCGCAACGGCAATCTGACGAAGCGCGAAATCGGCGCGATCAAGATGCAGCCGGAAGAGACTTTCGTGGAGATCGCGGCCGACAATGCCGAAGCCTTCCTGAAGGCGCTCGGCCCGAACAAGACGATGGAACGCGGCATCCGCGTCAATCGCCTGAACGGCATGCCCGATTTCAGCAAGCCGGCCGCCGGCAAGCCGCAGGGCAAGAAGGCCTATGAGGCACGCCGCGACGACGATTTCCGCGAGGACCGGCCGAAGGCCAAGTTCAAGAAGGATTTCCAGGCCGAAGGTACGCCCGAGCGCAGCGACCAGCCCTGGAGCAAGAAGCCCGGCAAGGGCAAGTTCGAGGGCCAGGCGAAATTCGGCGACAAGCCCAAGTTCGGCGACAAGCCGAAGTTTGAAGGCAAGCCGAAATTCGAGGGCAAGGGCAAGCCTGAAGGCAAGGGTGGCTTTGCGCCGAAGGGCAAGTTCCCCAAGAAGAAGCAGGGCTGACAACAGTGGTAACCGGCACATTGCCAGTGTGAGGCGCTGATGCCGGTCACCCCTGAAGACGCCGAAGCCTTCATCATCAGAAATCTCGAGATTCGTCGGGCACCGTCGGTGCCGGAGATCAGACTTTATGCGGCGCATTCCGCAAGCCGGCTTGGCCGTCTCCCTGGTGGAGGCGGCGAGCCGCCTTACTGGGCCTATCACTGGGCCGGCGGCAGCGCGCTGGCGCGCCATCTACTTTCTCATCCCGAATGCGTGCGTGGCCGCGACGTCATCGATCTCGGCTGCGGTTCCGGCATCGTCGCAATTGCTGCGGCCATGGGTGGGGCGCGTGTTACGGCGATCGACACGGATGCCTATGCGATCGCGGCGACGCGTCTCAACGCGGCCGCCAATGGCGTGACGCTGGCGGTGCTGCAATCCGATCTGCTCGATGGTCCGCCGCCTGCGGCCGATGTCATTCTTGCCGGCGATCTCTTCTATAACCGGGCGCTTGCTAAACGCAGCCTCGCATTCCTACGCCGCTGCCGGGATGCCGGTATCGAGGTGCTGATCGGCGATCCCGGGCGCAAGCCGCTGCCGCGCGCCAAGCTGAAGCTTCTGGCGAGTTACGCCGTCGCAGATTTCGGTGAAGGGGAAACGGAAAGCGGCGTCTATACGCTCGCTTGAAGTGACGCCCGCCGCACGACGCGAACGGGCGCCAGCATTTGTCAGACGGAGCGGGTCAGGCCGCCATCGACGCGCAGGTTCTGGCCGGTGATGTAACCGGCGCCGTCGGATGCCAGGAAGGCGATGGTGGCGGCGATTTCCTCGCTGGTGCCGTAGCGCTTCATAGGCACGCTGTCGCGGCGTTCCTCGGTTGCCGGAAGGCTATCGATCCAGCCGGGCAGAACGTTGTTCATACGGATATTGTCGCCCGCATAAGTCTCGGCGAAGACCTTGGTGAAGGACGCCAGACCGGCGCGGAAGACCGCCGAGGTCGGGAACATCGCGCTCGGCTCGAATGCCCAGGCGGTGGAGATGTTGATGATCACGCCTGATTTCTGCTTTTGCATCTGCGGCGTGACGAGCCGCGTCGGGCGGATGACGTTCATCAGGTAGACGTCCATGCCGCGATGCCAGTCTTCGTCTGTGATCTCGAGGATCGGCGCACGCGGGCCATGACCGGCGCTATTGACGAGCACGTCGATGCGGCCCCATTCGGACAGCGCCCGATCGGTCAGCTTGCGCAGGTCGTCGTTCGACTGGTTGGAGCCGGTGACGCCGAAGCCGCCGAGTTCCTTGGCGAGTTCTTCGCCCTTGCCCGAAGAGGACAGGATCGCGACCTTGTAGCCGTCGGCTGCCAGGCGTTTCGCCGCCGCAGCACCCATGCCGCTGCCACCTGCCGTGACCAATGCTACCTTTTCAACCGCCATACTCGCCTCCATTGCCTATGCGCGCCGGAACCCGGCGCCGCGTCCAAATAACGGGTGCCGTGATATCATTCCGGTGCCGGGAAGGCGAGAGCGGGAAACGTGGCCGGCTACATGGCGAGGCGAAGGCGCATATCCTCCGGCTCCCGGTTCCGCTCGAAGCGGACGATGAGTTCGTCGAGCGCCACGCCGATATCGGCATCGCTCCATCCCTGGCTCTTCAGCCGCAGGAAAATCTCCTGCATGCGAAGCTTGAGGAACACGGCAAGATCGGGGTCTGAATCTTTGATCGAACGCATGGCTTTACTCTGAGATCCCTTGAGACAACGGATGACGAAAGAAAAAAATGGGCTCGCCACGCGAAACACAGGCGAGCCCTATTGCCCTCGCAGGTCCGCCGACTTGCATCAGGCCGCCCGCCGAAGTGCAACGGGCATTGAATTGGAGGTTCGGAGGCGGGTCGGACGCCTCACGATCAGGTAACCATAAGACGCCGTTGGTGTCGCGTGACGTCGCCGTGACACGACCTTTGCGCGAATCAGCGTGTTTTACTTGCCTGCGACTGATCCGAAACATTCCACCTTGCGTAGTTCGTGCCGCAAACACAGGAATGTTTCATGCGCCTACTGATTATCGGATTGGGAATACTGGCGATCCTCGCCTGGGCAGCGGTCTTCTATGTCACGTCAGGAGCCTTCTAGGGCCACAGCATTTCAGGTCGGCGGCGGCGCATTTCTCCATCGCAGGACGAGAATATTTCATGTCGGCGCATTCTTGCGCCAATTTAGATGATATGTCATCTATTGCGATATCAACGGATATGTCTCATGCCTCCCGAGCACGATAGAATTCTCGCCACCTTCGGCACGCTTGTCGGTCAGGCCGGGCGCCTCTGGCGCCGCGCCGCCGATCAGAAGCTGCAGCCGTTTGGTCTCACCGAAGCCACCTGGCTGCCCTTGCTGCGCATCTCCCGGTCGGCGACACCGATGCACCAGAAGGCGCTGGCGGCCTCGCTGTCGCTCGATAATTCCTCGGTCGTGCGGCTGATCGACAATCTGGAGGCAGCGGGTCTCGTCGAACGGCAGGAAGGGGAGGACCGGCGCGCCAAGGCGATCGTGCTCACCGAGGCAGGACGTCGCACCGTCATTGACGTCGAGCGTGTGGCGCAGAGCGTGCGCGAAGAGGCGCTCGCCGGATTGAAGCGCGAAGATGTCGAGACGGCCTTCCGCGTGCTCGAACATATCTCAGCCGTCTTTTCCCGCCCCAGCGAGGAGCAAGTATCGTGAATTCCCATCCTGGCCGGCTGGCCGATGCCGCGCCGTTGATATCGCCGAAGAGCGTTCCCGTCTGGCTGCTGGCGCTCGTGACCTTCAGCGGCACGCTTGCCATGCACATCTTCGTGCCGGCTCTGCCGTCGGCCGCAACCGATCTCGGCGCCAGCATCGGCGAGATGCAGATGACGGTCAGCCTCTATATTTTCGGCCTTGCCGTCGGGCAGCTTGTCTATGGCCCGCTCTCGGACCGCTATGGGCGCCGTCCGGTGCTGATGAGCGGGCTGGTGCTCTATACGCTTGCGGGGCTCGCAGCACTCGTTTCGCCGAGCGTCCATGCGCTGATCGCCGCCCGGCTTTTCCAGGCGCTCGGCGGCTGCGCCGGCCTTGTCATCGCCCGAGCCATTGTCCGCGACACCTCGACGGCTGACGATACAGCCAAGCGGCTGGCGGTGATGAACCTGATGGTGACGGTCGGCCCGGGTCTTGCGCCGATCGCTGGCGGGGCGCTTGCGGCAACGCTTGGCTGGCGCTCGATCTTCGTGGCGCTCTGTGCGCTCGGCATTCTCAACATGCTGATGACCTGGAAGCTGGTGCCGGAGACCGGACGGCGAAATGCCGAGACCTCGGTCAAGTCGCTGAGCCGCGACTATCTCGGCCTGCTGCGCTCACCGGCTTTCGTTGGCTACGCGATCGGCGGGGGATGCGCGACGACGTCGATGTATGCCTTTACCGCATCGGCACCCTTCATCGTCATGAACGAGCTGCACCGGCCGGCAACCGAGGTCGGCATCTGCCTTGCTTTGCTGATCTTCGGCTACTGGATCGGCAGCATGATCGCCACACGGCTGATCGGGCGCTTTGCGATGAAGCGGCTGATGGTGATCTCCAACCTCGTCAGCATCGGTGCTGCACTCGCGTTCCTGACGCTGGCAGCGAGCGGCGAACTCCAGCTGCTGCCGATGATGGCGGCGATCATGGTCTATACGATCGGTGCGGGCGTGGCTTCGCCGAATGCGCTGACGCTTGCCGTCAGTGTCAATCCGAAGGTCACCGGCTCGGCTTCCGGCCTCTATGGCGCAACGCAGATGGCTGTTGGAGCCGTCTGCACGGCGCTGGCAGGCATCGGCGGCGATCCGGGCCTGGCGGCGGCCAGCGTTCTCGTCGGCGCCAGCATTCTGGCGCAGAGCTGCTTCTGGATCGGCGTGAAGGCGAGCGACGCTACGGCAGCAGGCCGGGGCGCAGCAGCATGACAGGGCAGGCCGCACCGGCGGAAAGTGCGGGCGCATGCGGCGGACGGACGATCAGGCAATCGGCGGCCGCGAAGATCTTCATCATCGACGAATCCTGCTTGCCGAACGGCTTTGCCTGCCATGCGCCGGATGGCGATTTTGCGAGTGTGGCGCGGACATAATCCTGGCGCTGGTCGTTGGCTGCGAGCTCGACGGCCGCTTCCGCGACGATCTCACGCTTGACCGGCGGCAGCGAGGCGAGCTTGCGGACCAGTGGCTCGAGGAAGAGCAGCGCGCAGACCAGCGTCGAGACAGGGTTTCCCGGCAGGCCGAGAACGTGGATCTTGCCGAGGCTGCCGACCATCAGCGGCTTTCCGGGCCGCATGGCGATCCGCCAGAAATCGAGCGTCATGCCTGCAGCAACCATGGTCGACTGAACGAGATCGTGGTCGCCGACGGAGGCGCCGCCGAGCGTGACGATGACATCGGCGCCTGCCACTTCGGCCTTGCGGATCGCGGCGGTGATGGCCGCCTTGTCATCAGGGACGATACCGAGATCGAGCACCTTCCCGCCGGCATTGCGCACGAGAGCGGAAACGCCAAAGGTGCTCGACGCGATGATCTGCGAGGGGCCGGGCTTGCTTCCGGGCGTGACCAGTTCGTCGCCGGTGGCGAGGATCGCGACGCGCGGCTTTCGCAGCACCTGCATCTCCGGCTGGTTCATCCCGGCAGCGACCGTCAGTCTGCTGAAATCCATCACCGTGCCTGCGAGCAACACCGGTTCGCCTTCCAGAAAATCCTGGCCGCGCGGGCGGATATGCTGGCCCTGGCGCACCGGGAATTTTGTACGCACGCCGCCATCGATCTTTTCGGCATCTTCCTGCAGAAGCACGCTGTCGGCGCCCTCAGGCACCGGTGCGCCGGTGAAGATGCGGACGGCTTCGCCCTTGCCGACCGTGCCCTCGAAGGCGTGACCGGCGGAAGAGGTGCCGGTGACGCGAAGCTCTGCGCCGGGCTCCGGCGCATCCTCGCGGCGCAGGGCGTAACCATCCATGGCGGAAGCATTGAAGGGCGGCTGGGTCAGCCGGGCAACGAGATCGGCTGCCAGCACGCGGCCATCGGCCTCAGCCAGTGCCACGGGCTCATGCTCTGAAACGGGCGATGCACTGCCGAGTAGGCGGGCCTGGGCTTCGGCTACCGGCAACAGGCTGCTCATCGGCCGGCCTCCGGATGACGGAAGTCGCCGGACTTGCCGCCGGACTTTTCCAGCAGGCGGATGCCGCCGATTTCCATCGCCTTGTCTGCCGCCTTTGCCATGTCGTAGATCGTCAGGCAGGCGACGGAGACCGCGGTCAACGCTTCCATCTCGACGCCGGTCTTACCGGTGAGCTTTGCCGTCGCGGTGACGCGCAGGCCGGGCAGGGCGGCATCTTCCTCGATCTCGACGCTGACCTTGGTCAGCATCAGCGGATGGCAGAGCGGAATGAGACTGGAGGTCTGCTTTGCGGCCATGATGCCGGCCAGGCGGGCAGTGCCGATGACATCGCCCTTCTTGGCATTACCGTCACGGATCAGCGCCACGGTTTCGGGCGCCATCCGCACGTGACCTTCGGCCGTGGCGATGCGCGTCGTTTCGGCCTTGTCGCCGACATCGACCATGTTCGCCTCGCCGGAGGCGCCTATATGAGTCAGGCGGGGCTCGTCGCCGCTCATGTCATTCAGCCGCGATTGCGGCTTCGCCGAACAGCAGCGCGCGGGTGGCGGCTGCGACATCATCCTTGCGCATCAGGCTCTCGCCGACGAGGAAGGTATTGATGCCGAAGGCCTGCAGGCGCTTGCAATCGGCATTGGTGAAGATGCCGCTTTCGCCGACCAGTAGACGATCGTCGGGCACCATGGCCGATAGCTGTTCGCTGACAGTCAGGCTGACTTCGAAGGTGCGCAGATTGCGGTTGTTGATGCCCACGAGCGGGGAAGAGAGCTTCAGCGCCCGCTCCATTTCCTCGGCATCGTGGACTTCGACCAGAACATCCATGCCGAGCCCGAAGGCTTCGTCCTGCAGGCGTTCGGCATCGCTATCGCTCAGCGATGCCATGATCAGTAGGATGCAGTCTGCACCCCATGCACGAGCTTCGTGGACCTGGTAGGTCTCGAACATGAAATCCTTGCGCAGCGCCGGCAATGAGCAGGCGGCACGGGCAGCGGTCAGGAATTCCGGCGCGCCCTGGAAGCTCGGCGTATCGGTCAGAACCGAAAGACAGGCGGCGCTGCCGTTCTCATAGGCCTTGGCAAGCGCCGGCGGATCGAAATCCGGGCGGATCAGGCCCTTGGACGGGCTCGCCTTCTTGATTTCGGCAATCAGGCCGAACTCGCCGGCATCCCGCTTGGCAGCGAGCGCCTTGTGAAAGCCGCGCGGTGCCGATTGGCCGGCCTGCATCGCTTTCAGGTCGGCAAGCGACACCTTGGCCTTGGCGGCGGCGATCTCTTCGCGCTTATAGGTTTCGATCTTCTTCAGGATATCGGTCATCGGGCAATCCTAGTCGATATCGTTGGAAACGGCGATGAGTTTGTCGAGGGCTGCCGCCGTCGCGCCGCTGTCCAGCGATTGCGTGGCGAGCATCATGCCCTTGGCGATCGTCTCGGCCTTGCCAGCAACGACGAGCGCAGCAGCGGCATTCGCAAGCGCGACATCGCGATAGGCGTTCTTGGTGCCGCCGAGTACTTCGCGCAGTGCCGCCGCGTTGACGACGCCATCTCCGCCCTTGAGGGCCGAGAGCGTGCAGGGTGCCACGCCGAAATCGGCAGGCGACAGCTCGAAAGTGCGGATCTTGCCGTTCTCGAGTGCTGCAACGCTGGTCTTGCCGGTCGTGGTGATTTCGTCCAGGCCATCGCCGTGGACGACCCAGACGCTTTCGGAGCCCAGATCGCGCATGACTTCGGCGAGCGGCACCACCCATTGCGGCGCAAAGACGCCGAGCAGCTGGCGGCGGACGCCGGCGGGATTGGTGAGCGGTCCCAGCAAATTGAAGATCGTGCGCGTACCGAGCTCGACGCGCGACGGGCCGACATGGCGCATCGCCGAGTGATGCTGCTGCGCGAACATGAAGCCGACACCGGCTTCCGCGATGCAGCGGCTGATCACTTCGGGGCTGATCTCCAGCTTGACGCCGAGTGCCGACAGGCTGTCCGACGCTCCGGATTTCGAGCTCAGGGCGCGGTTGCCGTGCTTGGCGACCGGGACACCGGCACCGGCGACGATCAGCGCCGCCAGCGTCGAGATATTGTAGGTGCCACTGCCGTCACCGCCGGTGCCGACGATGTCGATCGCATCGTCAGGGGCGACGACGCGCAGCATCTTGGAGCGCATCGTGGTGGCGGCGCCGACGATCTCGTCGACGGTTTCGCCACGTACCCTGAGGGCCATCAGGAAGCCGCCGATCTGCGAAGGCGTCGCCTGGCCCGACATCAGGATGTCGAAGGCCGCCTGGGCCTCCTCACGCGTCAGAGGCTCGCGGCTCGCGGCCTTGGCCAGAAGCGGCTTCAGATCGGTCATCAGCTCAAGCTCCTGCTAGCGAACGGCTGCCTGATCGGCGAGCGTCTGGTTGATCGAGGCGCCGTACTGCGTTTGCAGCAGGGTCACCATCTGGTCGAGGATATCGTCACCGGCAGCATTGG
Source organism: Rhizobium sp. 21-4511-3d (assembly GCF_053522545.1). NCBI lineage: Bacteria > Pseudomonadati > Pseudomonadota > Alphaproteobacteria > Hyphomicrobiales > Rhizobiaceae > Rhizobium > Rhizobium sp. 21-4511-3d. The sequence continues at coordinate 15,378 of NZ_JBNWCF010000002.1, read as the reverse complement.
CGACGGCGGCGATCTGCGCATCCTGGTTGGTCAGCGCATCGGTCGTCGGGTCGTCATTGACATTGGTGACCTTGAGCAGGATCTGCGTGCTCGGATCGGCGCCAACGGCACTGGCAACCGTATCGGCCGGGCCGCTGAAGGCAGCGTTGACGGCGCGGCCGAGGACAGCGTCATCGGTGCTGCGGGTGATACCGGCCTTGCTTTCTACGGCGATGCCAAGCGGGGCAGCGATATCGGCCAGCGACTTGCCCTTCTGTGCTTCCTGCTTCAGCTCGTCGGCCTTCTTCGCAAGCTCGAGCTTCTGCTGCTCTGCGGTCCAGTCGGCAACGGCCTTGTCGCGCACTTCGGCGAGCGGGCGGTCGCGCTCAGGCGTCACTTCGCGAACATCGAACCAGACATAGCCGTCATTGCCGAGTGAAACGGCAACCGGCTGGGTGCCGACTTCGGTCTTGAAGGCTTCGCCGAGCAGCTGCTGCTTGGCCGGGATATCCTTGACCTCGTTGCCATCCTTGTCAGCGCCCGTGGCGTCGATCGCGTCGATGAGGACGGCCTTGAGCTTCAGCTCCTTGGCAATGTCTTCGAGCGACTGGCCGGCGCTGCGCATATCCTCGATATGATCGTGGACATTGATGACTTCCTGCGAAGCGTTGACCAGCGCAAGCTGCTTGCGGATGTCTTCCTTGACCTCGTCGAGCGTCTTCGTCGTTTCCGGCTTGATATTGGTGATGCGCAGGATGACCGGACCGAAGGCGCCGTCGACGACAGGCGTCGTGCCGCCGCTCTTGGCAACGGCAAAGGCTGCATCGGCGACGGACTGATCCGGAACCTTGTCCTTGGTGAAATCGCCGAGCAGCACGTCGGTTGCCGTCTTGCCCTGGTCGGTAACCAGCTGATCGAACGTCGTGCCGGTCTTCAGCGCGGCGAGGGCGGCGGCAGCCAGATCCTTGTTGGCGAACGTCAGCTGTTCGATCGTGCGGGTCTCGGGCGTGCGGAAGGTTTCCTTGCGCTTGTCGAAATCTTCGCGGATCTGCTCGTCGGTGACCGTCGAGACATCGGCAATGTCGGCAGACTCGAGCTTGAGATAGGCGACCTTGCGGTATTCCGGCGCGCGGTAGCGGGTCTTTACGCCATCGAACCACTTCGACAGAACGTCATCGGCGGGTGCCTTGATCGGCTCGATATTGGCGTTGGTGAGCAGCAGGTAATCGATGTCGCGGCTTTCCTGGCGATAGACCTTGAGCGCATCGACCAGCGTCTTCGGGGCGGTGAAGCCATTCGAGACGGCATCGACGATCTGGCTGCGGACCGCGACCTTGCTGCGCTCGTTGATATAATCGGCTTCGCGGATACCGGCATTGCGCAGGCGCGAGGTGAAGAGCGTGCGGTCGAACTTGCCGCTGACATCCTTGAACGCCGGATCGTCACCGATCAGCTGGGCGAGGCGATCTTCAGAGAGGCCGAGATTCATGTCTTCGGCGAGCTGATCGAGCGAAGCGCCGGCAACGAGCTGGGCGATTGTCTGCTGCTCGACACCGAAGGCCTTGGCCTGATCCGGCGTCAGGCGCATGCCGAACTGCTGGCTGAGGCTTGCCACCTGGCGCTGGTAGGCGAGGCGGAACTCGTTGACGTCCACCTTCTGATCACCAACGGTGACTACCGTCGTGCTGGAACCGCCGCTGATCAGCTCGCGGGATATGCCCCAGATGCCGAAGGAGGCGACCAGAAGAAGCATGAGGAGCTTGGCGACCCACGTCTGGGCAGCTCTTCTCAGGATATGGAACATCGAAACGCAAACCTCGCATTATATTCCGCCCATTCACGGGCAAAGCTTTCGACGTTCCTTAGAGCAAAGCACGGCGGAATTGAAGCGTTATCGGACGAAAACATGACAGTGTCCGGAATGGATTTTGCTGGGCCGCCCCAGGCAACAAAAGCGCGCATTGCCGGGAACCTTTCGCCGCCTCCATTCGTTGTTGCGGCATCCGGAAAAATAGGAGCAGACAATGGCCGAACTGAAAACCGCCTCCGCCCAATCCACAGCTGCGCGCGTCAAGGCGGAAGTCGCCGCCGATGACCTGTCCGCACAGGTAGCCGCGTTGCGCGAGGATCTGGCCCGCCTTTCCGAAAGCGTCGTGGCGCTGGGGCAGGGAGCAAAGACCGCCGTTGCCGACGAAGCTTCTGTGATGACGGAAAAGGTACGCGACAAGGTGCGCGAGGAGCCGATCTTCGCTCTCGCCGTCACGGCCGGCATCGCTTATGTCTTCGGGCTGATGAGCCGCCGCTGATTGCCGCCATCCTACAAAAAAGCCGGGAGTGAAATCCCGGCTTTTTTCATGCGCATTTTTCTTGGGATCAGCGCCGGACCATCCGGCCGATGGCGATCAGCAGGCAGGCGCCGACGAAACCGGTGATGAGATAGCCGAGCCAGCCCGACAGCGGCTGCACATGCAGAAGCCCCAGAATGAAGTTGGCGACGATAGCGCCGACAATGCCGAGAATGATGTTCATGAACACGCCCATGTTGCTGCTCATGAACTTTTCGGCCAGCCAGCCGGCAAAGCCGCCGATGATGATTGCCGCAATCCAGCCTACGCCCTGATCTTCCATAGTGATTTCCCTCCGAGAAAAACAACGAAATGAACGCGGAAACTGCAGAAAGGTTCCCCGATTCTCAGGGCTGAAGCAATGTCACCGGCATATGCATCGCATGGCTGACCAGCTGAAACAGCAGTCCCGACAGGGCAAGCGCCGCAAAACCCAGCGGCATGATCAAACTCTTACCGGACATTTTTACTCTCTCCCATTTGACGTTCGAGAATAAATCATCAGGTAAGCGCGGCAAGCCAAATATTAACGGATGGTTAAGCATAAAATTTGAATGAAACGACTGAGAAGAAACCAGTTTTTACTTCGCCACGTAAATTATTCCAGGTTGCAAAATTAACGTGCCATTAAAGCATATTAGTGATCATCGATACACAGCAACCGACGGGAGACTCAGATGCGTCATTCACACCTTATGGAACACCTGGAAGCAGCCCGCAAAATCGCCGAGGCCGACAACGAACTGTTCGTCGCCTACCTGATCAAGATGGCGAAAGAGGCTGTGCGCAAGCAGGATAAGGGCGTAAAGCCCAAGGAAGCCGTCGCCGCCTAAGACCCGGACGGCACTTCAGCCTCAACGCGCGACATTCTGACGGCCAATCAGCAAATTGGCCGCCATAGTCCACCGTTAGAGTGGTTTTCGCTCCGTTTCGGACTATCACCGCGCCTCGGCTTTGTATTGTACGACAACCATAGCGGGCTGCAGCCGAGAGCGACTTGGATGCCAACTGCAGTCACGCGACAGGCACCCAGACGCGCGTAGCGGCTTTATTGTGCGCACGCGGCCGAATTGTCCGGGCTCACGACATTACCGGATGGACCGGTATTGCCGCTTGCATTTGCCTGCGGCTCACGGCGGCAGTCGTTTGAATCACCGTTCGAGCCGGAATTTCCGCTATTGATCGTGCTGTTCGTCGTGTTCGGATCGACGATCGCGGGATTGCTGTTGGTCGTCCCGTTCGTGCCGCCGCTTCCATTGCCGCCCATGCTGCCGGACCCCGACATCGTCCCGGTCCCCGATCCGCTTCCCGCTGCACTACCACCCGAAGAACCGCCGCTGGACGACTGGGCGAGGGCGGATGTTGCCAGCCCGAGAGACAGCAGGGACACGGCAGCTATTTTCACAAACATGATTTCCTCCTTCATCGGTGTTGAAGAAAGCCGAACCGCCTGAGGCGTCCTATGTTCCCATTTTCCGGTAAGGGCGATCGCGCCGCAGAGATTTTTGGGTCCAGCCCTTGCATTGACGCGCGCCTTTGCGTCATAAGGCGCGGAACGGAAGAGTGTCCGAGTGGTTTAAGGAACCGGTCTTGAAAACCGGCGTGCGGGAAACCGTACCGTGGGTTCGAATCCCACCTCTTCCGCCAATTCCAATTAGAGCGGCGATCAAACAGAGCCAATCGTGTACCACGGCTCATGGCTTGCCGCAGCACTCACCACTTCATCGTTGCGTCTTCCAGGCCGAATTCATGGCTGTAGGGCGTTTCGCCACGGATCGTGGCTTCGATCAACCTTTTCAGGCCGACGCGCTTCAGATCCAGCATTCTTGTGACGACAGTGTCTTGAGCCCCGAAGTAGCCGAGCAATGCGCTCTCCTGCTCCGTCAGATGCACCTCTTTAGAACCACACCTGAAGCCAACGCAAAGCCTGCCGCTAATTAGCGGCCGGATGGGATTTTCGGCGGCTAGTTCAGAACTCAGGACCTTGCCGCCATTGAGTTCGAGCTCCAATGTCCCGGTGCGATAGTTGCGGGGGCCGATTATTGTTGCGGTTGCGGTATCGGCAAAAGCGATCGTCATGTTGTCGCGTTTTCCGGATGTCGCCTTTATCTTCGCCAACTCGCCTCGACCGACCAGCGCCCTTGCGAGCGCGGCGGCATGATAGCGGTAACCTGAACGTTGCATCCTAACTGCCCGAACCGGCTCACTCGGCAGTGCATCGATCCACGGAAGCAAAACAGAATCCTCGCCAAGTACGGCCTGCCTGAATTTGGCAAGCTCCGATTTTATCCGGGGGGTGTCGACAGCTGGTGTATCGATGATCAGCGCGATGTGTCGGACAGACGATTTTGTGACTTGGGCGAGAACCCGCTCCAACTGCGCCGGCGGGACGGCGATGTAGATGAGCGTGGCCTGCTGCAGTTGATCGGCGGTGAGAGATTCGAGCGAGGCGGTCTCATAGCACTCAAGCTCACCGAAAACCGCATTGAGACCGGTCGAATAGACCTTGTCGATCTCGATGCTTTCGATAGCCTCAAGAGCAGGTATGACATCTTCCCGGACACGGCGGCCGGCACCGATGACGATCGCGTGATCGGTTCTATCTCTTGCGGCAACAACCTTCCCCCGAGGCATATCGGGAACGAGATGTCGCGCCAGCCGGATCGATAGCGCAATCACCGTCATTGTCGGATTTGCGCTTCCCCCTGTCGGGAAGACCATACCGCCGGCAAGAAAGAGATTATCGACACTATGGACGCGCAGATTCGTGTCGACGACCGAAGTCTGTGGATCATGCCCCATGGCTGCCCCGCCGAGATGATGGCTCGCGTCATTGCGCAAGAGGCCCGCGAGGTCTGGCTCGACAGTCAACTCTCCGATACCAGCAGCCTGCAGCGCAACGCGCGCCTGCTCAGCCAGGCGCGCCACCGCTCGGACGTCCTCATCCGTGATGTCGTGCTTGACGAAAGCGATCGGCGTACCGAGTTGATCCGCCACCTCGGGCAAAACAGTGACGTACGAAGCATCGCTCGGGCGCATCTCCATGAAGCAACGCACGCGTGCCCATTTGAAGGTCTTTTGGCGCTTGCTCAGAAGTCTCGCTGCTATCCGCTGGACGGTTTGCAGAATCCCGGGGAGATTTGCGAGGCCTGCAACATGTTTGCCGGCGGCTGCAAATTGGCGTTTGCGTAGCGACGCCGTGAAGGCCCGCAGCGTTTGGCTCAGCTGTTTTGCCTCCGGGTAGGTGCCGATAGAACTGGGTTCGAAGCGCAGATAGGGATTGAGAAGCCCTTCGTTTTCCTGAACCTCATCGCTCAGACGAAGCCCGACATAGCCTGTATAGCCGCGGTCGCTTACCTTAAAGAAATCATGTGACTTCGGCAGCGGCTCATTGAACGTCACACGTCCAATATAGCCCTTCGGGTGATTCATGAAGCCGCGGCCGAGGCGGCCAAAATTGTCTGGGATGCCAGAGTTTTTCAGTATCCTGATGGCCTCGATCGCCGATGTCGCCAGAACGAATCTCTTGGCCTGGATGCGGATCTTCGTGCCGCTGTCGGTCGCACAGTTTGCGCCCACGACATGTGCCAACTCTGACTGGCCCGGACCGAGCTCCAACGAGGTAACGGTCGCGCCATAAACCAGGTCAAAGCCTTCTGACAAAAAGGCATGCGTGTAACGCCTGCCGAAGCGGGTTACCGGCTCCTGCGTCTTGAAGATCTTGCCATGAACGCCCGGAAGCGCGGGCAGGTGATGCTCGACATTGTTGCTCCAAGGCTCACCGAACCTGTTGCGTGATGGAATCTTGTAACGATATCCAACCTCGTCGGAGCCCGAATAAAGCTCATCGTGAGAAATAGGCCAACCGGGGTGCAATCCTGGCCGGTCTTTCAGATCAATCTCGTCCAGCGGGGCAATGAAACCGGACCAGGTCTGCGAGGAGCCGCCAATCGATCGGACGCGGGAATCGGATCTGACCTCTATACCCTCGGATCGGATGGCACCAAGGTCGTCTCGCTCGCCTGCGGCTTCACTGCCACTTTCGAGCACGCAGATCCGCAAGCCCGAATACTTGAGCTCAAGGGCGATGGTCATGCCCGCCGGCCCGCTTCCTATGATGCACAGATCATATGCTTCTGATGAACCCGGCTGTATGTCAGTCGCAGGAATAATCACGATCAAATCTTATGTTCGTTGAGATTGCTCTGGGATTTATCTGACTGTTGATTAAATGAAAACCGGAGAAGCGAGGCCGTTATTCGGCCGCATTAAGCGAGCTTGAAACATCTTTAATTTAACCATCTATAAACCATAACCATTAAAATTGCGGCTATCGCTGCGATATTGTTCGCAAATTCGGCACATTGGCCACACAATTAAAGTCTCGTTAGGTGCAGGGGCGTAGGCAGGGTTGGTCCGTTTCAGGGCACTTGCTTAACCATAACGATCTTTGGCGGCGTGGGACAAATGAAGTTGGAATACGGGGCGGCGTCTTTCGCAACGGGTGTGCGGTGGCTGGCATTGGCGGCGATGTGCGCTGCGGTCACGGCGTGCGGTACAACATCTCAGGCGCCGAAGAAGCGCGCTCACGGCAAAGAATACTTTTCCGAAAAAGAATATGGCGTCAAAGCCAGCCCCCGTGTCGTCGAGGGCGGACCGATCCCGAAGGGCGGCGGCCGCTATATCGTCGGCAATCCCTATCAGGTGAAGGGCAAGTGGTATTATCCGCAGGAAGATTTCTCCTATAGCAAGGTCGGCATCGCATCTTGGTACGGCTCGGCCTTCCACGGCCGCCTGACGGCGAATGGCGAGGTCTATGATCAGCTGTCGATCTCGGCGGCCCATCCGACATTCCCGCTGCCGAGCTATGCGCGCGTCACCAATGTCGAGAACGGCTCGTCGATCATCGTGCGCGTCAACGATCGCGGCCCTTATCACGAGGGTCGAATCATCGACCTGTCCAACAAGACCGCCGACCTGCTCGACATGAAGCACAGCGGCACCGGCCGCGTTCGCGTTCAGTATGTCGGCAAGGCGCGTATGGATGGGCATGACATGCCCTATCTGATGGCCTCCTACACGCCGAAGGGCAGCCGCATCCCGGCCGTCGATCCGGGCGGTCAGATTGCAAGCGGCGTGATGGTCGCTTCCAACGATCGCCGCATCACCAGCGACCAGCTGCGCAGCCTGGGCACGCTGACCGTGCCTCAGGCCTCCAAGGTTCCGGTTCCGATGTCGGCGACGGCTTACGGCGGTTCGACGCCGAGCGCCCGCTATAATGCCGCTCCGGTCCCGACGCCCGCACCGGCGCAGCCTTTCGGCACGATGGGTGCGCCGCAGGGTTTCGGCGAAATGGTGGTTCTGCCGGAGATCGGACCGATCCCTTATGAGCGTCCCTATGGCTGGGGCAGCTCGCTGGCCATGGGCTATCAGGAAACCGAAACGGTCACCGTTCCGATCGCTTTCGACGCCGTCATGGTCCGCAACGATGGCCTGACGCAGGAATCGATCCTCGCCTCCTACAAGCGCCAGCACGCAAAGCAGCCGGTGCGCTAAGACGCCGATTGCAGGCGCGCACCGGGTTCTCTAACCTCCAGAATCGAATTTCGCGCTTGGGGACTTGCGATGCTGAAGCGTCTCATCGGTTATTGCGTTTGCCTGCTTTCTGCTGCTTCGGCATCGGCTGCAGCCGATCCGGCACCTGCCGGCTTCGTCACCAAGGCGGCGCAGGCCTATATGATCGAGGCTTCGACCGGCACCGTGCTTCTGGCGAAGAACGAGGACCAGGCTTTCTCGCCGGCGTCGCTCGCAAAGCTGATGACGATGGATATCGTCTTTGCCTCGCTGAAGGGCGGCGAGATCACCCTCGATACCGATTATCCGGTCTCCGAATTCGCCTGGCGCACCGGCGGCGCACCGTCACGGACGGCAACGATGTTTGCTTCGCTGAAGAGCCGGGTGCGCGTCGAAGATCTGGTCAAGGGCGTTGCCATCCAGGGCGCCAATGACAGCTGCATCATTCTCGCCGAAGGCATGAGCGGCACCGAGGAGAATTTCGCTGCCGCCATGACGCGCCGTGCCCAGACGCTCGGGATGACCAAGAGCATTTTCGGCAATTCGACCGGCCTGCCCGACGGCGGCAAGAGCAAGACGACGGCGCGGGATATGGTGACGCTCGCCGCCGATCTGCAGCAGACCTATCCGGCCTATTATCCCTATTTTGCGCAGGCCGATTTCGAATGGAACAAGATCTTCCAGCGCAATCGCAATCCGCTGCTCGGTCTGGGTCTCGGCGCCGATGGCCTTGCGACCGGCTTTGCCGAAGGCGAGGGCTATTCGATCGTCGCCTCGGTGCAGCGTGACGGCAAGCGGCTGTTCCTGGCGCTCGGCGGCATCGCCTCCGACAAGGAGCGCACAGACGAGGCCAAGCGCATTCTCGAATGGGGGCTGACCTCCTTCGAAACGCGGCAGATCTTTGCCGAGAAGGAAGTTGTCGGGTCGGCGAGCGTTTATGGCGGGCAGTCGGGCAGCGTCAACTTGGTCGCCAAGACGCCGGTCAGCGTCTATATCCCGGTCAGCAATCCCGATCGGCTGGCGGCGCGAATCATCTATCGCTGGCCGCTAACAGCGCCGGTAGCGGCCGATGCGGAGGCGGGGACGCTGGTGATTTCCTCCGGCGGGCGCGTGTTGCGCGAAGTGCCGCTCTTTACCGCGCAGAGCGTGGCCGAGGGCTCGCTGACCAGCCGGGCGGTCGATGCGCTGCTCGAACTCGGCGAATCCGTGTTCTTCTCCTGGCTTTGGGACAAGGCCGAAGGCGCCTGACGACCGGGCCGGCACTTGAAATTGGCGGGGAAGGGCGCTTGCCCGGCTCAGTGCAAGGTTTCACTTGGCGGCGTCTTCGGCTAGATAGGTCAGGAGCCCTGCGTCAATTCTTTCGCAGGATGGCGAGAAGACGGGAAAGTGCGCGTGTCGTCCGGTACGGGATTGTTCGTTACATTCGAAGGTGGTGAGGGGGCTGGCAAATCGACCCAGATCCGCCGCCTTGCCGAAGCTTTGCGCGAGCGCGGACATCAGGTGCTGCTGACGCGCGAGCCCGGCGGTTCGCCGGGTGCGGAAGCCGTTCGCCATGTGCTGCTGTCAGGCGCGGCCGAAGCTTTCGGCACGCGGATGGAAGCGATCCTGTTTGCCGCGGCGCGCAACGATCACGTCGAGGAAATCATCCGGCCGGCGCTGCTGCAGGGCAAGATCGTGCTCTGTGACCGCTTCATGGATTCCTCGCGCGTCTATCAGGGCGTAACCGGCAATCTGGAGCCCGATTTCATCGAGACGCTGCAGCGCATCGCCGTCAATGGCGTGGTGCCGGATTGCACCGTCATCCTTGATATTCCCGCAAGCGCCGGTCTTGCCCGGGTGCAGAAGCGCAATGCGGATGGTCCCGATCGCTTCGAGAAAGAAGAGCTGGAAACGCACGAGAAGCGCCGCGAGGCCTATCTCGATATCGCCGCCCGCGAACCGGAACGCTGCCACGTCGTCAATGCCATGCAGGACGAGGCCGCTATCGCCGCCGAAATCCTCGAGATCATCACGCAGCTGACGAGCACTGACGCGGCCGAAAAGACGCCGGAAGCCGTTCATGAGTGAGGACCGGCCCGGCCTGCTGGATGGGGCGATCTGGCCGGCGGAAAATCCCAAGCTCTTTGGTCACGAGGATGCGGAGGCTTTCCTCTCGCAGTCCTATCGCTCCGGCAAGGGACATCATGCGGTCCTGATCGAGGGACCGGAAGGTATCGGCAAGGCGACGCTGGCCTTCCGCTTTGCCAATTACGTGCTTTCGCACCCCGATCCCGGGGCCGCGCCTGAAATCATTCCCGATCCGGATCCGAATTCTCCCGTCAGCCGCCAGATCTCATCGGGTGCCTCGCACAATCTCCTGCATCTGGCGCGGCCGGTCGACGAGAAGACCGGCAAGGTCAAGTCGGCGATCACCGTCGACGAGGTGCGCCGCGCCGGGAAATTCTTCTCGCAGACATCGGGCACCGGCAACTGGCGCATCGTCATCATCGATCCGGCCGACGACATGAACCGGAATGCCGCCAATGCGATCCTGAAGATCCTCGAGGAGCCACCTAAGCGGGCGCTGTTCCTGGTTCTCTCGCATGCGCCGGGAAAACTGCTGCCGACCATCCGGTCGCGCTGCCTGCCGCTGAAGCTCTCGCCGCTTGGCGAAGGCGATCTCGCGGCGGCGCTGGGCAATCTCGGTGCTGCGACCGACGATCCGTCGCTGCTTGCGGCCGCTAAGGGCAGCGTCGGCGAGGCTTTGAAGCTGATGAACTATGGTGGCGGCGAGATCATCAATGCCTATCAGGACGTGCTTTCGGCACAGGGACCGGCGGCGCGGCGCGCCATGCACCGGCTGGCCGATGCTCTCTCCGGAAAAGAAAGCGATACGATCTTCGAGTTCTTCGTGAGCCATGTCGGCGAAGACCTGATGGACCGGGCGCGTCAGGCGGCGCGGGCAGGGGATATTGCCGGTGCCGAGCGGATGGCGCGGCTACAGTCGGATGTGAACGAGCGGCTGACGGTGTCGGGAGCCTATAATCTCGACCGCAAGCAGACGATCCTCGGCATTCTCGCCGATATCAAGCAACCCGGGCCGTAATCAAGCCGTCAGCAGCTTCCAGGCGACGACGGCAAGCGTCAGCGCCAGCACGATGCGGATGGTGCGCTCGTGCAGCTTCGGCGCCAGCAGGCTGCCTGCGATGATCCCCGGGATCGAGCCGATGAGCAGAGCAACCAGCATCAGCCAGTCGATCTCGCCGATGAACCAGTAGCCCATACCGCCGATCAGCGTCAGCGGCACGGCATGGACGATATCGGAGCCGACGATCTCGCGCACATCGAGGTTCGGATACAGAACCAGGAGAATGGTGACGCCAAGCGCACCGGCGCCGACCGAGGTCAGCGTGACGAGAACGCCGAGCGCCAGGCCGAGGATGACCGTAAAGATGGCGATCGTCGCGGGCTTCGGCGGCGAGCGCTCGCCGATGGCGCTCTTAGCGAAGGCGAGCACCTGGGAGCGGAAAATCAGCATGAAGGCGGTCATGACCAGCAGCCAGCCAAGGGCGATGGTGATCGTATGCGCCACCTCGACGCTCTTGCGGTCGACGCCGGACATCAGCCAGAGCATGAGCAGGGCGGCCGGGACGCTTCCGGCGGCGAGCGAGCCGACGATGCGCCAGTTGATGCGGCCATGTATGCCGTGGACCGCGGTACCCGCTGATTTGGTGATCGCGGCATAGAGAAGGTCGGTGCCGACGGCAGTTGCCGGATGGACGCCGAAGAGCAGCACCAGCAGCGGCGTCATCAGCGAGCCGCCGCCGACGCCTGTAATGCCGACAAGCATGCCGACAAAGAAGCCGGAGAGCGAATAGAGAGGCTGGAAGGTTTCGGGAAGGCTCAAGCGGCATTCCCCGATGCGCGTGCGGCGATCAGCTCAATTTTCACGGTCTACTCTGCCTCGCCCCTGATGATGGCAAAGGGGTAGGATGCGGGCAAAAACGAGTCAAGCTCAGCTTGCCGCGCAGGCGGCCAAAAGGCTGCCGCTTTCGAAACTTAGTGTTTCTCTTCGCCATGACATGCGCTAAGAGCGGCTGACAATTTTGATAGAGTAAGCCGGACAAAGATGGCCGCCATGACAGACAAGAAGCCCTTCTACATCACCACCGCGATTTCCTATCCGAATGGCAAGCCGCATATCGGCCATGCCTACGAACTGATCGCCACCGACGCCATGGCGCGCTTCCAGCGCCTCGACGGCCGTGATGTTTTCTTCCTGACGGGTACCGACGAGCACGGCCAGAAGATGCAGCAGACGGCACGCAACGAGGGCATTACGGCCCAGGAACTTGCCGACCGCAATTCCGGTGAATTCCAGGCGATGGCGAAGCTGTTGAATGCGTCGAACGACGACTTCATCCGCACGACGCAGGAACGCCACCACGAGACGTCGCGCAACATCTGGAACCTGATGGCCGACAACGGCGACATCTACAAGGATTCCTATGCCGGCTGGTACTCGGTGCGTGACGAAGCCTATTACCAGGAAGACGAGACCGAAGTGCGCGCCGACGGCGTCCGCTACGGCCCGCAGGGCACGCCGGTCGAATGGGTCGAGGAAGCCAGCTACTTCTTCAAGCTGTCCGAATACCAGGACAAGCTGCTCAAGCACTACGAAGAGAACCCCGATTTCATCGGTCCGTCCGAGCGCCGCAACGAGGTCATTTCCTTCGTCAAGTCCGGCCTGAAGGACCTCTCGGTCTCGCGCACGACCTTCGACTGGGGCATCAAGGTTCCAAACGATCCCGAGCATGTCATGTATGTCTGGGTCGACGCGCTGACCAACTACATCACCGCGACCGGCTATATCGAAGACCGCAATGGACCGCGGGCGAAATACTGGCCGGCCGATGTGCATATTATCGGCAAGGACATCATCCGCTTCCACGCCGTCTACTGGCCGGCCTTCCTGATGTCGGCGGGTCTGCCGCTGCCAAAGCGCGTCTTTGCTCACGGCTTCCTGCTCAACAAGGGCGAGAAGATGTCGAAGTCGCTCGGCAACGTCGTCGACCCCGTCAATCTCGTCAATCACTTCGGTCTCGACCAGGTGCGCTACTTCTTCCTGCGCGAAGTCTCCTTCGGCCAGGATGGCAGCTATAGCGAAGAGGCGATCGGCCAGCGCATCAACGCTGACCTCGCCAATGGTATCGGCAACCTTGCCAGCCGCTCGCTGTCGATGATCGTCAAGAACTGCGACGGCAAGATCCCGGAACCCGGTCCGCTGACGGATGAAGACAAGGTGATGCTGGCTGCTGCCGATGCGCTGCTGGATTCCAACCGCGAAGACATGGGCAAGCAGATGATCCACAAGGCTGTCGCCTCGATCATCGGCGTGGTCTCCGAGACCGACCGCTATTTCGCCGGTCAGGCGCCGTGGGCGCTGAAGAAGACCGATCCGGACCGTATGGCGACCGTGCTTTACGTTACGGCCGAAGTCGTGCGCCAGATCGCCATCCTGCTGCAGCCGATCGTTCCTGAATCGGCCGGAAAGCTGCTCGATCTCGTTGCCGCTCCTGCGGACAAGCGCGATTTCGCAGCGCTCGGCGAGGCCGGCCGTCTGGTGCCAGGCACGCAGCTTGAGGCACCGGCACCGGTCTTCCCGCGTTACGTCGCGCCCGAGGCGTAAGGACTGCCGATGCTGATCGATACGCATTGCCATCTGGACTTTGCCGATTTCGACGCTGAGCGCGACGAGATCGTTGCTCGGGCGCACCAGTCCGGCGTCAAGCAGATGGTGACGATCTCGACGCGCGTCAGGAAGCTCGACGGGCTGCTGGCGATCACCGAGCGCTATCCGTCGGTCTTCTGCTCGGTCGGCACGCATCCGAACAGCGCCAACGAGGAACTTGATATCCAGACGGAAGATCTCGTCCGTCTGGCGAACGCCCATGAGAAGATTGTTGCGATCGGCGAAGCCGGTCTCGACTATTTCTATGACACGCAGGCGCCTGCGGACCAGCAGACCGGCTTTCGCCGTCACATCGCGGCTGCGCGCGAAACGCAGTTGCCGCTGGTCATTCACAGCCGCAGCGCCGACGAGGACATGGCGGCGATCCTGACCGAGGAAACAGGGAAGGGGGCCTTCCCTTTCATCCTGCATTGCTTCTCGGCCGGCCCTGAGCTTGCAAAGACCGGCGTCGAGCTTGGCGGTTATATCTCGTTCTCGGGCATCCTGACCTTCCCCAAGTCGGAAGAACTGCGGGCGATCGCCAAGACGATCCCGCATGACCGGCTGCTCGTCGAAACCGACGCGCCGTATCTGGCGCCCAAGCGCTGGCGCGGCAAGCGAAACGAGCCGTCCTACGTCGTGAACACCGCCGAGGTACTCGCCGAGACGCTTGATCTCAGCTACGCCGACATGGCGCGCATCACCACAGACAACGCCTTCCGGCTGTTCACCAAGATGCCGAGGATCTAGCGGCGTGGGCTACCGGCGGCGTTTCACCATTCTCGGCTGTTCGTCGTCGCCAGGCGTGCCGCGCATCACCGGTGACTGGGGCGCCTGCAACCCGGACAATCCGAAGAACCGGCGCACGCGCGCATCCTTCATGGTGCAGCAGTTCGACGGCAATGGCGGCGTCACAACCGTCGTCGTCGATACCGGATCCGATTTCCGCGAGCAGATGATCGCCGCCAAGGTCGGTCACATCGATGCGGTGCTCTACACGCATCCGCATGCCGACCATATCCACGGCATCGACGATCTGCGTGGCTACTATCACAATGCCCAGCAGCGCGTGCCGATCTACGCCAATGCGTTCACGATGGAGCGTATCCGCCAAGGTTTCGGCTATTGCATCGAAACGCCGCCAGGCAGCAATTATCCGCCAATCGTCGAGCCCAGGCTGATCGAGACACTCGACGCGCCGATCCGCATATCCGGCGCCGGCGGCGCCATTCCATTTCTGCCGCACGAGCAGCAGCACGGCGATATCATCTCGCTCGGCTTCCGCATCGGTGATGTCGCTTATTGCAGCGATATCAGCGACTTTCCGCCGGAAACTGCAGTGAGGCTTGAAAAGCTGGACGTGCTGATCATCGACGCGCTGCAATACCGCTATCATCCGAGCCATCTGTCGCTGGAACAGTCGCTCGACTGGATCGCAAGACTGCAGCCGAAGCGCGCGATCCTGACGCATATGCATACACCGCTGGACTACGACACGGTGATTGGCGAGACGCCGGATCACGTCGAACCGGCTTACGACCAGATGCAGTTCGAGATCGAACTCAGCGAGCTGGAAGAGCGCTGAGGGCGTCAGAGTGCCGGTTTTCCGGGGTTCTCAGGTAATCTGGGCATATCAATTAGTTCCATAATCTATCTTATGCGATCTTTGGATGTAGCCACAAAGTTAGAATGTCCTGTTTCTGCAAAGTTGGAATGTCACACTCCCCGGATCTGAAGGATGCGTGGGAGATTGCAGATGGGATTGATAGC